>CAJOJA010000013.1:0-62769 GCA_905234735.1 uncultured Bacteroidaceae bacterium | reverse complement strand
GACATTAAATAATGACTATAAATAACAAGACTATGAACAAGATATATATTGCACCCGATACACGCATCGTACCCCTGCGCATCAGGACGGGTATTATGATTACCTCTATAGATATTGACAAGAACAATGCTAATACTACTAACACTCAGTTAGGTCGCCAGGACAACGCCTGGGACATCTGGGGAAGTGACGACGAAGCGGAGTAGCCGCTGAAAGAAATAGGGCGCAGCGTCGGTCTTACACGCCGCTGCGCCCTGACCCGCAGCCAGTTGCCCCTTTTCTCATAGTGTGGGGCGCTGTGTTGTTATTAGTAAGTCCGTGGAGAGCTGGGCCGTGAGGTTCGGCTCTCCATATTTAGGTACACCCATGTCGGGCATAAGGCTACTGCCTCGCCCTCCCGCTTCTCATAAGTCGTCATGTTGATAAATTGTGAAATAACGCGGTAAATTTTGGGAATATCGAGTGCCATTCGGATTTTTATTTGTAACTTTACGGGCAAATAGAACAAATCGACCGAAAATGAGAAAGACAATAGCTATCATCTGCGGTGGAGACTCCGCAGAGCACGATGTCAGCATGAGGAGTGCCGAGGGCATCGAATCGTTCCTCGACAAAGAGCGCTACATCGTTTACAAGGTGGAGATTCGCGCCCGCCACTGGGAGGCCATACTGGCCGACGGCCGCCGCGCGCCTGTGGATCGGAATGACTTCAGTTTCCAGGACGGGGAACGGACGGTGCGTCCCGACTATGCCTATATCACCATCCACGGTGCCCCGGGCGAGAACGGGGTGCTGCAGGGTTACTTCGAGCTCATCGGAATGCCCTACTCAACGAGCAACGTGCTGGTGGAGGCGATGACATACGACAAGTTCGTGCTGAACAACTACGTGCGCGGCATGGGTGTCAGCGTGGCCGACAGCCTGACCGTGAGGGTGGGGCACGACCAGGAGGTGAGCGACGAGGAGATACTGTCGCGCATCGGTCTGCCCTGCTTTGTGAAACCGTCGCGTGGCGGCAGCTCGTTCGGCACCACGAAGGTGAAGACGCCCGAGCAGTTGCGCCCCGCCATAGAACTGGCCCTGAAGGAGGGAGAGGACGTCATGGTGGAGGCCTTCATGCAGGGCACGGAACTCACCTGCGGATGCTATAAGACACGGACCGGAGGACACGTGTTCCCCGTCACGGAGGTGGTCAGCAAGAACGAATTCTTCGACTATGCTGCCAAGTACAACAACGAAAGCGATGAAATCACTCCGGCACGCATCTCGGAGCATCTGACGGAGCGCGTGCAGAAACTCACCTCGATGCTCTACGATGTGCTGGGGTGCAGCGGCATCATCCGTATCGACTACATCATCACCGAGGGTGAGAAGATAAACCTGCTGGAAATCAACACCACCCCCGGCATGACGGCCACCAGCTTCATCCCCCAGCAGGTGAGAGCCGCCGGACTCGACATCAAGGACGTGATGACGGAGATTATAGAGGATAAGTGAAAAGTGAAAAATTCATAGCATGAACGACGAATTCAGCGCCATAAGGCCCTACAACGACGATGAGGTGAAGGAGGCGATAGAGAGTTTGCTCCACGACAGGCAGTTCTCGCACATACTCCAGAGTGTGGCACCCTTCCTGCCCCTGGGCTTGAGCCGGGGCATGTTGCGACTGGCCACCCTGGGCATTCGCTCGACGCTCGGTTTCCAGGCACGCTTCATGAAGCCCGTGGTGAACCACGTACTGCGGAAGTGCAGCACGGGACACACCTTCGCCCACGACGGCGTAGCCCCAGGAGACGAGCGCTACACGTTCCTGAGCAATCATCGCGACATCGTGCTCGACAGTGCCATACTGGACGTGATGCTCTACGACGCGAAGTTCCCTACCACGTGCGAGATAGCCATTGGCGACAATCTGCTCGTTTATCCCTGGATACGTACCTTGGTGCGCCTCAACAAGGCCTTCATCGTGCGGCGCAACATTGCACGCCATGAGCTCTACGAGAGCAGCCTCCTGATGAGCCGCTACATGCAACACGTCATTCGCGAGAAGCACGAGAACATCTGGATAGCTCAGCGCGAGGGACGTGCCAAGGACTCCAGCGACGAGACGCAGGTGTCGCTGCTGAAGATGCTTGCCCTTGCGAGCGACACAGAGGGCACAGCGAAGACAGAGGGTACAGAGAAAATATCGGAATGCATACGCAACCTGAACATCGTACCACTCAGCATCAGTTACGAATATGACCCCTGCGACTACCTGAAGGCCAAGGAGTTCCAACAGCGCCGCAACGACCCGGCATGGAAAAAGTCGAAACAGGACGACCTGCTGAACATGAAGACCGGCATCTTCGGCCAGAAGGGCCACGTCCACTACCAGACGGGACGTCCCGTGAATACGTGGATCGACGAGCTAGCGGGACTGGGTGCAAAGGACTTCTTCTCGGAGCTGGCCCGCCGGATAGACATTGAGATACACCGCAACTATCGCCTGTTCCCCGTCAACTATGCTGCTTTCGACCTGCTCTCGGGAAAAGCCGTTCATGCCGACCGCTACACCCACAAGCAGCTCGTGGAGTTCGAGAAATACGTGCAGGGCCGCATTGAGCTCATCGACCTGCCCCAGCGCGACGACGACTTCCTGCGCGAGCGCATCCTCACCATGTATGCCAACCCGGTAAGGAACTATGAAAGTGCCCGTTAGACTTTCGCTCCTGCTTCTGGGCGGTTTGCTGACCTGCCTCCTGTCGTCGTGCCACGATGACGACGATGCTCCCTTTCCCAGCATTGTCTCGGAGCTGGTGGACTGTCCCACGGACTCGGCGGGCATACTCTCATTCATCGTACTGGACAACGACACGCGACTCGAACTCGTGAACCCACAGGAGGACTTGCGCCCGAGTGTCGTCTACCGGGCACTGGCCGGATATGCACGGGAGGACGATGGGCGCGTGACCCTCTATACGCTGCAGTCGGCCGCATTGCTGCGCGACTCAACGCAGGTGGCTGTCTTTGACCCCACGGCGGTCGTCAGCCTATGGTGCAGTCCCCGGTATCTCAATCTGCACCTGCGCCCGAAAACCCAGGGAGGCAAGCACGACTGGGGCTATGCCACCGACAGCCTGACAGGGAACCATGCCTACCTGCGCCTCCATCACCGTCAGGGCGACGACCCTGTGGCCTACAGTACCGACCTCTATGCCTCGCTGCGTCTCAGTGCAGTCGAGGCCGACACGATAACGCTGCGCATCCAGACCTTTGACGGGATGCGCGAGTGGACCATAACCAAATAGCTATAATTTTATGACTGGAAAAGAGTTCAAACAGAAGATGCTGAGTCCCATCCTGTGGGGTAACCTGCTGGCAATGGGGCTGGTGGCCATACTGCTGGCTGTCGGCGTATGGATGGGGCTTGACATATACACCCACCACGGGGAAAAGATAGTAGTGCCCAACGTCGAGGGCAAACTGATAGGCGATGCCGAGTACACCCTGGACATGGAGGGACTGAAGGCCGTGGTGGTGGATTCCATCTACGACCGCAACCGCCCTTCGGGAGCCATCATGGTGCAGTTGCCGAAGGCTGGCAGCCGTGTGAAGTCGGGCCGCGAGATATACCTGACCATCAACTCGCGCGAGTCGCCTACCGTCGGTCTGCCCGACATTGCCGACAACTGTTCGTTGCGCGAGGCACAGGAGCGACTGCGCCAGCTGGGATTTCGCATGGGGCCCGTCGAACGCATTCCGGGCGATAAGGACTGGGTCTATGGCGTGAAGTGCCAGGGTCGCACCGTCATGGCGGGCGAACGTGTGCCTGCGGATGCCGTCATCACCCTGATTGTAGGCGACAATCGGGAGGAGGAACTGGACGTTGACAGCCTGTCGGACATCGACGTTGACGCAGCGGAGGATGTAAATCTCTTTGACTATGATTGACGACGAGGAAGAGATACTGGAAACTGACCTCTACGAGCATCGTCGGGTGGAAGCCGATAGGGGACAGAACCCGATGCGTGTGGACAAGTTCCTGATGGATCACCTGGGCGACACCAGTCGCAACCGCATCCAGAAGGCTGCTGAGGCGGGGTTCATACAGGTGAACGGAAACCCCGTGAAGAGCAACTACAAGGTGAAGGCGGGCGACGTGGTGACGCTGATGCTCGACCGTCCCAAGCGTGACTGGGAAATCGTGCCCGAGGACATCCCCCTGGACGTGGTCTATGAAGACGACGATCTGCTTGTCATCAACAAACCTGCCGGGTTGGTCGTGCACCCCGGATGCGGCAACTTTACGGGCACGATGGTGAATGCGCTCGCATGGTACCTGCGCGACGACCCGCGTTTCGATGCCAACGACCCTACCGTGGGACTGGTTCATCGCATCGACAAGGATACCTCAGGACTGCTCGTAGTGGCCAAGACGCCCGAAGCGAAGACCAGTCTCTGCCAGCAGTTCTTCGTTCACACCACCCGCCGACTCTACAACGCCCTGGTATGGGGGCCTTTTGCCGAGGACGAGGGAACCATCGAGGGCAATATCGGACGCAACCCGAAGGATCGTCTGCAGATGGCTGTCCTGCCCGAGGACAACCCTACGGGCAAACCTGCCGTCACCCACTATCGGGTGCTGGAGCGACTGGGCCACGTTACCCTGGTCGAGTGCCGGCTGGAGACGGGACGCACCCACCAGATTCGCGTCCACATGAAGAGCATCGGGCACACGCTCTTCAACGACGAACGCTATGGGGGGCAGGAAATTCTGCGAGGCGAGCGAAGCAGCTCGTACAAGGCCTTCATCCATAATTGTTTTGAACTCTGTCCGCGTCAGGCACTGCATGCCCGCACCCTCGGTTTCCGTCATCCACGGACGGGACAGGAACTGGACTTCACCAGCGAACTTCCTCCCGACATGAATGCCCTGCTGGAGAAGTGGCGGCGGGTGCAAAATATGAACCAGTGACAATGAAAACCACGAATTATTTTGTGTAATTCGTGGTTTATTCGTACCTTTAACCTGCGGTTTTAGGTACTCGCGCTCGAAAAAACTCAAATATCTTTGGTATTTTGCTCGCTTATTCGTACCTTTGCAACCGTTATCAGGGGTGCTGCGCCGTTTGGCGTGGCTGAGAACAGACCCTATGAATCTGAACCGGGTAATGCCGGCGTAGAGAGTATGAACATTATAAATACTAAAGACATGAACAGATTGTTGGTTGCTGTGCTCGTGATGGGCATGGCAGAGATGGGTTTTGCCCAAGGTAAAAAGATTGAAAATGCCGACTCCATGAAGATGGAGCAATTGCAGGAGGTGGTGGTGAAGGCTGTAAAAGCCCCCAATAATGCACCATTTGCGGTGGCGAAAATTGACAGGAAACAGCTGGAGACGTTCAGCCGGACGGGTCAGGAACTGCCCTTCCTCTTTGCCCGAACACCTGGCGTGACGGCCTGGAGCGAGAATGGTGTGGGAACGGGTACCACCTACATGCGCATCCGTGGGGCAGGGGACTCGCGCATCAACGTGACGCTGGACGGTGTCTCCCTGAACTCGCCCGAGGACCAGTGCGTCTTCTGGGCTAATATGAACTCGTATGCGGCCCTGCTCTCCAACGTGCAGATACAGCGGGGTGTGGGTACCTCGACGAACGGCGATGGTGCCTTTGGTGGTACGGTGGCCTTGCAGACGAAGTTCGCTAACACGATGCCCGAACTGCAACTGACTCTTTCGGGCGGTTCCTACAATACCTGGAATTTTGGAGGCAACGCCTCTACAGGTCTGCTGAAAAATCATTTCATCATAGACGGAGCCTATCACGGCACCCACACCGACGGATACATCCACGGCACGGAGGGTAACAGCGGCAGTTACTATGGCGGCCTTACCTATATTAATAATGGAGGAACGCTGAAGGTCAGCTATAAGAATATCGGCAACTATGAACGGACGGGCCAGGCATGGAACGGTGTGACGGCAGGCAACGACGACTACAGCATGAACGCCTACGACGGTGTGCGCACCTATAAGGATATGTTCGACCGCGGACTGGGGAAGTACAACAGCCTGTACGAACACTTCACACCCGACTGGAGCGGAGGGTGGACGATTGACCGTTATGTCATGAAAGACGGTTCGTTGTGGCCGCGCACCACCGACAACTTCTGGCAGAACCGCAGCCTGCTGAACCTCTCATGGCGCATCAGAGACCGCTGGAGTACAAGCGGAACCCTGCACTACACCCATGGACATGGCTATTATGAAGAGTTCCGTTACCAGAACAAAGGCCCGAAGAAGTTTGGTCTTCCCCTGACGCTCTCCGACGGTTCGTCGCTGGGTAGGGCCGACTATGTCCGACGCAAGGGCGTGACGCAGGACTGCTACGGTCTGGTGTGGAACGTCAACTATCAGGATGCACACTGGGACATCATCGGGGGTGCCTCGATGCAGAACTTCGAGGCCAACCACTATGGCTATCTCCTGTACACAAGCAACGACCAACTGGAGGCAGACCTCTTCACCGACCAGGGGCGCTACCACTACTGCGACAACGATGCCGAAAAGACTGACGGTCAGATCTTCGTGAAGGCCATGTACCACATTTCCCCCTCATGGGACGCCTTTGCCGATGTGCAGTATCGCCATGTGGGCTTTATCACCAGTGGCACTCACGATTCTTTTGTGAAGCAGGCGGATGGCACCTACAAGGCTCATCTCTTGAACATCAAGAAACAGTATGACTTCGTAAACCCCAAGGTCGGTTTCTCCTATCACAAGGATGGCCATTCGGCTTACGTGTCCTATGCCCTCAGCCATCGCGAACCTGAACGCAACAACTTCACCGACAACGGCAACTACCCCGCCCCCAAGGCCGAGAGCCTCCACGACGTGGAGCTGGGCTACAACTACCAGGCGGAGCGCTGGCACGCCGGGCTGGGACTCTATGCGATGTACTACCACAATCAGTTCGTGCAGACGGGCCTGCTGAGCGACATTGGCGAGAACCTGACCACAAACATTGCCAAGAGCTACCGGCTGGGCCTGGAACTGACGGCGGGCGTGGACATTACCGACTGGTTCTCGCTGGAGGCCAATGCAGCCATCAGCCGCAATGCCATCCTCGACTTCGACGAGGTTGTCGAGACCTATGACGACTCGTGGAACGACCTGCCTGCCACCACCATGCACTACGACAACTCCACGCTGGCCTTCTCGCCGTCGGTCATTCTGAATGGCTTTGCCGACTTCCACTGGAAGGGCTTCGAGGCCACGTGGCACACCAATTTCGTTTCGCGGCAGTATCTCGACAATACGTGCAACAAGGATCGCTCGCTGCCCCGATACACACAGACGGACATACACTTAGGCTACGACCTGAAGGTTGCCCAGAAGGGACTGAAACACATCCTTTTTGGTCTGAACCTGAACAACATCTTCAATAGTCACTACGCCTCCAGCGGATGGGTGTACTCGGCCATCGTTGGCGCCGCTTACCCCGAGCAGAACCGCTATTACCAGATTGGCTACGTGCCGATGGCCGGATTTACGGCAATGGGCAGCATTGCGCTTAAGTTTTAAAAGAGAGAGGGAGCTGCTATGTCTGTAAATTGGCTTGATATTGTGACCACGGTGCTGGGCCTGGCGTATATCCTGTTGGAATATAAGGCCAGCATCTGGATGTGGGCCGTGGGTTTCGCCATGCAGAGCCTGGGCATCGTGCTCTATTACCAAAAGGGACTCTATGCCGACTGCGGCATGGAGTTCTACTACCTGTCGATGACCGTCTACGGTTGGTGGCGATGGATTGGTAAGAAAGCCCCTTCCCTTGGTGGAGGGGATGGGGGAGAGGCCCCAACCCACTTCCCCCGCCGTCTGGTGCTGCCCTGGATGCTGATAATCGCGACCGTATGGGCCTTCATCTATTGGCTGCTGGTGTCGTTCACCAACTCCAACGTCCCCCTGGCCGACTCGTTCACTACGGCCCTCTCCATCGTGGGCATCTGGGCCTTGGCACATAAGTACCTGGAGCAATGGTTCATCTGGATTGCCGTGGATGTCGTCACCTGCGTGCTCTACTTCTACAAGGACATCCCCTTCAAGGCCTCGCTCTACGCCCTCTACGTTGTCATTGCCATTTTCGGCTACTTCAAGTGGCGACGCATGATGGCTGAGCGCGCGTAGTGTTAAATTTGTGTTAAAACGTGCAAATTATTTTGCGCGTTTTATTTTATATCGATACCTTTGCAATATCAAAATGATATCATGTTATTAACCTCTAATAAAAAGTAAAGCTATGGAGACAAATGAAAAACGTTTCGAAGGAACAGTATTGAATGGTTTCCTCATGTTGTTTGTTAATCTGGTACTTACACTGGGTTTCCCTGCAATCTTCATCTACGGCCTCGCTCTCATCGACGCCGAATGGGGCTCGCCCGCTCCCTTCTTGCTACTGGGTGTGATTGGTAGCATCATCACCATCATCCTTTGGTGCGGTTTCATGATGCTGGAGCCCAATGAGGCCCGTGTCATCACATGGTTTGGCAAGTACTCAGGTACCTTCGCCAAGGCTGGCTACTATTGGATCAACCCTTTCTATGGTTCGAAGAAACTCTCGCTGCGTGCCCGCAACCTGGATGCCGAACCCATCAAGGTCAACGACAAGGTGGGCAATCCGGTCATGATAGGCCTCGTGCTCGTGTGGAAGTTGAAGGACACGTATAAGGCTCTCTTTGAGGTCGATACACAGACCATGGCCACAACGGCACAGGGTCAGGTGGGCACCGACGTGAAGAGCATCATGAACGCCCTCGAAAAGTTCGTTCGCGTACAGAGCGATGCTGCCCTGCGACAGGTGGCCGGACAGTATGCCTACGACGACGAGGACGGTGGTGCTGGCGAACTCACCCTGCGTTCGGGCAGTGAGGAAATCAACCAACTTCTGGAACAGAAACTCGACGACCGTCTGGCCCTTGCCGGCATCGAGGTTGTGGAGGCCCGCATCAACTATCTCGCCTATGCCCCCGAGATTGCAGCTGTCATGTTGCGTCGCCAGCAGGCTTCGGCCATCATCACGGCCCGCGAGAAGATTGTGGAAGGTGCCGTTTCGATGGTGAAGATGGCTCTGGACAAGCTGGCCAAGGAGGACGTTGTGGAACTCGACGACGACAAGCGTGCCGCTATGGTCTCGAACCTCCTCGTCGTACTCTGTGGCGACGATTCCGCCCAGCCCGTAGTGAACACCGGTACGTTGAATAATTAAAAAGGAAGGGGAGTTATGAAACGATTCGAATATAAGGTCATTACGCCCTTGTTCCGCTTGGAACGTAAGCTGAACCAACTGGGTTACGACGGTTGGGAAGTGGTGGCCGGTACTGGCAATTCCATCATACTGAAACGCGAATACAACGACTAATACCCGTTTTCGATGGCCAAGAAGGAAAACATGACCAAGAATTTCATCCTGCGCATCGACACCGACACGATGTCGGCCATCGAGAAGTGGGCTGCCGATGAGTTCCGCTCCACCAACGGACAGTTGCAGTGGATCATCACCGAAGCCCTGCGCCGTGCCAAGCGCCTGCCGCGTCAGCGGTCGGGCAGTAGCGCAGCCGACTCCGGCCAGTAAGCCCTGTAACCCACACAAATAAGCCCCCTCGCACTCGATTGTGCGAGGGGGCTTATTGCGTTTATCCCTATTCGATAGTCTTACTTGTTCTCCTCGGGAGCCTGGCCGATGAGTTCCATGAACTCGTCGAGCTTCGGCGTGATGATAATCTGGGTGCGGCGGTTGCGCTGCTTGCCCACTTCGGTGTCGTTGCTCTGTACGGGGTTGAACTCGCCACGGCCACCGGCTGTCAGGCGCTTCGGGTCAACGCCATACTTCGTCTGCAGGCACTGCACGACGCTGGAGGCACGCAGACAGGAGAGGTCCCAGTTGTTGCGGATGTTCTGCTTTGCGATGGGCACGTTGTCGGTGTTACCCTCGATGAGCACGTCGTAGTCCTTGTAGTCCTTGATGATTTTGGCAATCTTGGACAGGGTCTCGGCGGCGCGGTCGTTGATTTCGTAGGAACCGCTCTGGTAGAGCATATTGTCGGCCAGGGAGATGTAGACGACGCCCTTCAGTACCTGCACGTCAACCTCCTTCAGCTCTTCCTTCGACAGGGAGCGGGTGAGGTTGTTGGAGAGTACCATGTTCAGCGAGTCGCTCTTCGACTTCACCTCCACCAGGTGGCGGATATACTGGTTCGACTCGTTGATCTGGTCAACCAGCTTCTCGATGCTCACGTTGTTCTGGCTGGCGTTCGAGAGGCTCTGGTTCAGCGATGCCTGCAGGGCCTTGTTCGACTCTTCCATCTTGGCCATGGCACGCGTGTTGGTGCTCAGTTGCTCTTGCAGACCAGTGACGCGAACCTCCGTTGCCGACAGTTTCTGCTTGGCGTCGGACAACTGCTGCTGCGTGTTCTGGAACTTCTCCATGAGGGAGTTATAGTCGGTCTGGCAGGCAGCCAACTTCTTCTTACTTACACAGCCCGTCAGGCACACTGCGGTGGCTACGAGCAGGGTTAATGTCATCAGTTTTTTCATAATCTTTCTCGTTTATAAAGGTTATATTGTGGTTTTTCGCCCCAAAATTACGTTATTATTTGCGATTATGACACATATTTCGCTAAAAAGTTGAATTTATTATTGTATTTTAACACGAAATATGGTGTTTCCCCTGCTTTAGCGGTCGCGGTAGATGGCAATTTCGCCACTGCCGTAGCAAATCTGGTGGTCGCGGTCGTAGATGCAGCCGAACTGTCCGGGGGCGATGCCCTGAATGGGTTGGTCGGAGTGGATGTGGTAGCCCTCCTCGTCGAGAGTGATGCTACCTGGCATGAAGTGGTCGACGTGGCGAATCTTGAAGGAAATAGACCCACTCTGCCCCTCCCTTAAAGGGAGGGAAAAGTCCTCCTCCATGAGAGGGGGTGTTATAAAATGAAAATCGGCCAGACGGAAATCGTGACCATACTGCAACTGGGTGTCCCAGCCGTGGGCAACGAAGATGATGTTCTTCTTGACGTTCTTCTTGACCACGAACCATGGGCCGCCGCTCAGTCCGAGACCCTTGCGCTGACCGATGGTGTGGAACCAGAAGCCACGATGACGACCTACGACCTTGCCCGTCTCGATGTCTATCACGCGGCCCTCCTGTTCGCCCAGGAAACGGCGCAGGAACTCGTTGTAGTCAATCTTGCCCAGGAAGCAGATGCCCTGGCTGTCCTTGCGACGGGCAGAGGGCAGTCCGGCCTTTATCGCTATGTCGCGCACCTCGTCCTTCATCAGATGGCCGATGGGGAAGATGGTATGCTGCAGCTGCTCGTAAGTGAGTTGGGCCAGGAAGTCGGTCTGGTCCTTCACAGGGTCTTTGGCGGTGCCGAGCCACACTTGTCCGTCCTTTTCAATGCGTGTCGCATAATGCCCCGTAGCCACGAGGTCGTAGTGGCGTCCGATGCGTTCCTCGAAGGCTCCGAACTTGATGAGGCGATTGCACATGACGTCGGGGTTGGGCGTCAGGCCTTTCCGCACACGTTCGATAGCGTAGCCCACCACCTGTTCCCAGTATTCCTTCTGCAGGTCGGTGACCTCCAGCCGAAGCCCGTACTTGCGTGCTGTGGCCTGCGAGAGTTCGATGTCCTCCTCGGCCGTGCACGACGAGTCCTCGCCCTCCATACCTATTTTAATATAGTGGAGGTCGGGGCGGTAACCCTGTTCGCACAGCTGGTGGACGACTACGGCCGAGTCCACGCCGCCTGATATGAGCACTGCGATGTTCTTCATTACGTTTTCCCTGCAACAAAAAAGGTGCACCAAAACCTTTGGCGCACCCTAATTCTAATCTCTAATCCCCAATCTTTCAACTAGGATAGGGAATCCCAAGGATTACTTGCCGTGGCGCTCGTCGGCAACGGTCAACTTCTTGCGGCCCTTAGCACGACGGGCTGCTAATACGCGGCGACCGTTAGCGGTGGCCATTCTCTGACGGAAACCGTGCTTGTTGTTGCGACGGCGATTGTGGGGTTGGAATGTTCTTTTCATCGTTTTTATATCATTTTTATTATTTTCGGCCTGCAAAATTACGGACTTTTTTTGACACTTGCAAATTTTTTCGTAACTTTGCTCCCGAATTTGAAACAATAATCCCAAAATCAGTAAAAAAGAATATCTTATGATTAACTCACAAGACATCAAAAAAGGTACTTGCATCCGCATGGACGGCAAGTTGTACTTCTGCATCGACTTCCTGCATCGCAAGCCAGGAAAGGGTAACACCATCATGAACGTAACCTTGAAGGACGTAGTCAGCGGCAACGTGCTCGAGCGTCGCTTCAACATCGGCGAAAAACTGGAAGACGTGCGCGTAGAGCGTCGTCCCTATCAGTACCTCTACCAAGAGGGCGAGGACTATGTCTTCATGAACAACGAGACCTTCGAACAAATCAACATCCCCGAAGACCAGATCACGGGCGTGAAGTTCATGAAGGAGGGTCAGAACGTTGAGGTTGTGGTTGACGCCAGCAGCGAGACCGTGCTCTACGCCGAACTGCCCGCCAAGGTTCACCTGGCCATCACCTGGACAGAGCCCGGCCTGAAGGGCGACACCGCCACGAACACCCTGAAGCCTGCCAAGGTGGAGACGGGTGCCGAGGTTCGCGTACCTCTGTTCATCAACGAGGGCGAAATTGTCGAGGTTGACACCCGCGACGGCTCATACCTGGGTCGTGTGAAGGCCTAAGCATAGTATTATCTTTAACCATATTATTAACAAATTTAAACAAAACAAAGAAATGAAAAAGTTTTTCTATCTGATGAGCCTGTGCCTGTGCATGTTCGCAGGTGTAGCTGTGATGTCTTCTTGCGGTAGCGACGACGATGTTGAAATCGATTCCGGTAGCATCGACAATATCAAAGTTGGTATTACCGAGAATGGTAATACGATGTCTTTGACAACGGGTGTTAATGGTGGGTACATGGACGTTATCACCGCAACCTTCGACAGCAACGATGTTTGCATCAAGTGCGTTGAAAAGATGACCTTCTCCAGCAAGGATATAGCTAATCAGACATGGGATGCTCTTATGGCAGAGCTTGACGGCGAAGAGAAAGCTCGTTACAGCAAGGATGGCAAGACCATCACTATCGATATGACAGAGGAGTTCAAGGGCTTCTCAAGAGCAGACGTTCGTGATGCCTTCGAGTGGATGATGTCGAATCTCGGCGTGTAATAAAAGATAATCGATAACAAAAAAGCGGCTGGCACACCCCATCGGTATGCCAGCCGTTTTTTTGTCGTATCGGTCATATAGTTTCAGGGAGAGTGTCATACGTGACACTCATTAGTTCCACGTATGGAACTCGTCAGTTCCACGTATGGAACGAGCCTCATCGGCGGGACGACGCTACAAATATCATAATATCATAGACCTAAATCAATGCCCGACACTCACACGAGCATCGGGCATTGAACTTTGCTACTGGGTATCTGGATATAACTCTTACTTCTATCTTCCCAGGATAATATTCACGAGTGCAGTAACGTCAGCAATGGACACCATACCGTCTCCGTTTACATCGGCAATTTTAGAGTCATAGTATGGCTTTCGTCCCAAGATAATGTTGACCAGTGCCGTTACGTCGGCAATGCTCACCTGTCCATCATCATTCACGTCACCCGGAATATACTGGACGGCACCCATTTCGCTGATCAGAGTCTTCTCCTCCACATTACCAGCCATATCTGTAGCCACAGAACAGAAACCGTACTCTATATCGCTGAAGAACTTTACTTTGCATTCAGTACCCGTCACATTCTCTGCAACCTTCACCCACGGAGCATTTACTCCCTGCTGGGCATATATGTCGTAGTGCCAGATGCCAGACAAATTGTCTTCGCCTTTCAGGTGCAGTGTTATAGAGTCACCTACTACTGTTCCGTCCACAACCCGACTCGTCGGTGCCGTTCCATCCACAATGTTCGTCCAGGTGGGAGTCAGGATGGCCTCTTCGTAGTCGAAGACGATACCTGCGCGGTTCTTTATCTCCGTGCCGTCGGCCTTGCCCTGCTTCACGCCCACCTCGAACATCACTTCTCCGATGCCCGACGTGCCATCGTAGTTCACAGGCAGGATGCCCTGCATCAGGTCGTCCGTCGGCTCCATTGTCATCGGGTCGAGGCTCTGGAACGTCCATTGGGCGATGCCGTTCTTCTGGTTGAACTCGCCATTCACCTGTGCGATTGCATTGATTTCGGGTCGCATGTCGATGGTCTTAACGAAGCTCGTCTTGCCGTTCTTGGTTACGACATCAGATTCTGTAAGGGCAACTTCGTGCCTGCCAAGTTTGACTGCTGTTGGAACAAACGATTCTAAATCAAAGTAGTGAGCATCCAACGTGTCACGTACAGTGATGGTGTGTGCGGAAGCATTCGCCAATGTCGTATCATTCTCGAATTCTATGGTATAATTTATTGTTTCTACAGAGTCTGGAATGAACTTGCTTCCTGCCTCGGAAAGATATCCATAAATGTCGTTAGGGTCATAAGAACGGATTGTACGAACTATTTGCCGATTACTCGGTTCTGGAGTGCTACATCTTGCAGATTGCTGCTGGCTGTCTGTTAAGCGCTCAAACTCTTCTTCTGAAAGAGGTTGTCCAGACCATATCTCAGCTGGAGTAGCAACAGGTGGGTACATACTTCGAAGATCATCTGCAATGTCTGTACCTTCCAGCCCATAGGCACGAATCTGAGCTTCGTGAACAGAATTACCCAATCCATTATGGATGGCTGCAATTGCTACTCCAATTTTGGTTATCATATTTACCCCTTGTCCTATCATATTCACTCTATTATACCCGGCATGACCAGCATAGTCAGACACGTCTCCCACTCTTTGACCAAACGACAAAATATTTGAGGCTGTTTGATGAGCTTGATTTGCTTTCTTTACTCTCATCGCCGACTGTACCAATGTGTCGCGTTCCATGGGCGTTCCTGTCCAGGCATAAAAATTAAATTGGGGCTGTGCGGATGTTGTAACACGAAATGAGAGTTTTCGCTCTTCGCCGGCTTCCAATCTTGGAATATAGAAGAACATAAGTCCTCCTTTTACATTCTTTCCCAACAAATTATCTGATAGAGTAAGGAACTGGTATCCAGAACTATCTGCAGCTGCAGGTATGCAAACATTAAAATCCGTAAACTGAATATCGGAGATATTTGTAATATTGTCAAAAGCCACATTAAGAGGTAGATATGTATAACCGACGTTACCTCTATTCTTGATATGAACAGTAATTGAATATGGACTTTGAGTCAGGCCTGGCTGTGAAATACTCAACGCAATATCCCCGAAATCTACAGGTAATAAGTTGACAGCATCCTTAATAATCAATTCGTCCTCAAGGCCTTCATCATTAAATCTAAGTTTCATATTGTATGCTCCATCTTCCAACTTATTAGTGGGCAATCTAAATAGCAAAGCTGCTTTATTGAAGTCCTCAATAATAATGGAATCGGCTACAATAGTATTTTTTCCGTTAGTGATACTTGCTTGAGATAGTTTGTCAAGGCCGTTACCAAAAAGACTCATAACAAAATAAGTGTTGGGCTGATTCCCGACAGCTTCTGGTGTATGACTCAATACACAGTACTTATCCATATGTGTATAATCCAATGTCATATTCTCTTTACCACCCGTTACATCATGTACAGCAAGATAGTATGTGCCATTCTCCCAAGTATGAATACCGCTCCACTTCACAGATGCTGACTCCGAGGTTCTGAATACTTCCTTGCCAGAAGGGGCAAACACTTGCACCGTAGCAGGCTGACTCAGCTTGAATGCTACAGTATCGCCAGATACAGCCTGAAGAGTGTACCAACGGATGTCGTTCTCTGCCAACTTATTGAACTTTTGAGTGGCTTTCAACTCGCCCACAGGTTCCACGGTGGCACTCACCTGCTCGTCATAGTACTCCTTTACTGTTTCCGTGTATCTGCCATCGGCATCATAGAATCTCAAATGAATTTCGTTTCGTGCATAGATTAAAGGTTGCCCATCTTTCACGACAAATTGGAAGTTGGCAGAACGGACAGGCTGGGACTCTACGGGCAGTAGTGACATCAGGGTTAGAGGATTTACACGCTGAGTCAGCATTACATTATGTATTTGCTCCTCCTGCTCGTTTATCCAGTATGAGTACCGTTGAATGCCATAACCGCCCAATGGTATCTTCATGAAGTGCTGTGCCCGCATTTCAGTATTGATACCCTTCCCGTTGGTCAACATATAACTGATGCGATGCAACCCATTGTCCAAACTCGACATGTCGAGGTCACAATGGAACAAGCCATCTCCCATACCTCCAGTAGTTGTATGGTATTCACTGTCATCTATGCTATAAACAAGGTGCAAGTCTGCCATCTCGTCATTCGTGGTTGTACGGAAAAAGGAAATGTTCTGTACATTCGTTGCAGCTCCGCTTGGAGTAACGACTTGCACTTGTGCCTGATGAAAGCCCTGTTTCAGGTTCGATACATCCAGTTCCCAGTTAATGATGCCATTAGACGGTGGAATATCTTCCTTTCGAAAGATTTGTCCGTCCACAAGAAACAGGCAAGTCAGGTATTCCACATTATCTGTCTGTGGAATCTTCAGGAAAGGCTTGGTAATGAGCGGCATCGGAGCATTGCCTTCTAATTGAAGGTGCAACACATGGAAGCCATCATCCACATGGCTCACATCCACAAGGAAGGGAGCATTTGACAACGTTCCAGATGAAATGGTACTATAGTCATCATCCACCCAGCAACGGTAGTTTATTTCCGATGGTGGAGTTAGTTTATAGAACATTCGTTGCATGATGGTAGAACAGGCTCCGTCATTTCCTGCAACCTGAAAATTCAGCGTATGGAAGCCGTCAGACAACATGGATACATCAATGTCCAACAGACCACTTGCAGTCGTCGTCGGCAAAACCGATTTATTATTGTCGAACCAGTAGAATCCCTTGTATTGATTATGGTTTCTTGACTTCAGGAAGAAACGGGTGACAGTGGAGCTTTCGGCTCCTGCATCATCCATAACCTGAATATGAATCGAATGAAAGGATTCGTCAAGAGCTTCAAGATCTGCCTCAATCCGCCATTCTCCAGCAGACGAAACGCCTGTTTGCATGGTTCGCTGGTCGTTGTCGAACCAATATCGGTAGGTATATCCCGTCTGCCCTCGTGCCATGCCAGCCATAAAGAGCGACAGGAAGAAGAGAAAACATATCCTCATAGTTCAGAATCGTTAGAGGAATTACTATTCTGCAGCCTTTACCTGGATATCAACACTTAATTTGCCGTCAGCAGTGGTTTTGGCAGCCACGTTACACTTCGTAATCTGCGGATTCGTGGGAAGTGGGTCAAACGGCAGGCTTCCCCCATATATTCCCACCTGCTTTCCGTCTGAACCCAAATACTTTGTCTTAGCCGCATCGGTTAACTCAAAAGTATTGAAATCATCATAGCCGCCATTCCACGACTTGAATAGGGATAACAGAGAAGATGTAGATGTATTGGTGTTATTAGATGTGATACCTTTAAAAATATTGTTTGTATATCTTGAAACTTTACTAAAACCATAGCCGATACAATAATAGGCAACATTACTACTGTGAAGATAAGGATTCCCATAGGATTCAGAAGTATATTCATATATATCAGCAAAAACTGATGTGCTATATATGATACAATTTGTGAAGGAAGATGACTTTACAAGATCAGTCCCCTTACGCTTTACATTCGTCCATTCTTTATCTTCATTCACCATTCGTATTACGCAATTGGAAAACTCGAAGTTTGAAGAGGTTGCATCCAAAGAATAGGGATACTGGATGTAACAGTTTACGCATGATGCGGAACTATTTGCTGGCAGCGAAAGGCCATTGCTAATTTTGCAATGGATAAACGACAGGTTATGCATTGTACATGTCTCACTCGTGGCATAACTGAGAGAAACTAAACGATTTTTGATGAACTTGGCGTTTTTCAACGTTCCTGAAACCCAAATAATGTTACTATGGTAAATACCTTCCAGAACGAGGGTGTTCGAGACAGAATCTGGAATGGAAATCGTGAAGTCACCTTGAATGATAGACGGGAAGGTCTTGGTAATAGAGTCTGTTTGCATACCAGCACCACGAATGGTCACTGCTTTGGTGATGTTGATGGCATTGAATGCCCCGCTTGACAACGTGATGATGTCGCCATCATGAGCTGCGGTCATAGCTTCCTTTAACGCTGAATTTCCATAGAAAGTAGAAATGCTGCCTTCGTGACTAAGTGTAGCGATTTGCGAACTCTGTGCATAACTCATGGTTGCAACGACCAATGCAACCATCGTAAAGAATAACTTTTTCATTTGCTCATTTATTAAATAGGTTAATACTAAAATGTTTGCCTCGAATATGGCAGAGTAGCACTAACCGCTGAGTACAGAGAAAGCGCAGACCTCAACCATATCTCGCTCAGGCTTGGTACTGGCCCCTACTACGTTATGGAGAAATCTGCGCTTAACGCAAACCTCATACGTAGTAGGCTGAAAGACACAGATTATCTGTGACCTTCTTTGCTCGTTATCTTCTTCCGAGGTACCAATTCGAGCGAGAAATGAGCAAATAAAAAGTTTCGTGCAACACCTTGCACGATGCAAAATTATGAAAAAGAAGTGAACAGGCAAAAAAATCTGCAATAAAAAGTACAATAATTTGCCTAATAAAGCGGCTGACACACCAATGAGGTATGCTAGCCGCTTTCGATTGTATCGTAGCCTTGTCTCTATGCCTCGGCAGCAGCGAGCAGAATCTCGCTCAGCGAGGGGTGGGCATGTACGGTGTCGGCCAGGTCTTGGATGGTGGCTCCGAGGCGCATGGCCAGAGTAGCCTCATGGATGAGGTCGCTGGCGTGGGCGCCCAGGATATGGCAACCGAGGATGTGTCCTTCTGCATCGGTCAGTATCTTCACCAGCCCGTCATCGGCCTCCATGGCCAGTGCTTTGCCGTTGGCACGGTAGAAGGCCTTGTGGGCCTGATACTCGATGCCAGCCTCCGTGAGCTGTTCCTCCGTTTGTCCCACCATGGCGGCTTCGGGAACGGTGAAGACGGCTGAGGGGATAATCAGGGGCAAGGGGCAAGGGGCAAGGGGCAAGAGGATGTGCTTCAGTGCCACACGTCCTTGTGCCGAAGCGGCGTGGGCCAGTTGGATGAGGCCGTTCACGTCGCCGATGGCATAGATGCCAGGCACGTTGGTCTGCATGTGTTCGTCGACAACAATGCCGCGCGGCGTGGTTTCGATGCCCACGTCGCTGAGGTTCAGGCTCTGCAGATTGGCAGCACGACCTACGGCCATCAGCACCACATCGGCCTCCACGCTCTGCAGTTTGCCTTTTTCCTCGAAGTCAACCACAAGGGGGGTGCCCCCGTGAATCTCCTTTGCAGCAGCGCTGGTGTGGAACTCGATGCCGCGTTTCTTCAGGCTGGTGCGCAGGCGCTTGGCCAGGTCGCGGTCAAACTGCGGTAGCACCTCCTTGCAGAATTCGATGACCGTAACCTGTGAGCCCATGCTCTGGAAGATGCTGGCAAATTCCAGGCCGATGACGCCGCCACCGATGATGGCGAGGCGTTGGGGTAGGGCAGTGAGGTTCAGCAGTTCCGTGCTGGTCACCACGCCTTTGGCATGAGCACCGGGTATGGGCAGGAACTTCGTCACACTGCCTGTGGCGATGATGATGTTGGGGGCTGTAAAGGCCCCTCCTTCATCTCCCCCCGAAAGGGGAGTGACTGCCACTGTATGTGCGTCAACGAAGCGGGCTTTGCCCTCAACGAGCGTAATGCCCGGTGTCTTCATCAGCTGTGCCACGCCTGCCTTCAGCTTCTCCACCACCTCGTTCTTACGTGCGATAGCTGCAGTTAGGTAGGCGGAAAGGTCTTCTCCCCCTCCCTGGGAGGGGGTTGGGGGGAGGTCTTCTGCCGAATGGCACAAACATTTCGTCGGAATACACCCGGCATTCAGGCAGGTGCCGCCCAGGTGCTCCTTCTCGATGACGACAACCTGCAAGCCCGCCTTAGCTGCGCGCACGGCGGTCTCGTAACCGCCAGGTCCGGCACCAATGATGATGAGGTCGGTATTCATAATGCTTTGAATGTAAACTTGGGTTCCTTCACGGCCTTCACATCGTCCATGCGGCGCACGGGGGTGTTGTGGGGCGCTGTCTTCACCAGTTGCGGGTTGGCCTTGGCCTCTTCGGCAATTTGTTTCATCACGGCGATGAAGTCGTCCAGCGTCTCTTTGCTCTCCGTCTCGGTTGGCTCTATCATCAGGGCCTCGTGGAACAGCAACGGGAAGTAGATGGTGGGCGCATGGAAACCGTAGTCGAGCAGTCGCTTGGCAACATCGAGTGTGGTTACGTGTTCCGAATCGTGGTGGTCGCCGCCGTACTCCTCGAGCAGTCCGTCGAACACGAACTCGTGCTTGCACATCGTGTCGATGGGCAATTTGTAGTGGCTGCGCAACGATTCCTTGATGTAGTTGGCGTTCAGCACGCTCAGTTTGCCCGCCATCGGTATGTTCTCCTTGCCCAAGGAGAGCAGGTAGGCGTAGGCACGGATGATGATGCCGAAATTGCCGAGGAAGAAGGAGACATAAGGACTCACCCCCTGCCCCTCTCTTGTAGAGAGGGGAGTAGTTTCGCAATGCAACTCATAAGCAGAAGTATCTGCCCCCCTCTCTACAAGAGAGGGGTTGGGGGTGAGTCTTACTTGTGGATTGGGCAGGAACTGTTCCAGACCCTTCCTTACACCTACGGGACCACTGCCTGGACCGCCACCGCCGTGAGGCGTGGAGAAGGTCTTGTGCAGGTTGATGTGCATCACATCGAAACCCATGTCGCCCGGACGGCACACGCCGAGCATGGGGTTCAGGTTGGCTCCGTCGTAATACATCAGACCACCGCACTCGTGCACCAGTCGGGCTATCTCGGGAATCTGCTTCTCGAATAGTCCCAGAGTGTTGGGGTTCGTCATCATCATGCCGGCAATGTCTGGACCGAGCAGGGGCTTCAGTGCCTCCACATCGACCGTTCCGTCGGCCAGCGATTTTACCTCCACGATTTGCAGTCCGCAGACGGCAGCTGAGGCGGGATTGGTGCCGTGGGCGGAGTCGGGTACGATGATCTTCGTACGCAGAGTGTCGCCTCGACTGATATGGTAGCTTCGAATCACCATCAAACCTGTCAACTCACCATGTGCTCCGGCGTAGGGATTCAGGGTGAAACGGCTCAGACCGGCTATTTCGGCGAGTGTCTTCTGCACTTCGTCGTAGAGCTTCAGACTGCCCTGTGCATACTTCGCCGGAGTCATGGGGTGCAGGTTGAAGCCTGGCAACTGGCACACCTCCTCGTTCAGCTTCGGGTTGTACTTCATGGTACAACTCCCCAGAGGATAGAAGCCCGTGTCCACGCCGAAGTTGTTGTTCGACATGTTCGTATAGTGGCGCACCACCGTCAGCTCGTCGCATTCGGGCAGCAGCGTTCCTGTCTGTCGCAATGCCGCTGCACCCAGGTCAGAAATCTTATATCCTTCAAACTCGCATTTGGGCAGCGAATAGCCCACTCTGCCGGGTTTCGAAAGCTCGAATACCAGCTTACCGTAGTATGTTCTGTTCATAGGGCCATTTCTTTAATGCGTTCAACCATGTTGTCAATCTCTTGCTTCGTGCGGCGTTCCGTGCTGGCGATGGTCAGACAGTCGGGCTTGTAGAGCGTGGGCACGCCCAGCAGGTAGCCCTCTTCGGCCAGTGCTTCGCGCAGTTTGCGGGCATCGCCCTTGACGCGCAACGTGAATTCATTAAAGAAAGGAGCCTTGAAGACTGCTTCGAACTTGCCCGTCTTCAGCAGCTCGTCGTGCAAATAGTGGGCCGAGGCGTAGCTCTGTTCGTTCACTTCCTTCATGCCCTTCGGCCCCATCAGACTCAGGTAGCAAGCCACGTACAGACACATGAAACCTTGTGCCGTACAGATGTTCGAGGTGGCCTTCTCGCGACGGATATGTTGCTCGCGGGCCTGCATGGTCAGCACGAAGGTGCGTCGGCCGTCGGCATCCGTCGTGGCACCCACCAGTCGGCCGGGCATCTTGCGCACGAGGGCCTCCTTGGTGCAGAGGTAACCGATGTACGGACCGCCATAGCCCATGGGGATGCCCAGGCTTTGTGCATCGCCGCAGGCAATGTCGGCGCCCCATTCACCCGGACTCTTCAGCACGGCCAGTGCCGAGGCCATCGTGTTCACGGCCAGCAGGGCTTTATGGCTGTGGCACAGGTCGGCCAGACCCGTCAGGTCTTCGACGAGTCCGTAACGGTTGGGCTGGCAGACGATGAGTCCGGCCACGTCGTCCTGCTCTGTCAGTCCGCGTGCAGCGTCTTTGTCCATCACGCCGTCCTTCTCAGGCACCTCCACGAGGTCGATGCCGTGGAACTTGGCGTACGTCCTGCAGACGGCCATTACGGAGGGCTGGATGGTGGAGGATATGAGCACGCGGTTGCGCTTCTTGGCGGCTGCCACGCACATCATCATGGCCTCGGCCGTGGCGGTAGTGCCGTCGTACATCGAGGCGTTAGAGATGTCCATGCCCGTCAGGTCGGCCATCAGCGTCTGGTACTCGAAGATGTATTGCAGCGTGCCCTGACTGATTTCGGCCTGATACGGGGTGTAGCTGGTGCTGAACTCCGAGCGGCTGGCCAGGAAGGGCACCACGCTCGGCGTGTAGTGGTCGTAACTGCCGGCTCCTGCAAAGCATACGAGCGGTTTGTTCTGTGCGGCCAGGCCCTGTATGATGCTGCGCACCTCTTCCTCCGACTTCTCGCTGGGGATGTCCAGCTCCCTGTGGAGCTTTATCTCCTCGGGAATCTCGGCGTATAGGTCGTCCAAAGACCGCACACCGATGACATCGAGCATCTGCTGGATATCATCGGCGGTATGGGGAAAATACTTAAACATAGATAAACGGCTTCTTTTACTTACAGATTGCCTCGTAAGCTGCTGCATCCATCAGGTTGTCCAGTTCGCTCTTGTCGGAGAGTTCAACCTTGATGATCCAGTTCCCAAAGGCATCCTTGTTGATGAGTTCGGGCTCGTCTTCCAGAGCCTCGTTCACCTCGACAACGGTGCCGCTGACGGGGCTGAACAGGTCGCTGGCAGCCTTCACGCTCTCCACGGCACCAAACTCCTCGCCGGCTGTCACTTCGTCGTCCACTTCGGGCATGTCCACGTACACCACGTTGCCCAACTGACTCTGTGCATAGTCGGTGATGCCGATGTAGCCATACTCGCCTTCCACTCTCACATACTCGTGGCTCTCAGCATAGTAGAGCCCTTCAATTACTTTTGCCATAGTTAATTTATTTTTTGTAGTTTTTGTCGTAGAATCTCTTTTTAATCACCACTCCGGGCTGTAGCTTTTTGTGGATGCGCACCTGAACAGGTGTGTCCAACTTGGCGTAGTCGATGTCCAGCAGGGCCATGCATACGCTCTTGCCCGTCGAGATGCTGTTGTAGCCCGTGGTCACCTCACCGATGACTTTATCGTCGGCCACCACCTCATATCCGTGACGGGGAATGGCGCGGCCTTCCAGCTCTATGCCCACAATCTTGCGCTTCAGGCCTTCTGCCTTCAACTGGGCCAGGGCATCCTTGCCCACGAACTCTTCTTTGTCCATCTTTACGAACATCCCCAGTCCGGCCTCCAGTGGCGACAATTCGTCGGTCAGTTCGTCGCCGTACAGCGGCAGGCCCACCTCAAAGCGCAGCGTGTCGCGACAGCCCAGTCCGCAGGGCTTGGCCTCACCGCTCTCGATGAGTTTGTCCCACATCTGCTGGATGAATCCGTGCGAGGCATAAATCTCGAATCCGTCTTCGCCCGTGTAGCCCGTGCGGCTCACAATTATCGTCTCGCCCTCAACATCCATTTTCTTGAACGTGTAGAACACCAGTTCCTGACAGGGCAGTCCCAGTACCTTCTCCACTACGGCCTCGCTCTTCGGGCCTTGTATGGCCAACTGACCGTAGTAGTCGCTCTGGTTCTCCGTCACCACGTCGAACTTCTTGGCTTGTTCCGATATCCAGGCATAGTCCTTGTCGATGTTGGCCGCGTTGATGACCAGGAAGAAACGCTCGTCGCCTTCTTTGTACACCAGCAGGTCGTCGATGGTACCGCCGTTGGGGTGCAGCATCATGCCGTAGAATATCTTGCCCACGGGGGCACCGCTGATGTCGTTGGTGAAAATGTACTGCACGAAGCGTTCTGCCTCCTTGCCTGTCACCAGTACCTCGCCCATGTGGCTCACGTCGAATACACCGCAGGCCGTGCGGACGGCCACGTGCTCGTCCTGGATGTCGGTGTACTGGATGGGCATCTCAAATCCGCCGAAGCTTACCATCTTGGCTCCCAGCCGGATGTGCCTCTCGTAGAGGCAGGTTCTTTTGTCACTCATGGTATATGGTTATAGGTAATTCGCGCCTCAAAAATACTAATATTTCGCGACATGACAAAGAAAACGTCCCACTTTATTCTTTTTTGTCGCAGCTTTTATGTGAGCAACAGTCGCATGAGCGCCTCCTGACAGAGCCCTCGGATGCTGCGTTCCGGCTGGTGCTCTCGGATGGCTTGGCGCAGGTCGTCGGGCGTTAGGGGGACGCCGATGAAGGCCTTGCGGAAACAGGCTGAGGCCTGCCCCAGGTCGAAGAAGTCGCCCCTCAGATGCACGTCGCTGATAATGTTGTCGCGAACGGAGAACCATAGTTCCACCGTGCCGCAGCCCTCGATGCGCCCCTTGCGTATCGTGTCGGCCTGCGTCGTACTGCCATAGAGGTACGACGGGTCGTAATAGCGTTGCTCCAGCTGTTCGATGCAGGCAACATCCTCGGCAGTGAGCAGCACAGTCCTGTCGCACAGCAGTTCGCGCAGTCGCTTCCGTAAGGTTCCCACGCCGAACGGTAGGTAGTCCTTCAGCACACCCACCCGGCTGCGCACACTTTTCACCCCTTTCGCCTCCAGTTTGCTCACGTCGGGGTGCAGGGCCCGTTCCATCCTTCTTGCGTCCGTGTCGTAGAGCATCGTGCCGTGGGCTATGCAGCGGTCTTTTCTGTGATAGAAGGCGTTGCCGCAAACCTTGGCCTCTCTCCCTAAATCCCTCCCCCGAATGGGAGGGACTTTCTCCCCTCTTTCTTCTCCCCTCCCATTTGGGGTAGGGGGAGAGGGGCTTAATATGATATCATTCCTCCCCGCCACCACGGCCGGTGCGCCCAATTGCCGCAGCGCGCTGGCCACAGCTTCGGCATATTCCCGGAATAGCGGTTCCACGGCTTCCGCCTCGGTTATCAGGCTGGTCATGATGTTCCGCTCGTCGGCAAAGATGGCTCCGCCGCCCGAACGGCGACGAATCACGTCGATGCCCTCCCTGTGGCAGAAGTCCAGGTCCACCTCCTGCCCGATGGCCTGGTTGCGCCCCATCACCACCGTCGGTCCCAACTGCCAGGTCATGAAGTAGCTGTCCGCCGGCAGCGTCTCGGCAATGTATTCCTCTGCAGCCAGGTAAAATGCTGCCCTGCGCCCCTCCGTTTCGTGGGGCAGTTCGACGTAGCAGGCCGGGAAGTGGTTCGTGCTCATGTCGGTCATGTCGGTATCCGTTCCCATAATCCGTTGCAAAGATAGTGCAAACCGAGCGTAATGCCAAATCTTTCGGCCGCAAAATAATACGAATCGTGTATGCGCGCGTTAGGAATGAAGGAAATAATCCTTCTCCCTTTTGGTTTTTCCTCAATAGATTTGGAAAATCGCTCACTTAATCGTACCTTTGCACGCGAAAAAGTAATTTATATTTGATGAAGGTATTAAAGTTCGGCGGAACGTCCGTAGGTTCCGTAGAAAGCATTTTAAGTGTAAAGAAGATAGTCGAGGCTCAGTCGGAGCCCGTAATTGTTGTCGTTTCTGCTCTGGGAGGCATCACGGACAAACTCATCCGCACCTCGCAGTTGGCCGTAGAGGGCGATGCTGCCTATCAGCAGTCGTTCCAGGAGATAGCCGACAGGCACGAGCAGATGATAAACACCATCATCCCCGAAGGCGAGCACCGCGAGACCCTTCTGGTCATCGTCCGTGCGCTGCTCGAGGAGTTGCGCAGCATCTACCACGGTGTCTTCCTGATTCGCGACCTCAGTCCGAAGACGCAGGCCGCCATCGTGAGCTATGGCGAGCGTATGTCGAGCCGCATCGTGGCCACCCTGATTCAGGGTGCCGAGTGGTACGACAGCCGCGAGTTCATCAAGACGCAGCGCCAGAACGGCAAGGACATCCTGGCCACGGAACTGACCAACGAGTTGGTGCGGCAACAATTAAAAATTAAAAACGAGATATTAAGAATTGTCGTCGGTGGCTTTATCTCAACGGACAAGAACAGCGGCGAGGTGACGAACCTGGGGCGTGGCGGAAGCGACTACACGGCCAGCATCATAGCTGCGGCGCTGGATGCCGACGTGCTGGAGATATGGACCGACGTGGACGGCTTCATGACCGCCGACCCAAAGGTCATCCAGACGGCCTACACCATACCCGAACTGACCTACGTGGAGGCGATGGAGCTGTGCAACTTCGGTGCCAAGGTGGTTTATCCGCCCACCATCTATCCCGTCTGTGTCAAGAACATCCCCATACTCATCAAGAACACGTTCAATCCCGATGCCCGAGGCACCATCATCAAGAGCGAGGTGAAGGACGACGTGCGCAGCATCAAGGGCATCTCCAGCATCAAGGGCACCAGCCTGATAACCGTCTCCGGTCTGTCCATGGTGGGTGTCATCGGTGTCAACCGCCGCATCTTCTCCTGCCTGGCCGACAACGGCATCTCCGTCTTCATGGTCTCCCAGGCATCATCGGAGAACAGCACCAGCATCGGTGTGCGTGACGTGGAGGTGGACGAAGCCTGCCGCGTGCTGAACGAGGAGTTTGAGAAGGAGATTGAGGACGGCAAGATGTTCCGTATGCAGGCCGAGAGCGGACTGGCTACGGTGGCCATCGTGGGCGAGAACATGAAGCACACGCCCGGCATAGCCGGTAAGCTGTTTGGCACGCTGGGCCGTAGCGGTATCTCCGTCATTGCCTGTGCTCAGGGTGCTTCGGAGACCAACATCTCGTTCGTCATCAGCGAAAAGTTCCTGCGCAAGGCACTGAACTCCATCCACGACTCGTTCTTCCTTTCCGAGTATCAGGAGGTGAACCTCTTCATCTGCGGTGTCGGCACCGTGGGCGGCAGCCTCTTGGAACAAATCCACCAGCAGCAGGAGAAGCTGATGCGCGAGCTACGTGTGAAACTCAACGTCGTGGGTATAGCCAGCGGCCACAACGCCATGTTCAGCCGCGAAGGACTGAACCTGGACAACTGGCACGAGCAACTGCGCCAGTCGCCTGCCAGCAACATACAGCGCCTGTGCGATGAGGTCATCGGCATGAACATCTTCAACAGCGTCTTTGTCGACTGCACGGCTTCGCCCGACGTGGCCGGATTGTACAAGGTCTTTCTCGACCACAATATCAACGTGGTGGCAGCCAACAAGATAGCGGCCAGCAGCAACTACGGGAACTATCGCGAACTGAAGCAGATAGCTCAGAAGCGCGGCGTGAAGTTCCTGTTCGAGACCAACGTCGGAGCCGGACTGCCCATCATACGCACCATCAACGACCTGGTGAACTCGGGCGACAAGATACTGAAGATAGAGGCCGTGCTCTCGGGTACGCTGAACTTCATCTTCAACACCATCAGCAAGGACATCCCCTTCAGCGAAACCGTGCGCATGGCCAAGGCCGAGGGCTACAGCGAACCCGACCCCCGCATTGACCTCTCGGGCAAGGACGTCATCCGCAAACTGGTCATCCTCACCCGCGAGGCGGGCTACGAGATAGAACAGGAGGATGTGGAGGCCCATCTCTTCATCCCCGACAGCCTGTTCCAGGGCACGCTCGACGAGTTCTGGGAACAACTGCCCTCGCTGGATGCCGACTGGGAACGTCGCCGTCAGGAGTTGGAGAAGAACCATAGCGTATGGCGCTTCGTGGCCAAGTTCGAGAACGGACGGGGCAGTGTCTCCCTGCAGGAGTTCGGTCAGGATCATTCGTTCTACGTGCTCGAAGGGTCCAACAACATCGTCCTGCTCACCACCGAGCGCTACAACGAGTACCCCATGCTCATTCAGGGCTACGGAGCCGGTGCCAGCGTCACCGCTGCCGGTGTGTTTGCAGATATAATGAGTTTGGCATGAAGCACCTGATTATACTTGCCGACGGCATGGCCGACTGGCCTGTCGAAGCACTGGGAGGAAAGACCCTCCTGCAATATGCCGATACCCCCCATTTCGATTTTCTGGCGCGCAACGGACGTTGCGGTATGCTGAAGACCGTGCCCGACGGATTCCATCCGGGCAGTGAGGTGGCCAACAGCAGCATCCTGGGATATGACCAGCATAAGGTTTATGAAGGACGTGGTCCGCTGGAGGCTGCCAGCATTGGCGTACAGCTGGCCGACGACGACCTGGCCCTGCGCTGCAATTTCGTCTGCCTCGAAGGCGACCTCCTGAAGAACCACAGTTGCGGTCGGCTGGAAACGGAGGAGTCGGACATCCTCATCAACTACCTGAAGGAGCACCTCGACAACGAACGTGTCCATTTCTATACAGGCGTGCAGTATCGCAACCTGCTCGTCATCAAGGGCGGCAATAAGCACATCCATTGCACACCGCCCCACGACATCCCCCTGCAGCCTTGGCGGGAGAATATGCTTCATGCCGAAGTTCCTGAGGCTGAGGAAACAGCTCAGTTGCTCACGGAGCTGATACTGAAGAGCCAGGAGCTGCTCAGGGAGCATCCCCTGAACCGTGAACGCATTGCACGCGGCATGGACCCTGCCAACAGCATCTGGCCGTGGGGTGGGGGCTACAAACCCAAGATGGTGCCCCTGACCGAGCGTTTCCCGCAGATTAAGACGGGAGCCGTCATCACGGCTGTCGACCTCATCCGAGGCATCGGGCGCTATGCCGGCCTGCGGGTCATTGATGTTCCTGGGGCTACAGGCCTTTGGGACACAAACTACGAGGCCAAGGCACAGGCCGCCATCGATGCCCTGAAGACCGACGATTTCGTCTATCTCCACGTTGAGGCCTGCGATGAGGCCGGTCACGACGGCGACCTGGAGTTGAAACTGAAGTGTATAGAGAACCTCGACAAACGCCTCGTACGTCCTATCTTGGAACAATTGTCAATTATCAATTGCCAATTATCAATTTCCTTATTGCCCGACCATCCCACTCCTGTGGCCCATCGCACCCACACCAACGAACCCATACCCTTCTGCATCTACCATCCCGGCATCGAGCCTGATGGGGTGCAGAGCTTCGACGAGGTGGCCTGCCAGCAAGGCAGCTACGGCCTGCTCGAAGGCGATGAATTTATAGAAACGTTTATGCATGGCTAATCATGCATTATGAATTGTGAATTATGAATTATTATAGCACCAACGGCAAGGCACCGCTTGCCACCCTGGAGAAGGCCGTCGTGAAGGGACTGGCCGAGGACAAGGGCCTCTATATGCCCGAACGTATCAAACCGCTGCCAAGCGAGTTCTTCGACGAGATGCCCAACCTCTCGTTTCAGGAGGTAGCCTATCGCGTGGCCGACTGCTTCTTTGGCGAGGACGTTCCGGCCGAAGACCTGCGTCGCATCGTCTACGATACGCTGTCGTTCGATTGCCCCATTGTCCGTGTGGAGGAGAACATCTACTCCCTCGAACTCTTCCACGGCCCCACACTTGCTTTCAAGGATGTGGGTGCCCGCTTCATGGCCCGTTTGCTCCAATATTTCTCTTCCCCCTCGGGTGAGGCCGGGAGAGGGACCGTCAATGTTCTCGTTGCCACCTCTGGCGACACAGGTTCGGCTGTAGCCAACGGCTTCCTCGGTGTAGAGGGCATCCACGTCTATGTGCTCTATCCCAAGGGCAAGGTCAGTCCCATCCAGGAGTGTCAGTTCACCACACTTGGCCAGAACATCACGGCCATTGAGGTGGATGGCGTCTTCGACGACTGTCAGGCCCTCGTGAAGTCCGCCTTCATGGATGCCGACCTCAACCGGCACATGCGTCTCACCTCGGCCAACAGCATCAACGTAGCCCGCTTCCTGCCCCAGTCGTTCTATTATTTCTGGGCTGTGGCACAGTTGAGTGAAGAATTAAAAGTGAAGAGTGAAGAATTAAGAAAGAAGGTCGTGTGCTGTGTTCCCTCTGGCAACTTCGGAAACATCTGTTCCGCACTCTTCGGCAAGCGCATGGGGCTGCCTGTCAGCCGCTTCATTGCCGCCAACAACCGCAACGATGTCTTCTACGAATATCTGCAGACGGGCGAGTATCGTCCGCGTCCCAGCGTTCAAACGCTGGCCAATGCGATGGACGTTGGCGACCCCAGCAACTTTGCTCGCATCTACGACCTCTACGGCAAGAGTCACGAGGCCATCACGAAGGACATCTCAGGGGCAACGTACACCGACGAACAGATTGCCGAGACCATTCGCCAGTGCCTTGCCGAGACAGGCTATCAGCTCGACCCTCACGGTGCCTGCGGCTATCGTGCGCTGAAGGAAGGACTGAAGGAAGGCGAGGTCGGTTTCTTCCTCGAAACGGCCCATCCCGCCAAGTTCAAGGACACCGTCGAGGCTATCACGGGACAGCCCGTCCAGATTCCCGAACGGCTCGCTGCCTTCATGCGTGGCACGAAGCAGAGTGTCCCCATGACGAAGGACTTTGCCGACTTCAAGGCCTACCTGATGGGGCAGTAGGGCGCCCCTTCTAAGCTTAATTCAGAACTTTTATTTGTAACGATGGGTCTCTTCGGCCCGAATGTCGAGAGTCAGTTTGCCGACCTGCATACGGAAATCCCCGGCTTCGAGTAGCCAGTGGCCATCGGTGTCGACAAAGGCCAGGTCGCGGGCTGGAATCGTGAATGTGACGGTCTCCGACTGTCCGGGCTCCAGCAGTGCTGTCTTGTGGAAGGCACGCAGGCGGCGGTTTTCGGGCACCAGACTGGCCACCATGTCGCGCGAGAAGAGCAATACGGCTTCGCGTCCGGCACGGTTGCCTATGTTCTTTATGTCCAGGGTGAAGGTCAGTTTGTCGTCGGCGCGGAACGTATTCTTGTCGACCTTGAAGTTGCTGTATTCGAAGGTGGTGTAGCTGAGTCCGAAGCCGAAGGCCCATTGCACGCTGACTACGGCATCGTAGTCGTAGGCACCCTCCATGTGGTCGGCCTCCTCGCTGACGCGATAGTCGTAGGTGGTCAGCGCGGCCTGATGACGCGGATAGGTGTAGGGCAGTCGGGCCGAGAAGTTGGCATCACCGGCCAGCAGTCGGGCCAGTGCGTCGCCGCCGTAGTTGCCTGGCAACAGGATGTTGACGACGGCCTGCGAGAGTGGTTCGATGTCGTTAATCAGGCGCGGACGTCCCTCGTTCAGTACCAGTACGATGGGTTTGCCCGTCTTGGCCAGTGCCTTGACCAGGTTGCGCTGATTCTCGGAGAGGGACAGGTCGGAGAGGTTGCCAGGGGTCTCGCAGTAGGAGTTTTCGCCGATGCAGGCGATGATGATGTCTACCCCCTGAGCGGCGCGGACGGCCCGCTCTGTCTCGGGCGTGTTCTCTTCGTCGTAGCCTCCTTCGGCAACGTAGGTCACCCCCTGTTCCAGCACCACGTTGTCGCTGCCGAAGCGGTTGCAGAGGGCCTCGTAGATGGTGTTGTACTGCTGGGTGTAGCGGTCGGTCTGGTGCCCCTGCCAGGTGTAGCTCCATCCGCCATTCAGGCAGCGCATCTGATGGGCATTCGGACCAGTGACGAGCAGACGGGTGCCTTTGGCCAGCGGCAGCAGGTTGCCCTGATTCTTCAGGAGCACCATGCTCTCCTCGGCAGCCTGAAGGGCAACGGCAGCGAACTTCTCAGAGCCGAAGTCGGCATAGTCCTCATCGTTGCCCGTATCGGGTTGGTCAAAGAGTCCCAAACGATATTTCAGGCGCAGCACACGGCGCACGGCATCGTCGATGCGTTCGCGGCTGACTTTTCCCTCTTCCACCAATTCCTTCAGCAGGGTGCAGAAGTTCAGGTCGTAGGGTTCCATCGACATATCGATGCCGGCATTGATGGCCATGCGGATGGCATCCTTCTTGTCTACGGCCACACGCTCGCGCTGGTAGAGGTTGTTGATGTCCGACCAGTCGGTGACTATCATGCCGTCCCAGTTCAGCCCCTCCTTCAGCCACTCGGTCAGGAACTTGTGGCTGGCATGTACGGGTTGTCCGTTGACGGAACCCGAATTAATCATGATGGAGAGGGCACCGTTCTCAATCATTGCCTTGTAGGGGGCGAAGCATTTCTCGCGCAGTTCGTTCTCGGGCATGTAAGCCGGTGTGCGGTCCTTGCCTGTTCGGGGAGAGCCGTAGCCCAGATAGTGCTTCATGCAGGCTGCGATGTGGTAGGAGTCCAGGTGGTTGGGGTCGTCGCCCTGGAAACCGCGCACCGTGGCGCTGCCCACGAGCGCGTTCACCAGCGGGTCTTCGCCATAGTTCTCCCAGACGCGTGGCCAGCGTGGGTCGCGACTCAGGTCAACCGTGGGCGAGAAGGTCCAGGGGCAGTTGGCCGCCCGTGTTTCGTAGGCCGTGATGCGTCCGGCTTCTTCGGCCAGTTGGGTATTGAAAGAGGCCCCCATATTGATGTTCTGGGGGAAGAGGGTGCCCCCCATGGCATAGGTGCTGCCGTGGTTCTGGTCCAGGCCGTAGATGCAGGGTATGCCCAACTCCTTCATCGACACTTCCTGTATGCGTCCGATGATTTCGCGCCAGCGTTGGGGCGTCACGGCCACAGGGCCGGGTGAGTTGAGTACCGACCCCACCTTGTAGACTGCTATGGCCTCGTGCAGTTTCTCCTCGTTGAGCTGGAACTCGTCGCCAGCCCCCGTTCCGAGCACGTCGATGCAGAGCTGGGTCATCTGGCCTATCTTTTCTTCCAGCGACAAATTCTTCAGTGTCTGTTCAATACGCCTCTCCAGCTGGTTGTCCGAAGGGATGACTGGGGCGACTGCCTGCTTGGTGCAGCTTGACAAGATGATGCCAACAACTGCTGACAAGATGATACTTTTTTTCATGGCTGTTTCATTTCAGGGTAAAAATGGTTCTATCTAATTGACAACTTGTTCTAATTGACAACTTGTTGCAAATGTACGAAAAAAAAATGCAAAAGTTTGGTATTTTCGAAAGGTTTGTGTAGTTTTGTGGCTGATTTCCCTCAAAAATGATAGTAAATTAATAAGGAAATAAACGAATGAAGAAGATATTTCTGTTAGCGATGGTCGTCCTGACCATAGTTTCGTGCCAGAAGAAGCAGGAACGGGGTGAGGAGGAGACCGTCGGCGTCACCGTGGAACGCGCCGCGCTGTCGAGTGACTACGGTCAGTTGCCCTACGTGGGTGTGGTGGAGGAGGAAAGCTCCACGAGTGTGAGTTTCACAGGCATGGCCATGCTGCAATCGATGACCGTATCTGAGGGTCAGCCTGTCAAGAAGGGGCAGTTGCTGGCTGTCATTGACGAGACGCAGGCGCGTAACGCGCTGGCTACCACAAAGGCCTCGCTGGACCAGGCCAAGGATGCCTATGAGCGCATGAAGTTGTTGCACGACAACGGTTCGCTGCCCGACATGAAGTGGGTGGAGGTGGAGAGCAAGGTCCAACAGGCACAGTCGGCCTACGATATGGCCCAGAAGAACCTTGAGGACTGTCGCATCTACGCTCCCGTCAGTGGTGTCGTGGGTACGAAGATAATGGGAGTGGGCGAGACGGTCCTGCCCTCTGAACCCGTACTCACCATCCTCTCCATCGACAACGTGAAGGTGCGCGTGGCCATACCCGAACGCGAGATTGCCGGTATCACCAGCGGCACGCCCACGACAATAACCGTCGATGCACTGGGCGACGAGACCTTCCACGGAGGACGCATTGAGAAAGGGGTCAGTGCCGACCCGTTGACCCATACCTACGACATCCGCATTCGTGTGCCCAATCCCGGACGTAAGCTGTTGCCGGGGATGGTGGCACGTATTCAAATTAAGAATGAAAAAATTAAAAATGAAGGGGCTGTAACGCTGCCCGTGAAGGCCGTTCAGCAGGCAACGGAAAAAACGTTGTTTGTGTGGGTAGCCAGGGACGGTAAGGCTCATCGGCAGCCCGTCGCCATCGGCCAGACCGTGGGCAACCGCATCGTGATAGAGAGTGGTCTGTCGGAGGGCGACGAGGTGATTGTGGAAGGGTATCAGAAGTTGGGAGAAGGAACACCGGTAAAGCCCACCCCCTCCCCAAAGGAGGGGAGCCTATAATCTCTAAGTTATGAGTCAGAAGAAGAATCACCCCTCCTTGGGGGAGGGGGCGGGGGTAGGCCATTGGGCTGCATGGCCTATCAATAACTACCGCATCGCGCTGCTGATAACGGCCTTGCTGTTCGCATTCGGCTTGTATGGCCTGTATGTGATGCCGAAGAACGAGTTCCCCCCCTATGCCGTCCGACAGGGACTGGTGGTGGCCGTGATGCCGGGTGCCACGAGCGAGGAGGTGGAGGCACAGGTGGCCCGTCCGCTGGAGCGTTTTCTCTTCACCTATAAGGAAGTGAACCGGCAGAAGACGACTTCGGAGAGCCGAAACGGCATGTGCATCTTCATGGTGCAACTGCAGGACGAAGCCGACCAGAAGGATGAGATATGGAGTAAAATCAAGCACGGCGTAAACAATTTCAAAAGCCAGTTGCCCGCAGGCGTAGTGGCCGTCATCGTGAACGACGACTTCGGCGATGCCAGTGCCTTGCTCATTACTTTGGAGAGCAAACAGCGCAGTTATCGCGAGCTGCATGGATATAGCGACGAATTGGCCGACCGCCTGCGCCGTGTGGCTTCCGTCAGCAATGTACGGCAGTATGGCAACGTGAAGGAGCAGATAACGCTGTATGTCGACCGCGAACGTCTGGCTGCATACGGTATTGGTCAGGCAGCCCTGATACATGCCATCAACGGACAGGGACTGACCACCTTGGCCGGCTCGGTGACGGGAGGCAGTCAGGACATACAGTTGCACGTTTCGCCCACGCAGGGCAGCGAGGAGGAGATTGCCAACCAAATCATCTTCTCTTCCGCTAATAAGGTAGTGCGCGTGCGCGACATTGCTACGGTCAGGCGCGAATACGACACCAGCGAAAGCTACATTGAAAATAACGGAAACCGCTGCGTGCTGCTCTCGCTGGAGATGCAACCCGGCCACAACATCGTGAGATACGGTGAGGAGGTAGATGAGGTCATCAGTCAGTTCCGGGAAGAATATCTGCCCCAGGATGTCGGGATACAACGCATCACCGACCAGCCGAAGGTTGTGGGCGACTCGGTTCACGATTTCCTCCGCGATTTGATAGAGTCGATGATAGTTATCATCCTGGTGATGATGATTCTGTTCCCCATCCGTTCGGCCATTGTGGCGGCTATCACCATCCCGCTGAGCACCTTCACCAGCATCGGCATCATGTATGCCGTGGGCATCGAACTGAACATCATGTCGCTGGCCTGCCTCATTGTGGTGCTGGGTATGATTGTGGATAACTCCATTGTGGTCATCGACGGTTATCTGGAGTACTTGGGCAAGGGCATGGGCCGCAGGGAGTCGGCCGTGAGGAGCGTACAGCAGTATTTCGCTCCGATGATGCTGGCCACCGTCTGCATCTGTGCCATCTTCTATCCCCTCGTCCTGACGATGAAGGCCGAGGCTCACGATGTGTTGAAGCTGTTCCCCGCCACGATGACCATCAACCTCATGACCTCCCTGTTGGTGGCCGTTGGTGTCATTCCCTTGCTCAATGCGGCCCTTATCCGCAAGGTCGAGCCGAGGGATGAGAGCAAGCCGAAACTGACCGACCGCGTTCAGGTCTTCTACGATAAGTGCCTGAAGTGGACGTTCAAGCATCCGTGGCTCACGATAGTGGGTGCCGTGGTGCTGGTCATTGCCACCAGTCTCATTTTCCCCAACCTGAAGATGCGCCAGTTCCCATACGCCGACCGCAATCAGTTTGCCATCGAGGTGTACCTGCCTGAGGGCGAGGGATTGGACCGTTCTAAGGAGATTGCCGACAGCCTGCGCGACCTGCTGAGTCGCGACGAGCGCGTGGTCGGCATCACTTCGTTTGTCGGATGCAGCAGTCCGCGTTTCCAGGTGACCTATGCACCGCAGATTGCCGGCAGGAACTTCGCACAGCTCATTGTCAACACGCCCGACATACAGAGCACCTTCGAAATGCTCAACGAGTATGCGCCCAAGTGGAGTAACCACTGGCCCGACGCCTACGTGCGTTTCAAGCAGATGGACTATCTGTTCGTGCCCACCTACGAGTATCGCTTCTATGGCGAGAACATGGACAGCCTGAATGCTGCTGCCGAGAGGCTGATGGCAGAGATGCGCCGTATTCCGGACATCGAGTGGGTGCACACCGACTACGGTCAGCCCCATCCCGTGATGGAGGTGCAGCTCGACCCCGTGGTGGCTGCGCAACTGGGCATCAACCGCACGCTGGCCCAACTGCAACTGACCTTGCAGACGGGCGACATGCAGGTGGGAAGTATCTGGGAGGGCAACTATGAGGTTCCCGTTGTCGTGAAGGACGAGGCCGCCTCGCACATGCAGTTGGGCGATGTGGGCAATACCTACCTCAGTACCCCGACGGGGCAGAGCATCCCCCTGCGCCAGATGGCCGGGGTGAAGCCCGTGTGGAGCGAGACGAAGATTCTGCACCGCAATGGTGCGCGTTGCCTCAGTGTGTTGGCGGAGGGTAAGCGCGAGGTACTGGCGGCCCCCGTACAAAAGCGGATAGAGGGCATACTGAAGGAGTTGCCCCTGCCGAAGGGCGTTCGCTCGGAAGTGGGTGGCGAAGTGGAGAAGAACGGCGAGATGTTGCCCCAGATATTCGGAGGCATCAGCATGTCGCTCATCGTCATCTTCTTCTTCATCCTGTTCAACTTCAAGCGCTTCGGCATCACCATCGTCTGCATGGTGGCCATCGGTCTCAGCATCCCCGGAGCCATGATAGGCTTGCTCGTTGCCAACAAGACGTTAGGTCTGACCTCCCTCTTTGGCTTCATCACCCTGATGGGCATCATCATGCGCAACGAAATACTTATCTTCGAACATGCCGACGAGAGGATGAAGCAGGGCTGGACGGCCCGTGACGCGGCCTTCGATGCCGGTCGCCGACGCATGGTCCCCATCTTCCTCACCACCGCCACTACGGCCGTGGGTGTCATCCCCATGATTCTGGCGGGCTCCTCGTTCTGGATGCCCGTCGGCATCACCATCTTCGCAGGCGGCATAGGCACTCTCATCCTCGTCGTCACCGTCCTGCCCGTGGTGTACTGGAAGCTACAGGGAAGCACAGAGTCAAAATTGAAAATTGAAAATTGAAAGGCATGAAACGTACTATATTTCTCATTTTCTCATTTTCTCATTTTCTCATTTTCTTAGCAACGGCGCAGACGTTAAGTCTGCAGCGTTGCTTGGAACTGGCCCGTCAGCACAACCGCACGTTGCAGAATGCGGCGCTGGAGATAGAGATGGCTGGCGAGCAGCGCAAGGAGGCCTTCACGAAGTACTTCCCCGACATCCAGGCCAACGTGATGGCCTTCCGCGCCTTCGACGAGATGATGAAGGGCGAGGGCACCATCCCGCAGGAGGTGACCCTCATCAATCCCGACCTGGCCCCCTTCGTCGGCGCCCCCTTCTCGTACAACGAGTTGAACCGCGCCTACTCTGCTACCCTCACGCTCTCCCAGCCGCTCTATGCCGGAGGGCGCATCGTGGCGGGCAACCGACTGGCCAGGATAGGGCAGGAGGCGGTGGCCCTGCAACTGAAGATGAAGGAGAAGGACGTGCTGCAGAAGGTGACGGAGTGCTATTGGCAGATAGCCAGTGTGAAGTACAACCTGCAGACCATCGCTGCTGCCGAGAAACAACTGGGCGAGGTGTACAACCTGGTGGACAACTACGTCCGGGCAGGCGTCACCACGCGCAACGACCTGCTGAAGGTGCGGCTGCGCCAGCAGGAGCTGGCCTCGAATCGGCTGAAGCTGGAGAATGCCGAGCATGTGCTCCTCTTGCTCCTGGCTCAGCAGATAGGCAGGGTAGGGGAGAAGATTGACATCGACGACGCCTCTCTCCAGCCGCAGAATCCTGCCGAGGTGCGTGTACCGACCACCGATGCCGTGACCAGTCGCGAGGAGATGACCCTCATGGACAAACAGGTCGAGGCCAACCGCTGGCAGGTGCGCCTGGAACGTGGCAAGTATCTGCCCACCGTAGCCGTTGGCGTCATGGGGTACCACGCAGGCCTTGGCGGACTGTCGGACAACGTTGAGAACTACACGGAGACGAAGATGACCAACGGACTGGCCTTCGGCACTGTCTCCCTGCCCATCCTCTCGTGGTGGGGCGGTCGGCACGCCATCCGTCGCACGCGGTTGAAGCTGCAGCAAGCCCAAAACGATGCCCAGGACGTGCGCGAGCAACTGGCCGTCGATGTGGAGTCGGCCTGGAGCAATCTCACCGAAGCCTACAAGCAAATCGACATCGCCCGGGCCAGTGTGGCATCCGCCGAGGAGAATCTGCGCATGAGTACCGATCAGTACCGCGCCGGTACGGAGATGCTCTCCGACCTGCTGGATGCCGAGACGCTCAACCGTCAGGCCCGCAGCCAGCTCTCCGATGCTCTGGCCACCTACCAGGTACGCCTCTCCGACTATCTCCGAAAGACCAGATGAGCCTGGGTTTGTGTCACGGGTGACACAAGTTTTTCTCACGCGTGACACAAGCGATTCCCACGCGTGACACAAGCCCTTCCCATACGTGGGATAGGCATTAATGAAAATATGCTGAGATTTTTTTGAGGCAGAATAAACATTTTATCGAGAATTTTTCGTGTTGTCAGATATGCACTATGTTTACCCCCCCCTATAAAATATTTGCTGCCGACCCCAAATGTTTGCATCGTTTTTTTTTTTGTATTTAATAAAAATTGTGTATATTTGCAGCGGATAGTATTCCTAATTTAAGGGCACGTCTATACGTAAAAATTAATTAAATTATATAAACTTATGATAAACTTATAATTATGAAAAGGACGTCAATTCTGTATGGGCAATGCCGAGCAAGCTCGCGCTTCTCGGTGCTCATCAACGCACTGACCGACGACGTGGACGAAGATTGACCGCTACGCAAATACTCTTTCCCTCTCAAAGCAAACAATCTAACCCTAAATCGAATAACAAATCCCTCATGCCCCGCTACCTCCACATACCCCACACTCCCGACACCGCCCGGACCCTGACGCTGAGCGGCCGTAACTGCTTGGTAGTGAGCGGCATAGTTACCCCCCCCCCATAAAATCGGCTACAGGCGCGGAAAAGAGCGCCGAGGCGAAATGTGTCCACAAGGCACGCAGAAGTCCCACAGCGGGGCTGCTGCGTGCCTTGTGGCGTATCTGTGCGTCCCCACCGACCCCGTGATCGAATTTTCAACGCAGAAAAATGATCAGGAGAACCGACCCCGTGATCGATAACGAGGAACGAGTAACCTCAGCCATATAGATTACTAGCAACGTCATATTATTAATTTTATAACAAACTAAGGATTATGAAAAGAAAACAATTATTACTTCTGCTCGCGCTGCTCTTGACGGCGGCGACGGGCGCGTGGGCCCAAGATTGGACCGACATCATTATCAATGGCAACCTGGAAGGTACCGACCGCCAGTGCTTCTTCGTGAAGGAAAACGCCTTAGGCAGCGAGAACGTGTATTATGCCAGCATCCAGGACGGCAAAGGCAAGGATGGCTCCAGGGGCATCGTGTTGCAGTCCACAGGCGAGGAAGCTAATAGCTGGGACACCCAGTTCTTCCTTCGCCTGCCCTACGAGTTGCCTGCCGGCACAAAGTACAGGCTGAAGTTCGACTACAAGGCCGACAATGCTTGCAAGTGCGACCTCCAGTCGCAGAACGAGCCCGGTGAGTACATTATTTATTATATAGATAATGCGCAAGGTTCACCTGCATGCAACTTTGGCACCGATTGGGCTACTTACGACTCTGGCGAGATAACAGTGCCTTCTGCTTGCGACGGCAAAGAGAACGAAGGTGGCTTCGCGAACAACTTCCAGACCATCTCCTTCAATCTGTCCCAAAATCAGAAAGCTACGACGTACTACATCGACAACATCAAGTTCGAGATTCTCACCAGCGTGGCTTCCGGACTGACCGAGAGTCCTGCTCCGAAAGCACTGCCTCAATACCCCGTCGAAATCAATAGCATTGCTATCATGGGCGATTTCCTTGGAAAAGGTGACGACGGCAACTGGAACACGGCCAACGCCTGGGCACTGACTCAGGACGCCACCAATAACAAGGTCTGGACGCTGACCAAGGAATTTACAGCCGAGGCCAAGACCTATGACTACAAGCTTTTTGCCAACGGCAACATGAGCGACTTCACCTATCCCGTAGAAGAAAAAGCCAAAGGCCAGTTTGTAGTCAGCGAAGCTGGACAATACAACCTTAAAATTACTGCATCCCTCGAATACAACGTCGTATCCGTTTACGCCGTCCCCGTCAGTTTATCTGTGACGATGAAGGCGGGCACGAAGGATGCCGAGAAATGGACCATCGCCTCGGGCCAGAACTCAGTGACCGGCGACGTGGCCGAGGGCCTGACGGGACTCGTCTTGGGCGACCCCGTGACGCTGAACTACGCCGGACGCCTGAAGGTGAAGAGCGTCACGGCCACACTCGCGGACAACTCGGTGCTGATTCCCGTAGCGGGCATCGCGCTGAACAAGAAGTCAACTGATATCGAAGCAGGACAGACCGAGACGCTGAGCCTGGCCACCGTGCTGCCTGACTATGCTACCGACAAGAGCGTCACATGGACCAGCAGCGACAAGGACGTAGCCACTGTTGACGAGACGGGCAAGGTGACCGCCGTAGCTATGGGCAATGCCGTCATCACGGCTACCGCCAACGATGGCAGCGGCGTGAAGGCCGAGTGCGCAGTGACTGTGTACTCACTCCACATCGACATGTCCACTTTAACTGGTGATGTAATAGTCAGGGACGGCGCCGAGCTCACAGGCACGCTTGGCGCAAACGTTAAGATTGCGATTGCTCCCAACGCCACGGTGACGCTGAACGGCGCCAACATCAACGGCGATGACTTTTTCCCGAGGGAAAGTTGGAAAGAAGGTATCTACTGTCAGGGCGACGCCACCATCATCCTGGCCGACGGCACGACGAACACCGTAAGGGGATCGAAAGAGAACGCCCCTGGACTCACCGTGTCTCCGGGTTACACCGTGACCATCCAAGGCGACGGCACGCTCAACGCTTATGGCGGTAAAAATGCTCCCGGCATCGGTGGCTGGGCCTGGGGTTCTGGCGGCAACATCGTGATTGCAGGCGGCACCATCAACGCCTATGCCGGCACCGAGTATGGAGCAGGCATTGGTACCGGCACGTGCGGCTCGTGCGGCGACATCACCATCACCGGCGGCACCGTCACGGCTACGGGCGGCGCGGATGGGGATGGTGGAGCCGGCATCGGCACAGGCAACAACGGCACGTGCGGCAACATCAGCATCACCGGCGGTTCTGTCACGGCTAATGGTAATGGCAGAAGTGCTACCGGCATCGGCGGCTCTTTCTATAGCAAGTGCGGCAACATCACCATCACAGACGGCGTGACCATGGTGAAGGCCACGAGGACTAATACTCGCACCGTCACCATCGGCCTCGGCTATAGCGAGGGCACAAGCACAAGCACCTGCGGCACCGTGACCATCGGCGGCACGCAGTACTACGACGGTGAGGCCTACCAGAACGACGGCGCAGAGTATCTCGCCAAGAATCCGTTCATCTACCCGGCTCCGGCTGCTACTAACCTCTCGGATCTCACGGGCGACTACACGGCGCAGGACGGCGACATCCTGTCGGGCGTGCTGGGCGGTAACTACAAGATTACCATTGCCGCCGGTGCCACCGTGACCCTCGCCGGCGTGACCATCAACGGCGTGCACAACACCAGCTACACGTGGGCTGGTCTGAATTGCGAGGGCGACGCCACCATCATCCTTGCCGACGGCACGGACAACACGGTGAAGGGATTCCATCAGGGTAGGCCCGGTATCCTTGTGCCCTCTGGCAAGACGCTCACCATCAAGGGCGGCACGGCAGGCACCGGCACGCTCACCGCCAGCAGCAACGGCCAGGCTGCCGGTATCGGTGGCGGTTCTAGTGCCAAATGCGGCAACATCAGCATCGAGGGCGGCTTCATCACGGCTACGGGCGGCAATGGTGCTGCCGGCATCGGTGGCGGAGGTAATAAATCCTGCGGCAACATCAGCATCACGGGCGGAACGGTCACGGCCACTGGCGGTGACTTTGCTGCCGGTATCGGTGGCGGTACGACTGCCACCTGCGGCACCATCACCATTGCCAACACCGTGACCAAGGTGACCGCCACGAAGGGCGCGAATGCTCCCTGTAGCATTGGAGCCAGCCTAGAGGGAACCTGCGGAACGATTACCATCGGCGGCCAGGTGTATGCCAACGGCGTCAGCGACAGCCCCTACACCTACCAGCCGAGCAACTAACCCCCCTCGCGCGCGTATATATATAAAGGTATAGTATACAAGCATACGAGGAGACAGGAAAACCTCTGGCTCAAGCGTTCTTTGACATACTGAGACAAACGGAAACTTTATAATGCTTAATGCATAATAATGCTTAATTATTTCTGCTGGAAATAGTGGGAATGTCGGAAAATTGTCGTAATTTTGCTGCCGTAACGTATAAACAACGACGAATTATGGAAGCAAAGACACCGACAACGACCGCTCCGAAGAAGCGGATTTCGAGAACAGTAAGGTGGGCACGGGCCCACAAGTGGTGCATTGAAATACTCGACCCTGAGCTTCAGGCACAGTGCAAGAGCTACAAGGACGGAAAGAAAATCATGAGCCATGAGACTGATGCTTGACACCTGTGTCATCATCGACCTTCTGGTCGACGTTGACAACCTGACCAAGGGAGCACTTGACCTGCTCGGCGATCCTGATAACGTGCTCTTCGCCAGTGCTGAGTCGATGCGCGAGCTGGTGGTACACTTTAACAACAAGAAGCTGCTGAACCGACACTTCAAGACATCGACCGACGTGCTCAAGGCCGTCGAAGAAGAGCTTGACATCGAGTTCCTGCCCGTCCGGCGCAACGTGGGCTACGCTTACTCGCGACTCCAGCTGAACGAAGCCGACGACCACCGCGACCCGAGCGACCACATGATCATCGCCCACGCCATCACCGAGCGCATGGCACTCATGTCGAGCGACCTGAAGTTCCCCTTCTATCGCAACCAGGGCCTGGAACTCATCGAGTACTAAGCACACTACCCCCCTAAAAAGGAAATTATCCGCCGAGACCCCTGCAAGGGAAGTCCCGGCGCTTCCGTATTCCATTCCCCCCGCCACAATACTATCCAGTCTCCCCTCCCGCTCGGGAGGGGCATGGGTTGTGTTTTTCCGTTTGTCTCAGTACCGTCATAGGACGAAGCGACCAAGAACAAAAGAAACAACAACAACATTTTAAACAATAACATTATGACACATTTAAAAAGAAAACTAATGATGACGCTCGTCGCGCTATTAGCCGTGACGACGGGAGCGTGGGCGCAGACGGGAGAGAACATCTTCCAGTATTGCTACGATTGTCAACGCAGTCCTGCCTATCCTAAGGCAGCGGCTTCGGCCTCGCTTTCAGGATTCTCTGACCCGTTAGTGGGTTACAAAGGCAGTGGGTTCGACAGTGGCAACACCCCGGCCGGCCCGTGGAAACTGGAGTATATGGGCATCTGGTCGACGACCGATAAACACGAAATCGACGATGTAAGTAATTATCAGAGCCTTTACAACTGCACCGATGTGCCCGTGTTCCGCCTCTATCAGTGGAATGCTACGGCCAACGAATATCAGCCTGCTTCCTACGGCGTGGTTTGCTGCTATGCTAAGGTGAGCAATGCCGTTGAGCACACGGCTCTGTTTGTATCCCAAGACGGTTGGGGCTGCGTGCTGACCAACAGTTCACACTCGAGTTCGATGAACGTCACTTTCGACGAAGACCTGACGACAGGTCTTACCACTCTCATGGCAGCAGCAACGCCTGCCTCTTCCGCCACCCCCGTCAACATCGTATGGGACGCTGCGGCGAAGACCGGCACCTTCACCCAGCCCGCCGGCAACGTGACGGTCAGCGTCGACTACTACCCCCAGGCTGCGTTCGCCATGAGCACCGACGCGACGCCCGTGGCCCTCGCCCCCAAGGCTAGCACGAGCGCCAGGGCTAACACCGACGATCCCCTTGTCGAGGGCGGCACCGTAGCCGGCATCGTCGATGACGAGGCATTGCTCGAGGAGGGGCAGGGCACACTGCTCTACCACTTCAGCGCGACACAGCTCGACGCCGCCGCCCTGCAGGCACTGACCGCCACCGACTGGGACGACAACGTGCCCACCGCTGACGGCCTCGCCGAGGGCACAGTCTACGTCTACTACTACATCAAGGGCGCCGACGACCTGCCAGGCATCACCCCGGGCGCGAAATTCACCTTCAGCGACTCCGACATTCAGGAGCTCGCCGTCACCCTCCTGCCCGAACCGACCTACAACGTCGAGTTCGCCGAGGGCACCGATCCCAACGAGTGGACTGCCCAGCCCAACGAGGGCGTGAAGAAGGGCCAGACCGTCACCGTCACCTACACCGGCTCGAAGAAAGTCCTCGGCGTGAAGGCGGAGAAGAAGAAGGTCTTGGTGACCAGCATCACGCTGAATCAGACTGGGACTATTATTAGATCTTATGGTGATTCAGGAACGCTGAGCGTAACCAGCGTACTGCCCGAAGATGCTACCGACAAGACCTACACATGGTCCAGCGATGACCCCTATGGAGTCTCAATCGACCAGAATGGCCACTGGAGCGTTGTCGGCCGTTCAGGCTTTGTAACCCTCCGCGCCACAGCCAACGACGGCAGCGGCGTTTCCGCTTCGCTCATCATAACGATTCGCTAATCCCCCCTCTCGCGCGTATATAATATAAAAGGTATAAACAACATAAAGAAATACAATATATGAAAACAATATCAAGATATATAATGACGCTCGCCCTGCTGCTGACGGCAGCAACGGGCGCATGGGCCGAAGAGGTGACCGTCACATGGAAATCTGGCGACACCTATGAGAACCAAAACAGCAAGGACGGCGTCACCATGGTTAGTGAGGGTACTATCCAATGGACTGGATCCGAGTGGAAACTGCCGTCCTATAGTAGTAGTGGGACGTTCACAGTAGAACGTGGCGTCATCACCAAAATCGAAATCACCGGAGGCTATATCGATGGCTTCTCGGGTACGGGCTGGAGCGGCAGGACGTGGACCGGCAAAGCCGCAGAGGTCCCGTTCAATGGCTTTCTTACAAGCGACTACGATGAAAAACCCTGGACGATAACCTTCACCATCGATGTTCCCGACGTAGAAGTGGCATGGGATGCCGCGACCAACACCGGCACGTTCGACATGATTGCCAGCGACGTCGTGCTGACACCGCTGTACGCCCCCACGGCAGCATGGGCCGAGGTCGAGACAATGAAGCAGCTGCCCGCAGCAGCTGAAGGCGTCATCGCCGGCACCGACGCACCCCTCATCGTTGAGGGAACCGTAGCCACGGGACAGGGCACCGTGATGTACTTCGCTACCACAGAGCAGTTGACCGCCGAGCAGGCCGCACAGGCTAACGGATGGCTCAGCACCCTGCCCACCGCAGAAGGCTATGACGACGCCACGACCGTCTATGTATGGTACTACATCAAGGGTGCCGACACCCCCGACGGCCAGGAAGCAACTGACAAGAACACCTTCAACGACTCTGAGATCTGCGCACAGCCCCTTGAGGTCAGCGTACTCAGCAACAAGTTCGACATCACCTTCAACGCTGCCAACGACAACACCATCGAGGCCGGCAAGGCTACTGTGAAGGTGGGCGATGCTGCCGCTACCGTGACCGAGGGCAAGCTGAAGGCCGTGAAGATGGGCTCCACAGTAACCATCAAAGCCAAGGAGGGCTACAAGTTCCGCAAGGTGGAGGCGAAGAAGAAGGCCGCAGCCGCAGCCAAGACCATCACCATCGGCGACATGGAACTGACCTACGCCGACGGCGACACATGGGAGACCATTGTCAGCAAGAACTCCGACAAGATAAAAACACTCTCTGGTCGAAATATTGTTCAGGTGGCACAACCGGCTTCTAATCAGTACAGATACATACATGTATGGTATACAGCAGTAAAGCCGTCTGATATCATTGACCCATCCAAGTACTACCAGTGGGGTACTATGGAGGTGGCGTGGTAACCCCTCACGCACGCGTATATATAATAAAGGTATAAACGAAATAAAAACATTAAGATTATGATACATAATAAATTTAGATATCTATTGACGCTCGTCGCGCTGTTCGCATTGACGGCGGGCGCGTGGGCCGAGGAGACCGCGACCATCACGCTCAAGTGCGGCACGACAGAGAAGACATACGAGAATGTCACACTGCCCTGGTCAACTACGGCGGACATCCTCAAAGAGGTTATTTCAGACTATAAAAATGTTGCCTCCAACATCGATGCTATTACTGGGGGCGATGGTAAAGTCGTAAAATATGGTAATGAGCAATTCACAGTTAACGGCACCTTCAGTGGTGAAGCAACGGTTGTTGTCTCTTGGTATAATTCGTCGAAACAATATGCCACTATCACCGTGACCGCTCCTGGTCCCCTCCTTACCCTCAACGAGGCCAAGACTGAGGCTACGATGGAGAGCATGCCCGCCAGCGACGTGACGATTGAGTACGAGCTGGTGCGCGACATGAGCGTCCAGATGACCGCACAGGTAGGCGACGGCACCCAGGAGCAGCCCCGCTACCGCGTGAAGAAAGACGGCAACAACAAGTTCATCCCCGCCGACATGGAGATGGCTGCCGTGCCCGCACTCTTCACCGTCAACGACGCCATCGAGCAGAAAGCCCTCACACAGACCCAGGACTACATCGTGCAGATCTACGCCATCGACGCTGAGGGACAGCCCACCGGCGACCCCATGACCTTCGCCACGTTCACCTTCGAGCCCGGCATCTACGCCGTGAAGGCAGTGGCAGCCGACGGTAGCGACTACGACGGCGAGACCGCCCTCTCCAACACCTTCAGGCTCTTCCAGGGCTACGAGGTAGAGATTGCGGCCAACGGCTTCGCGACCTACTACAAGGACGAGCCCCTGAAGGTGGACGAGAGCACGCCGAGCGGTGAGCTCTACACCATCTCGAGCGTGAGCGCCAGTTCCGCCGTTCTGAGCGAGCAGATCGAGGCCTCGCCCTCCAGCACCCCGCTGATCGTCTTCAACAACAGCGAGGAGACGAAGGTGATCCTGCTGATCCCGATGGCAGAGGAGCCCAACCTTGCCCTGACCGTAGCTCCTGAGTTCAAGGGCACGAACGAGTCCAAGACGTTCAGCGCCGACGAGATGTCTGCCGCCGACCACTACGTGCTCCGCGACACGCAGTTCGTATGGGTGAAGAACGCCGGCACGATCGGCGCCAACAAGTGCTGGCTTGAGATCGCGAGCGGCAGCCCCGAGGCCCGTTCCATCGTCTTCGGCGATGCTACCGGCATCAGCGAGGCCGTCTCCGTGAGCGACGACAGCTGGTACGACCTGAACGGCCGGAAGATCAGCAAGCCGGTCCGGAAGGGCGTCTACATCATAAACGGACGTAAGGTGGTAGTGAAGTGATGAAGAAAACGAAAACATTAAAACAAGATACGATATGAAAAAGAAACTGTTATCATTGCTCGCCGTGGCCATGCTGGCCATGAGCACGAGCGCCGCAGAGGGGTATAACCTGACGGTGGGCAGCAACGAGCACGGAACGCTGACGTTCAAGGTCGGCGAGAATGTGGTCAGCAGCGCCAACGCCGGCGATGAAGTGACCGTAATCGTGAGAGCCGGTAAGGGCTACAAGAGCGACGGGCTGACGGCCCGCTCCTACACGAGCTTCGACCAGGCGAAGGCCCCGCGCCGCGCATCCTCCGTCATCGAGGTCCTGGACTGGCTCCAGGTTACGAAGTCCGCGGAGGCCGACAGCGTCTACCGCTTCACGATGCCCGCGGCCAACGTTGACATCAACGCGGCATACGCCCACCGCGCCCTGTCCAACGACATGATCCGGGCCATCGCCGACCAGACCTGGACGGGCCGCGAGGTGAAGCCCTCTCTGGTGGTGTACGACCGCGACTACAAGCTGATCGAGGGGACGGACTACACGGTGACCTACACGGACAACACGGACAAGGGCGTGAACACGGCCACGGCCACCATCACGGCCAAGAGCGACATCGCCGACTACTACCTTGGTACGGCCTCGGCGAACTTCAGCATCCGCAAGGTCATCTCCTACGCCAACGCCTTCACGGCCTACGCCGTGAGCGACGACGAGCACCCCATCATCTACACGGGCGAGCCCCTGGAGCCCGAAGTCATCGTACGCGAGACGATGGGACGTGAAAGGGTGACCCTGGTGAAGGACGTGGACTACACGGTGACCTACAGCGACAACGTCACCGCCACGAGCCAGGGCCAGTTCCTGGTGACGGGCATCGGCAAGTACCAGGGCGGCCTGACGGCCTACTTCACCATCAACACGCGCGACCTGAGCAGCGAGATGATTACTCCGGTGACGGGCATCGTCTATACGGGCGACCCCCAGTATCCTCGCCTGACGATCACCTACAACGGCCGTGTGCTGGTCGAGGGCGACGACACGAACCCCCTGGACTGCGACTACTACACCACGTACCTTGACAACACGGAGACGGGCGAGGCGAAGGTGCGCATCGAGGGCGTGAACAACTTCAGCGGCACGTTCGACTACACGTTCAACATCGGTGCGAAGGAGCTGAGCTCCGACCTGATCCAGGCCCTCGCCGACCAGACGTACGACGGCAACGCCAAGGAGCCCGCCCCCGTGGTGACGTACAACGGCATGATTCTGAACGCGGGGACGGACTACACGGTGAGCTATTCCGACAACGTGAACGCCGGCACTGCCACGCTGACCATCACGTCCACGGCCGCCAACACCAACTACACGGGCTCTGCCTCCAAGACCTTCACCATCCAGAAGGCCAGCGCCACGGTCACCGACCCGACGGTGAAGGAAGGGCTCGTTTATACGACCTCGGCCCAGCCCCTGCTTAACGCCGGCACAGTAGTCGGCGGCGAGATGCAGTACTCGCTTGACGGCGAGACCTACGCCTCCACGGTGAGCACGGGTACCGACGCCGGCATCTACACGGTATACTACAAGACTGTCGGCGACGCGAACCACAATGACGTGTCGGCCAAGACGCTGAGCGTCAGCATCGCGAAGGCCGAGCTGACGACGATGAGCCTCTCCCAGAACACCTTCACGTACAACAAGTCCCGGCAGACGGTCCAGGTTGCCAGCGTGAGCGCCGGCACGATCCCCGTCTCCCCGGAGGACTACATCGTCAGCGGCCACCAGAAGACGAACGTTGGCACCTACACCGCGAAGGTGACCGCCAACGCCGCCTCTACGAACTTCAAGGGCACCGCGACGGCCCAGTGGAGCATCGTTGAGGCCGACGCCAATGTCTTCACGATGGAACTATCCCCCGAGTCCTTCGTCTTCACGGGCAACGCGCAGCATCCTTCCGTTACGGTAAAGGACGGCAGCGACGTGCTGAGTGAGAACACGGACTACACGCTTTCCTTCGAGAACAACGTGAACGCCGGTACGGCCAAGGTAACCGCGACGGGTAAGGGCAACTACAAGAACACGCAGGAGGCCACCTTCACCATCCAGAAGGCCAACGCCCAGCTGGGCACCGCCCCCGCCGCCAGGACGCTCACCCACAACGGTGAGCCTCAGCAGCTGGTAAGCGCCGGCAGCGTCACGAAGGTTGGCACGACGGACAACAGCAAGCTCCAGTACTCGCTTGACGGCGTGAACTTCAGCGACGCCATCCCCTCGGTCAGTGACGCCGGCGCCTACACGGTGAGCTACTTCGTCCAGGGCGACGCGAACCACAACAACACGGACACGCTGACCGTTTCCTGCTCCATCCAGAAGGACCAGGGGACGATGGAATTCCAGAACACCAGCTACGAGTTGATCTACGGCGACGCCGACTTCACGAACCCCGTGATCAAGTACGGCGACAACGAGCTCCGCTTCGTGTCGAGCGACCCTCGCGTGGCCGAGGTACACTACTACACGGGTGAGGTATCGATCAAGGGCGTAGGCCTGTGCACGATAACCGCCGTGATGCAGGAGCACAAGAACTTCCGGAAGCAGGAGGGCAGCATCACGTACGAGATCAAGGTATCCCCGAAGGCCGTCCTTGAGGAGCACGTGACCGTTGGAGCATCCGCTCCCGGCAAGATCCCCGTCATCGTTGTAGCCGTCGGCGACCTGAAGCCAGAGGTCCGGAAGGACTACAGCCTCGACTACTACGAGACGAACGGCAAGGCGACGACGACGTCCAAGATGGAGAAGAACCCCGGCGAGTACGTAGCCGTTCTGACCTTCTTCGGCAACTACGAAGGCGTGATTGAGCGCACGGTCACGGTCAGCCGCGAAGCCACCGTCCTGACGCTTTCCGCCAACGAGTCAGCACCGGGCATCTACTGGACGACGTTCTACAACAGTTCCGTGAGCTTCCAGGCCGACGAGTCAACTACGGTCTACACGGCCACGCTGACCGACACCTGGCTTACGCTCAATGAGGTATCCGACGGCGTGATAGAGAGCGGCGAGGGCGTAATCCTGAAGTCCTCTTCCCCGACGATTACGCTGACCTCGACCAATGAGGAGAGCAGCACGCTCTACGGCGACAACATCCTCCAGGGCACGGACACCGAGATGACGAATCCCGGCAACGCGTACGTCCTGAGCGAGAAGGAGAGCAACGGCCTTGGCTTCTACCGTCTTGAGGCAGCGACGTCGCTGTCCGCAGGCAAGGCCTACCTTGTCTACGGGGATGCCAACGCACGCGGGTTCCTGGGCTTCGGTGGTGATGATGTGACCGGCATAGTCACCCTCTGTGGCGATTCCTCTGTCCGTAAGACCGAGATCTTCAGCCTGTCCGGTCAGCGGGTTCAGAAGGCCCAGAAGGGCATATACATCGTGAACGGAAAGAAAACAGTCGTAAAATAACCCCCCAAACGGATATAACTATGAAGAGAAAGTATATTGCTCCCGAATCGGAGACCGTGATGAGCGAAGGCGTCCAGCTGCTAAGCGAGAGCCTTAGCCTCAATTTGGATGACTACGTTCAGGACCAGTGGGTCCATGACTTCAACGAGAACCTCAACATCTTCGACCTCGACGCCTCTGAGAGCCTCATCGACCAGATCCGCGACGAGTCGCTGATAGGCGGTTGAAGCCTCTGACCATACGCAAAAAAGCCCCGCTGTCCATACGGCCAGCGGGGCTTTTTGCGTGATTCGGATGGGATTCGAACCCATGACCCACAGCTTAGAAGGCTGTTGCTCTGATCCGACTGAGCTACCGAACCATCCTTGAAATCGGGTGCAAAGGTACGAAATTAAATTGAAAGTTGAAAATTGAAAGTTGAAAATAAGAATTAATAATTAAAAAATATTGTATTATCGACCGCAAAGACGTCGGAAATCGCACATCTGACACTGTTTCGGCTCGTCCAGGGTCTGCACGAAGGGGCGTGAGGGGTCGTAGATTTCGGACAGCAGGCGGCGCAGTTCGCTGACGTACTCCTCTGCATATTCGCGTATGTCCGTGATAGGATTTTTCCCCAGGCGCAGGGTGGGGGAGTAGTTGTCGGCATCGGTGGCCGAGAGTACGTAGAACAGACAGGGGCTGACGGGCATCTCCTTCTCCTTGTGGCTCATGATGAGGGAGTAGAGGAAGGTCTGCAGGTAGTAACCGTGTGCGCTCCCCGGCGTTGCCTCGAAGATGCTGGCCACGTCGCGACAGCCGGTCTTTGTCCGTCCGCTCTTGTAGTCCAGCACGCGCAGGGTGGGGCGGCCGTTGATGTTCATGATGTCCATGCGGTCGATGCGTCCGCCTATGGTCAGGGTGACGCTGCCCTGGGGCACGGGTATGGTGAAGTCCATGCTGACCTCGCGTTCCAGGTCGTAGAGGGTGAAGGGGGCGTGGGCCATGTCCCAGCGCAGCAGTTGCAGTACGAGTTTGGTGATGACTTCGCGTATAATCATGTTTACGCCTGCGTGGCAGGGGATGTCTCCGAAGGCAGCATCGAGGTGGGGTGTCAGTCGCAGAGGCTGTTCGATGTAGGGCAGGATGTCGCTGGGCGTGACTTCCTTGCGTCCGTTGTTCTGGCAGAGTGTGCGATAGAAGTGTTCGCAGGTGTCGTGAAACAGTGTGCCGAAGATGGCGGCGTCGATGCCGTCCTGCGGTCGTTCGGGCATCCGTATGCCCGCCACTTGTTGATAGTAGAAGCGGAGCGGGCAGGCGATGTACTGGTTGATGGCCGTCGGGGAGAGGTATCGTTTGCTCATGAGCCGACTCATGACGCGCTGGTCTTTCTCGACGGTGATGGGTGACGGGGTGCTCAGGCTGACGAATTGCGACGAGGTGAGTTCCGTGATGGGCAGGTCGGTCTCGGCCCGGAGTTGGCGCAGGAAGCGGCTCTGCTCGCGTTGGCTGGTGCCGCTGCTGTTGTCGTTGTAGACGAGGGTGATGTCCTTGGCCCGTTGTAGCAGTCGGTAGAAGGAGTAGGCATAGACGGCATCCTGCCGTTCGGTGGTGTCGAGTCCGAAGTGGGCACGCAGGACGTAGGGGATGAGCGAGGTGTCGCTGGTGCGCCGTGGGATGATGCCCTCGCCTACGGAGAGCATGATGAGATGTCGGAAGTCGAGGTTGCGTGCCTCCAGTACGCCCATCACCTGCAGTCCTTGGGCCATCTCTCCGTGGAAGGGGATGCTGGTCGTCTGCAGCGCTTGGCGCACGAGACGGCGCAGGGTATGGGCCTGCACTTGGAGTATGCCCTCGGTGATTACCCAGCGGAACTGCGACAGCGTCTGGTATAGCTGGAACGTGGCTTCGGAGTATAGTGAGTTGAGAGTTGAAAGTTGAAAGTTGAAAGTTGATTCCTCGCTTTGCTCGGAAGAGGATTGGGCCAGATGTCGGCCTACGGCTTCGATGGCCGCGATGAGCCAGTCTATGAGTTGGAGATTTTCCTTCTGGTGAGTGATGGGGCGCATCTCCTCGGGGAAGGAGACAAAGAACGGGTTGTGCTCTACGCGTTCCAGGGCCGTGGGACGGAAGCGTTGGGCATCGCTGTCGAACCCTTCCACTTGCAGGTCGAAGAGGACCGAGAGGTAGCCGTAGATGGCCGTGTCGGTCAGCGGGTAGCCCATGGTCAGGTTGGCACTCGTGCCGTCGGGTATGGCGTGCAGGACGGGGCGCATCAGTGCTTCGTCGCACAGGATGACGGCAGCCGAGGCCCCGTCGTTCCAGTCGTCGCGTCGCTTTTCCTCTTCGAGCCACTGTGGCAGATAGCGTGCCTGTGCGTTGTCGGTGGCGGTGGCCAGGAATCGAATCTCCTTTTCCTCGCTCATCAGGTTGTGGTAGATGTCCTCCGTCAGGGCGTTGGGGTACGTCTGCAGGTTGTGGCGCAGGAAGAGTCCGGCCTCGTGGGTGGAGTCCTCGGTGGTGTAGTAGGTATCGTAGTCCCAGTAGAACAGGGCTTTCCCGTTGTCGCGCAGATATGAAAACAGAGCCTCCTCCACCTCGTCGAGTACGTTGAAGCCGACGAAGGCAAATCTCTTGCCCCTTGCCCCTTGCCCCTTCTCACTGAGGAGGGCTACCACTTCCCTGTACAGTGCCCCCTTGTACATCAGCCCCTGCTGGCGGAGTTCCTCCTTCAGTTGGTGGTACATCTGGGGCATGGCCTGCCACATCTTCAGGAAACGCTGTTTGATGGCGGTCTGGTGGTCGGGGTCGAAGTGGAGGAAGAACTGGCGCAGGGCCTCCATCTGGCTATCGCTGAGGAAGTCGTTACTGTCCAGGGCTGCCAGTTCGGCGGTGTTGGTGAAGAGCTTGTCGGCGGGAACCAGATGTTTGTCGATGTCGTTGAAGTCGTTCATCAGGATTTCGCCCCAGCTGTAGAAATCGTCGAGCGTGGGTGCATCGGGCACCAGACGGGCATAGATGCGATAGAGCATGCAGACGTTTCGGATGTTGTCGCTTGGCGTGTAGGGCGAGAGCTGCTGGAAGAGCTCGTCGATGGTGACAAAGTGCGGTGCCCAGACAGGCCCCTGGGCGATGTGCGACAGGAAGGCGTTCATGTACAGCTGTGCCCGTTTGCCTGGGAACACGATGATTACGTCCGACAGGTTGTTGCCGTATCGGCTTATCAGGTCTTTGGCTACGTGATATAAAAATGGTCTCATCTCTAATCTTTCACTTCTTCCACTCTGTTCCTATACACATACCACAGCCATCCCTCGACTGCGTGCTGTGGGTACATACTCTGCAATATCTGCATATATTCGGCCACCTGCCGGTGGTATTCGGGACGCGCGTTTCCGAACTTGAAGTCGACGATGATGATGCGTTCTGCCGACATCATGACGCGGTCGGGGCGGCGCGTCTCCAGTTTGCCCGTCTCGGGGTTGGGCACCAGTATGTTGCATTCGTTGAACAGCCGGTAGCGGCCCGAGTACCAGTCGCGCACCTGTTCGTGGCGCAGGCCTCGCAGGGCCAGTTCGCGGGTCTTGCGCACCTGGCTGTCCGACTTCAGTATACCCTGCTGGGCAAATTGTCGTATTACGCGGTCTATGTCGTCTGCCGTGCTGATTTGGCTGAAGATGTAGTGCAGCAGTTTACCCTGTTCCACATACTCCATGCGGCTCTCACCCTCTTCGGGTTCCGACGTCAGGTCGCTGATGAAGGCCCGTGCCCGACTGCTTTGGCGGAAGGTGAAGTCGCCACCGTAGGAACACATTCCGATGGGGGTGCCCGTCTGCTGCGTGGGCATGGGCTCGATGCCCTCGTTTGTCGGTTCAGGTCCGTAGGTGTAGGTCGTCAGCACCCCCGAGTCGTCCTCCGTATGGCTTTCTATGCCCTCCACGTCCTCAAGGCATTGGTGCATCAGGTCGGCGATGGTGATGGCGTAGTTGTCCGGCTTCAGTTCTGTGGTGCTCAGTCCCCAGACGTACAGGTTTGCCTTCGCACGGGTGAAGGCCACGTACAGGTCGTTTAGCTCGTCGGCGCGTCGGCTGACGTGCTCCGCCAGGTAGTCCTGGGAGAAGATGCTTTTGCGCACGCGAGCGGTGAAGTGTATGGGTACGGAACCCATCCTATTGAGGGGCGCCTCCTTGGGATGGCACCAGAAGAGGCTTTCGTTGCGGTCCTTTTCGATGTCCCATTCGGCGTAGGGCATCAGCACGGTGTGGAAGGCCAGTCCCTTGGCCTTGTGTATCGAGTATATGCGTATGCCTTCGGTATCGCCCCCGGGTATGGCCTTGTGCTGCATGGTGTCGGTCCAATGCTGGATGAAGGTGGGGATGTCCGACGGATTGTCGCGCAGGTAGGTGGCCAGTTCGTCGAAGAAGGCAAACAGGTAGGCGTCCTGTCCCTGGATTTCCTGCAGGTGGAGCGCGCGGTACAGTGTCTCGCACAGCTCGTAGAGGGGCAGTCGGCGCAGTTCGTCCAGGTTCTGGATGAAGTCCTCTGGCAGGCTGTCCTCCGGCTCAGCCAGCAGGAAGTCGTTCTCCGTGGTCTCCGTCTGGTGGAGTACGTCGCGAACGTAGTGCTTCACGATGTAGGCTACGGCCACGGGGTCGCGCTCACGGTCGTCTACCATTTGCAGGGCGCACACCATCATCCTCACGGCCACCGATGCTCCCAGCAGGAAGGCTTCGTTCGAGACCAGTTGCACCTCGGGCATGTGTTCGGCAAAGTAGGCGATGGTGGGGCCGATGTAGCGATTCTTGCGCAGCAGGATGGTCATCTCGCGGTAGGGGATACCCCGCCCGTGCAGGTCGGCCACCTGACGGCACAGGTCGGCCAGCATCCATTCCTCCCATGCCTCCTCCGTCTCGGCGTCGTCGGCCTGGCAGAGTTGTATGCGCACGAAGCCTTTCTCCTTCTCCTTATGTATCTCCTGCGACACGTCGGCGTAGAGGTCCTTCAGGTGTACGCTGCTGCTCGTGTCCAGCTTGTCCAGTTCGCTGGCGGCCAGGGGGAAGAAGAGGTTGTTGAAGGTAACGATTTTCCCCAGGCTGCGGAAGTTCGTGCGCAACTCCTCCTTCAGCAGCGGAGTACCGTTGTAGCCGTTTCGGTTCAGGTCGTGCAGGATGTGCCAGTCGCCGTTGCGCCAGCGGTAGATGCTCTGCTTGATGTCGCCCACCACCATGCTCAGTCCGCCCGAGGCCAGGTTGTCGACGAGCAACGTGCGGAAGTTCTCCCATTGCAGTTGGCTCGTGTCCTGGAATTCGTCAATCATGATGTTGTTGTAGCGGGTGCCGATGCGCTCGAAGATGAAGGGTGTGTCGTCGGTGCCAATCATGCGTTTGAGCATGATGGGGGTGCGGGCCAGCATGAAGCGGTTTCGCGCGTCCGACAGTCGGGTGATTTCGTGGTCGATGGCTCCCAGCAGTCCCATGGGCGTCAGGTTGGCGAGGAGCAGTTCTATGCTGCCCACCTGCTTGCTGGCCTCTTCGTGGGAGTGATGGAGCTGGGCCAGACGGGCGGAGAGGTCCTCGGCGATGGCCTGTAGTGCCTTCTCCCTGCGCAGTGCGGCCTTCAGGAGCTTCAGGGGCTCGTCGGTCATGGCGGCCAGATAGCTGTTGAATTTCACCTCCAGGTTGCCCTCCTTCAGTCCCTCGATGTAGTTGCGCACGTAGTTGCTGTAGTTGCACAGTTCGTCGTATTCCAGCCCGTTGTTGCGAAGTACGTCCTCGAAGTCCTGAGCCAGTCGTCGCACGGGGAGCAGCAACCGCTGGCGTTCCTCTTCCAGTGCAGTGCGGAAGGCGCGTATGTTCTCGATGTCGAAGGACTGGTTGGCGGGGTCGAGCGAGCGTTTCAGGTAGGCCTCTTCGAAGAGCATACGTGCCGTCTGTTTCAGTTCGCGTCGCACGTCCCAGGCACGCCCTTCGCCCAGCTGCTGCTCGATGTAGCTCTGCAGCCAGGGCAGCACGTCACGGTTGTCGTGGCGCAGGTTGTCCACCAGATTGTCCACGGCCAGACTGATGACGTCCTTGTCCTCCAAATCTACCTGCAGCCGGGCGTTCAGTCCCAGTTCGTGGGCCATGTTGCGCAGCACGGTCTGGAAGAAGGCATCGATGGTGCTTACGCTGAAGCGGCTATAGTCGTGCAGGATGGCGCGCAGGGCCCGGTGGCACCGTTCGCGCACCTCGGGCTCGGGCAGCGTCAACTGGTAGTCCTTGGCGAGCAGTTCGTTCAGTTTCCTGAAGTCGTTCGGATGGCCCAGCCCCTTCCAGAAGTTGTAGAGGAACTTCAGTATCCTTTCCTTCATCTCGGCCGTGGCCTTGTTGGTGAACGTCACGGCCAGCGTATGGCGGAACGTATGTTCGCTCACTGCGGGCGCGCTTCCTGTCGTACGTGCGGATGCACCGCCCCGGACGAGCAGTGCGATGTATTGCATGGCCAGGTTGTACGTCTTTCCCGAGCCTGCCGATGCGCTGAAGAGTAGGAACCGAGGCTTCATAACAGCACAAAGTTATAAAATAAATGTTAAATACGTGTACGAAACGAACATTATTTGTTTCTTTTTTGTAATTTTGCGCACGATTTGTAATTTATCCGGCAATAATACTTACGAAATGAAAGCAAAACGCATGGCAGCACTGTTGGGACTCATGATGATGGCCCTGGTCTCTGCCTATCCACGCTACATCGGTGACGTAAACAACGACGGCGAGGTAAACATCGCAGACGTCACTCAACTGGTCAACATCATTCTGGGCAAAGCCACGGCCGACGACGAAAGCTTTGCGGATGTCAACGGCGACGGACAGGTGAACATTGCCGATGTCACCCAGTTGGTAAATGTCATTCTGGGCAAGTCGACGGCCGAAGTTGCGTCCGACACCCTGTTTATCCGTTACACGGAAACGGAGGTGACCTACAGCCTGCCCACGGCATGGGAACCCTACGTCAGCATAACCGTGAACGGAGGCAACGTGAGCGTGGAGAATACCAACACAGCGGCGGAGTTTGCCACGGTGTTGAGCGGCGAAAGTCAGAACGGCTCGTTCACCTACACCGGCTCGTACAAGACCGCCCTCATTCTTAATGGCCTCAACCTCACCAACCCAGCAGGTGCAGCCATCTACCTCCAGTGTGGAAAGCGCGTTGCGCTGGAACTGGCTGAAGGTACGCAGAACACGCTCGTGGACGGAAGCGGAAGCCAAAAGGCGGCTCTCTATTGCAAGGGCCATCTGGAGATAAGCAAGGGCGGTGCGCTCACCGTTATCGGCAACAGCAAGCACGCCATAGCATCGAACGAATACATGGAGGTGAAGCGAACCACGGGCACCATCACCATCAACGGAGCTGCCAGCGACGGCATACACGCGGGCCAGTACTTCCAGATGAACGGGGGAACCGTCAGCATAAGCAATGTAAAGGGCGACGGCATACAGGCCGAAGTTACTAAGAACGCAGCCGACGAGCAGAACGGCCAGATGATAATCGCGGGCGGCGTGCTTTCCATCAACCTTTCGGGCAGCGATGTGTCGGCCCTAAAATGTGATTCGCTGATGACCATATCCGGGGGCGACATCTCCATCACCACAACGGGCGATGACGTGAAGGCCATCAAGTCGATGACGGACATCACCATCACGGACGGTACGTTCGACATTACCCAGAGTGGCAGTTATATCGTGACCGAAACCACCACCGACGATGCTACCGTTTACGACCCCAGCTACACCACCGCCATAAAGGCCGGCGGAACGCTCACCATTGCCGGGGGCACCTTCACCATCAACAATACAGCCGACGGTGGACGAGGCATAAACTCCGACGGAAACGTGGTGCTTACGGGGGGCAGCCTCGAAATCAATGCCAACGGAAAGGGTGGCATCCTGGACATCGACAAATCCTCGTCCACCGTTGCAAAGAGTTATCGTCTGTATGTCAGCATTCCGACCTCATCCTCTGGCGGTGGAGGCGGTTCTTTTCCCGGCGGACAGTCGTCGCAGGCCTGGAAGAATGTCTACCTCTACAACAGTTCCGGCACTCTCGTGGCCACACTCTCCAACCAGGCAAGCCTGAGCGCCAACGGAACCACCTCGACGTTCTACTACTACGACTTCGGAGAGGCCGCCAGCGGCACCTACTACTTCAAGAGCGACGACTACACCTCGCGAGGCGGCGGAGGCGGATGGGGGGGCGGAGGCTCCTCGTCCACCTACACCATCCGCAGCGCTTCCTTCAGCCTCTCGCTCACGGGTAGCGACGTGTTCTATACCATCAGCAGCACGTATTCGACCAGCAGCACCACGCGCACCTACCCGATTAGCGACGTCACCTCGACCTGGAGCAGCGCATCCACGGCCACCGAGGAGGGAGAGACCTACAAGTCGTTCTGCGTGAAGGCCGACGGCGACATCCTCGTCACGGGTGCCGTGCTCACGCTCACCCACGACGGCATCATCAGCAAGGGCCTGAAGGCCGACGGCACTATGCAGGTCGACGGAGGCAGCATCACCGACACGGCAGGCGGCGAATACCTCATCATCGGCACCGACCCCAGCTATTGCACAGCCTTTAAGTGCACGGACTACGTGGGCAACGGAGGCGAGATAGTCGTCAATGCCACCGGCAGTGCGGCACGAGGCATATCGGCCGACGGCACGCTCACCGTCAACGACGGCACCTATACCCTCACGACCACGGGCGACGGTGCCACCTATACGGGCAACGGAGAGACGGAGGGCGTGGGCAGCCGAGGGCTGAAGAGCGACGGCGACATGACCCTGAAGGGCGGCACCATCACCATCAACAGCTCGGCCCGCGGAGGCAAAGGCATAAAGGTCGGAAACAGCTCCAAGGCCTCCAAACTCACCATAGGCAGTGGCTCCGCAGGCCCCGTTCTCACGGTCACCACCACAGGACAATACCTCGCCACCACCTCCTCGTCGGGAGGAATGGGCGGATTCCCCGGCGGAGGCATGAACGAGGGCTTCATCGGCAGCACCAAGGCCGTGAAGTGCATGGGAGCCATCGTCGTAAACGGCGGCGACATCACACTGGGCACAGCCAGCGACGGAGCTGAGGGACTGGAGAGCAAGTCCACCATCACCTTCAACGGCGGTACCTTCGAGAGCAACACCTACGACGACGCCATCAACGCGGCCTCCACCATCACCTTCAACGACGGAAACGTCTGGGCACACGCCTCCAACAACGATGCCATCGACTCCAATGCCTCCAGCGGCACCAGCGGCATCGTGGTCAACGGCGGCATCGTCGTGGCCACCTCCACCACCTCGCCCGAGGAGGCCTTCGACTGCGACAATGCCAACTTCGTGCTCACGGGCGGCGTGCTCATCGGCACGGGCGGCAGCCAGGGCGGCGGCTCTACCTCCACTGCCGGTGTACCCACCAGTGCCACGCAGCCCTACGCCCTGGTCTCGAGCGTAAGCCTGACGAAGGGCTACTACATCAGCGTCAAGAACAGCAGCGGGACGGTGCTCTGCAGCTACAAGATGCCGCAGGCCCTGAACAGCGCCAACATCCTGGTCAGCCATCCCAGCCTGAGCGGTTCGGGAACCGTCGTCTACAACAGCACCTCCATCTCCGGCGGCAGCAATGCGCTCTGGAGCGGCACCTACACCACCGGTGCCACGCCGTCGGGCGGTACGTCGAAGTCCGTCACGCCGGTCACGAAGTGATAGCAACAAATCAGAAGGGGCTCCCCCCCGCTGTTTATACCCATCCTCCCCGCCGCGGAACGTCGTGTCCAAGGCGGGGAGGTGCTGAAGAGTAGGAACCGAGGCTTCATGTCAGTAACTAAGTAGCATCCGAGTGGAAATCCATCTCGTCGAGTTTCTTTTCCAACTTAGACAGCTTCTCAAGCACCTCGTCATTATTATCTGCGACCATAGCGTCAACAAAAATACTGTTCACCAGGCTCATGCCTATGATGCCGCCTAAGAACAGCAGAGTTGAGAAGTAGATTCGTGCGAAGACGGCCATGCCCGCTCCGCTGTTTGCGGCGATGGCTTCGGGCATTTCATACCAACCTTCAACCGTGAACAGGCGGAAGATGGAATACACACTCAGGGCCGGGTTCCCGAAGTACTGAGGGGCAGCCGTGCCGAAGAGAAATGTTGTCAGGATGCTGAATATCAACAACAGGACTATCAGCCCGACAGCTACGATGAACGAAGACCTGAATGCCATCCTGATACCTTTCAGGAGACTGTCGATATTCGGTATGAACTTCAGTAGGCGGAAAGACTTGAATGCACGCATCGTCCTCAACGACAAGAGTATGTTCGTTCCTGGGAAGTCGAATCCGAGGAGATTGATGCACGCCGGTAGTGCCAACAGCACGATGATGAAGTCAAACCTATTCCAGCCGTCAGCCCAATATCCCGGAAAGCCATGTACGCGTATCTTGACCCATGCTTCGACCAGGAACAGCAGCGTAAACAGGCTGTCGATAATGAGCAGGACATTCCCTTCGCGATTTATGAAACCGCTGGTGAAGATAATGCCCGTGTTGATGAACACCAACACCAGCATGATATGGTCATTTGTAAAGAAACGTTTTGCCAGTTCCATAGTTATGTTCAGGCGCAAAGTTACGAATATGTTTCGAGAAAGCAAAGGCTTTTGTATAAAAATACGTGGATTAGGGGTTCGGGATTAGAGAATCGCTTCCTAAGGATGCCCTCGGACTTCACGTTCGAGGAGATGCAGCGGCTGCTTGAAGGTTACGGCTACGAAAGGGGCGACAAGGGCAGGACATCGGGTTCGCGCGTCATCTTCAAGAATGGCGACAAGCGGCCCATCATGCTGCACAAGCCCCACCCTGGAAACATTGTGAAGGGCTATGCCATGAAGCAAGTCTATGACGATTTGAAAGAAGCAGGTTTAATTAAATAAGGAGGATGAGATATGAATACAATGACCTACAAAGGCTATCTGGGTTCGTTGCCTTCACCTGTTCCATCCTCTATGAAGAAGAATTCCTTCCATTGGTCTGCGCTTTGGTATAATGCTCTGCTCTCTGCCGGCACATAGAGTGTGCACGTCCGTGCCAATACTTGTCACGCTTTTGCCAAACGCGAAGTTGTCGAGGGAGCTGCAACCAGATATCAATAAATTACGTGTTAAACGGTAGAAAAGTGAAACCATAGATTCTATGAACAACAAAGATGACGAGCCATTAATGCAACGGACTGTCGAGGCTT
>CAJOJA010000012.1 GCA_905234735.1 uncultured Bacteroidaceae bacterium | reverse complement strand
GGCCGTCTGTTAGATGTAATAGACTGACAGATGGCCTTTTACATACCCAAGATTGAGTTTTTCAAGTATTTCCCTATAAAACTTCTTAATTAATAAAACAAAAAACAAAGTTTTAGGAGAATGTATCTCAAAAACTCAAAATCGCCTCCGTAATCAGTTGCTTTTCAAAAATATACGACACCATTTCGAGATACCAAAAAACTCAATGAAAAATATACCTAATTCTTGTGCTTCCTTACGAAAAAAGTTTGCAAAACATTTGCGTATGTCGCAGGAATTTCGTAACTTTGTATAGTGAATCAAAGGAAGATGATATAGTATATCGGAGCGCTACGGTTAAGTATATCAGGAGCCTGCGGTTCACGAACCGAGAGAAGTAAAAAAATTTGTCTAACCATCAAAGAAAAAGTACCCTTTATGACAAAAATCAAAAAGACAATCGGGAAGATTCCCTACAGCCTGGGCGTTCGACTGACGAAGCCCAACGACAAGACCAGTGAGAAGCGCGTCTATGCCTACGCACAGCGCGACGAAACTATCGGAACGGCGGCTCTGGCCGAGCACATGTCGAGCCACAACTGCGTCTACTCCTCGGGCACCATCAACGGTGTGCTGACGGACATGACGAAGTGCATCAAGGAACTGTTGCTCGAGGGCAACCGCGTGTCGCTGGACGGACTGCTCACGCTGTTCACCACCCTGCGCAGCACGGGAGCCGAGTCGGCCGACAGTTTCACGGACGCCATGATCACGCGGGTGAACATCCGCGCGGCCATCGACCAGCAGCTGGTGGACGAGGTGAACTCGAAGGCTAAGTTCGAGAAGGTGGCCGGTCGCGAGTTACAGGCCCAGGCCCGCAAGGACAACCAGCAGGCCGTGGACGAGGCCCTTGGCGGCGAGTGGCGGCGGCAACTCGGGTGGCGGCAATGCTGACCCAGGGGACGTTACGCCGTAGCCTTAAGAAGGGGCAAGGAGCATGCATTTGCCCCTTGCCCCAAAAACATATCCGCAAATTTGCAAATTCACTCACTTATTCGTATCTTTGACCTTCGAAAGCGTAAAAAATTATCAGATAGGAATGGAACAATACATCGTATCCGCCCGTAAATACAGGCCTGCCACGTTCGACATGGTGGTGGGGCAACGGGCGCTGACCACGACCTTGCTGAATGCCATACGGACGGGGAAACTGGCGCACGCCTACCTGTTCTGCGGACCGCGAGGAGTGGGAAAGACTACCTGCGCACGCATCTTTGCGAAGACCATCAACTGCCTGCATCTGGGCGAGAACGGAGAACCCTGCGGCGAGTGCGAATCGTGCCGCGCCTTCGACGAAGGACGCTCGATGAACATCCACGAGCTGGACGCTGCCTCGAACAATTCGGTGGACGACATCCGCGAACTCATCGACCAGGTGCGCATCCCACCCCAGATAGGGCGCTACAAGGTGTTCATCATCGACGAGGTGCATATGCTCTCGCAACAGGCCTTCAACGCCTTCCTGAAGACGCTGGAGGAGCCGCCCAAGTACGTTATCTTCATCCTGGCCACGACGGAGAAGCACAAGATTCTGCCCACCATCCTGAGCCGCTGCCAGGTGTACGACTTCGCCCGCATCACGACGAAGAGCACCGTCGACCACCTGAAGTACGTGGCCGAGAAGGAGGGCTACACCGTGGAGGAGGAGGCGCTGAACCTGATAGCACAGAAGGCCGACGGCGGAATGCGCGACGCGCTGTCCATCTTCGACCAGATGGTGAGCTTCACACAGGGCAACGTGACGTACCAAGCTGCGCTGGAGAACCTGAACATTCTGGACGCGGAGTACTACTTCCGGCTCGTGGATATGCTGCTCGAGAAAAAGGTGGAGGAGGCGCTGCTGCTCTTCAACGAGGTGACGGAGAAGGGCTTCGACGGCGGCAACTTCATCGGGGGGCTGGCCTCGCACATGCGCAATCTGCTGGTCAGCCGCGACGCCAAGACGCTGCCTCTGCTGGAGGTGAGCGAGATGCAGTGCCAGCGCTTCCACGAGCAGGCCATGCGCTGCAAGCCACAGTTCCTCTACCGTGCCATCAAACTCTGCAACGACTGCGACTTAGGATACCGCCAGAGCCGCAACAAACGGCTGCAGGTGGAACTCTGCCTGATACAGACAGCACAGGCCACGGACGAAGACGGTGAGGGTGCGGGGCGCCGCCCTGCGAAGATTCTGAAACCCCTGTTCAGGCAGTTGGCCCTTCAAGGAAGGGTCAGGACTGCCGCCCAGCCGGCTCCCGCTGCACCTGCGGCGGCTGCACAGAACGTGCCCATCATCCGCACAAAGACGAAACCTGCAACCAAGGCTCCGCTTCAGGCTATCGACCTGAATTCCACGAGCATCCGTATGCCATCGGCCAGCCCCCGTCCGCAAGACGCGCCCGTGCCCTCCGACTGCCAATCGGCCACCCCATCGGCAAGCCCACAGACCGTAGTGTCGCTGACCCGCGACACGCTCATACAGACGTGGCAAAGATATGCCAACACGCTGCCGCAGACCGAGGCCGTCACGGCCCAGCGCATACGCTCCATCACGCCCGAACTGCTGTCGGACCACAGATTTGCCATCACGGTGCAAAACCCCCTCATACAGAAGTCGATGGAGAAGATGAGGGGCGACATCTGCAACTTCTTCCGCACCTCGCTGGGCACGAGCCAGGTGGACATGGAGGTGCGCGTGGCCAAGGCCGAGGTCGTGGCCCGTATGTACAGCAAGCCCGAACTGTTCCAGCAGATGATAAACAGCAGCCGAGCCCTGAAGAAACTCCACGAACTACTGATCCTCGAGATTGAATAACCTGATTCACCCCCTGCCCGCCGAGGCGCGCAACGTCCGTCCGCCCGAACAGATGACCTACCCCTTCTGCTACGAGCCGCATCCGCTGTGCCTGATGGCTGCCGAGGAGGTCCGTCGCGAGATAGCCCTGCACGCCGACTGGCAGGAAGAGATAGCCGAGGGGAAGATGCTGGGCGTGCTGGTGGTCGAAGGTGGTTTCCTGGCCGCATTCTCGGGCACCCTCTGCCGCCGCAGCACACTGCCCTACTTCGTCCCGCCCGTCTTCGACCTGCACGGCACCTACTTCGAGGAGGAGGAACGACGCATCTCCGCCCTGCCGATGGGCGACGAGCGCAAACGCCGAAGCCAGGAACTGCAGCAATGGCTCTTCGGCCAGTTTACCCTACTGAATGCACACGGCCAGAAGAAAGCCCTGCTGGACATCTTCAGCCCCAAGATTCCGCCTTCGGGAGCCGGTGAATGCTGTGCGCCCAAATTGCTGCACTATGCCTACAGCCATCGCCTGCACCCCCTCTGCATGGGCGAGTTCTGGATGGGACGTTCGCCCAAGGGAGAGATTCGCCAGGAGGGACACTTCTACCCCGCCTGCCAGCACAAGTGCAAGCCCATCCTGACCTGGATGATGCAGGGACTGGACGTGGAACCGAACCCCATGATGAAGGACTATGCCAACGTCGTGCAACGCCTGCGCATCGTCTACGAGGACAAGCACATCGTGGTCGTGGACAAACCCTCGGGGCTGCTTTCCGTCCCAGGCAAGGACGAACTGCCATCGCTGCAGGACATCCTACGCCAGCGCTACCCTGCTGCCGAAGGCCCCGTCATCGTTCATCGACTGGACATGGACACGTCGGGACTGATGGTCGCCGCTCTCACCCCCGAAGCCTACCAGCACCTGCAACAGCAATTCATCCGCCACGACATAGAGAAGCGCTACTCGGCACTGCTGGAGCGCCCACTGCCCGTCGGACAAGAGGGTGTCGTCGACCTGCCCATCTGCCCCAATCCCTACGACCGTCCGCGCCAAATCGTGCATGAGACCTACGGCCGACGCTCCATCACGCGCTACAAGGTGGTGGAGAACTGCGAAGGCCACGCGCTCATGCATCTCTGGCCCGAAACGGGGCGTACCCACCAGTTGCGCGTCCACATGGCTCACCCCTTGGGGCTCGGCAACCCCATCGTGGGCGACCGTCTGTACGGACAGCCCGCACGGCGGCTCATGCTCGATGCCGACGTGCTGGCCTTCACACATCCGGCCACCGGCGAGCCCATGCGCCTTACAAAACAGGTCAGCTACGACTGACCTGCTGACCTGTTAAACTCAAGGAAAGTTCCACGAAGCGCGCCCGCGGATTGGGCGGAGCGGCCGTGAGCGTCTGCCGGATGCGGGTGGCAGCCTCCGGGTCGCGCGCCACCATATAAAGGAAACCTCCGCCACCGGCACCTGGAAGCTTCAGGGCCAGACAATAATCCTGCACCTGACGGATAATGTGCTCCACCTCGGCCGGACAAGTCCCCGCGTCGAGCGCCTTGTTCTGCTCCCACGTCCGAGCCACAAGACGACCATACTGCTCGAAGTTGCCCCGCTGCACAGCGTCGTAAAGCTCAAGAGCGTGCTCGCGCATCTCGCCCAGCAGCCGCAGGCGGTCGGTATCGGCCAGGAACATACCACGAACGATTTCGGCCAGTATGCCCTTGGCCGTTCGCGTAAGCCCCGTGTAATATAACAAATGACAGGGGCGATAGAGGGCATCAGTGAAGAGTGTGTCGGGCAACCAACGTACCTCGGGCGTCTGTTCGAAACCCGGTTGTGTGCGCAACAACTTCACTCCGCCCAGCACCCCACCATACTGATCCTGCCAGCCTCCGCCCGTGGTGAGGAGCTGCTCGAGCACCAGGGTGCGGTTGGCTATCTCGGCCTTGTCCCACCCCAGTCCGCAGAAGTCGCTCAACGCGCCCAGCACCGTCGCCGCCAGAATGCTGCTGGTTCCCAGCCCGCTGCCCGCAGGTATGGCGCTGAGGAGCGTAAGCTCGATGCCACACCCGAAGTCGCGCAACTGCTCTTCCAACGTCTTGTACTGGGGTTCGGCAAACTGCGGATGGAACCCTGCAAGGCAAAGTGCAGCCTTAGGGATGGAGAAAGGAGAACCCACGCGCGCAAAATCGCGGAGTTGCTCGAAATCCTGCACGCACTCAGCCGCCCCCAAGTCGATGCTGCGCAACGTGATTCGGAACTCGCGGCTCGGTCTGACGTAGGTCTGTAAGGGAGGCTGTCCGTTCAGTTCTATGGCGATGTTCACCACCGCACCACCCTCGCTCAGGCAATACGGAGGAGTGTCGGTCCATCCACCTGCCAGGTCTATGCGCACGGGACTGCGCCCCCACACAATCTGATCCTGACAAACGCTAAGACGGGGCGACTGGCGACGTTCCATCACCGGCTCGGTCAACCCCTCGCGCAAGAGTGCAAAGGCGCGCTCCTCGAAAGGCGAACCGTCCTGTCCGCGCAAATCGCTCAACTGCCTGCGGAACATCTGGTCGCTGATGCGCTGCAACAGGGGGGCATCGTCGCCCAACAGGGCCGGCATGGGCACGTCAAGGCGATGGAACAAACGGGCCATGTCGTCCAGATTGGTCTGGTAAAAGACACTATGGCGACAGTTCTGAGCCAGCTGCGACAGATTCTCACGAAGGAAGCCCATACGCTGCGCCTGCAGACGGACGAGACGTGCCTGGTCGGAAAGTTCACTGGCCGAAAGCCTGGGCAGCGATTCGTAAAGCAGACGGCACTCAGCATCGTCCGTACCCTCGGCCTTCCAACGAAGCAAACGCCCCAGGACATCCAAGTCGGCGGACACGGGGAAGAGGGGCTGGAACTGCTGGTCGCCGTCGAAACGGTCGTCCATCGAATAGGTCCGGAGCGCATAAGCCCCATCGCCAATGGGGACAAAATCGACACAGAAGTCCTGAGGGAGGTCCACCCTCCAGTCGTTGACAGGCACGCCCGTAATAATATGGTTACTGCGCAACCTCCAGCCGGTTCCCACGTGGGAGTTCTCAATCCAGACGTTCTGGTTGTCCGCGGTCAAAGCGGCCTCGCAATGTGCATTCTGTATGAAAATAGACGGATGGGGCTTGACTCCAAGGTGCATGATGGCCCGCTGGTCGATGACGTGATTCTGGATGGACAGCGTGCTGCTAATCAACTCCCTGCTGGTGCCGAAGTGGTAGAACTCACCCTCCTCCAGGGGCAGGATGGCTACAGAGAGCCCTGCCAACTGGGCGTCGTGAAGCGTAGGGTTATCGCCCAAGCGACAGCCGAAGTCGCCATACAAGTCATAGTCGCAGACCTCGCCGTTCGCAGTACTGCGGGCTACGAGGCACTCCACCGCACGGTCGCTGAGCAACCACACGCCCACGTCCATCAGGCAGAGATGGGTGTGCATCAGCTTGCCCAAGGTAGCCACAGAGGGTTTCTGAAGCATGAAATCCAATCGGCCGGGAGTCGTGCGGCGAGAAAGGAATACACCGTGGTTCTTGGCCAACGACGGCTCTACCCACAACCCGTAGCAAACCACGTCGGCCTCGGGAATGGGTTGCAATTTGCCCGCACGGATGAGTACATCGCCACTGGCCACCAGCGTGTGGATATTGGCGGGTGCCATCTTCATGATGCGCTCATAGAGCGGTAATTGCAATTGCAGAAGATTCTGCGTAATGCGCTGACCACGAGCCCAGCGAAAGACGGGGATGGGTGTGAGTATCTTGCCACTGGGAGCATAACTGGGCAACCGACGACCCTGACCGCCAGCGTGCATGAGGATGCGCTGCTCGTGGGACAACCACGACGGGAAGTCCTTCGCAGGAGATTCGGACTGCCAGCACTGGCGCAACAACCACGTTGTGCCGCCACCCGAACCGAGCCTGCTGCCCACGGGGTCGCTGGTGCAAAAATACTCGTCGCGTGAGACGCCTTCCACCTCGTGGAAACACGAAACGAGGTTGGGAGGCAGGGAAAGAAGTTTCTTCATGGCCGCAGAACCTGTCGCTATTCGCTATAGTTCTTTATCTGTTGCTCATTCTCCAGTTTGCATACCAGCAACACACCGTCCTTCTCGGCCACGATGTAGCCATCCAGACCCTGCACGATGACGCGCCGCTCGTCGGTGGTGTGGACGATGCAGTTCTGCGTATCATAGGTGCGGATGTCATTGCCAATCAGGGCATTGCCGTAGCGGTTGCGCTCGCTGTTCTCAAGCAGCGAACCCCATGTGCCCAAGTCGCTCCACCCAAACGAGGCAGGGAAGCAGTATATCTCCTCGGCATGCTCCATGATGGCATAGTCGACGGAGATGTTCTCGCACTGCGGGAAACGCTCGTTCACAACGGCTTGCTCGCGAGGCGTACCATACACGGACATCATGCTCTCAAAAATATCTGAAAGCGAGGGGGCATAGATGCGGAAGGCATTGACGATGGTGTTCACGTTCCAGACAAATATGCCGGCATTCCAGAAGAAGTTGTTCTGGGCGATATACTTCTTGGCCGTTGGCAGGTCGGGCTTCTCGCGGAACTGGTCGACACGGAAGATTTCACGATTGCGCACACAGGGAGTGCTCAAGTCGGCCTGGATGTACCCATAACCCGTCTCTGGCCGCGTGGGTTGCATACCCAAAGTCAGGATGGCATCGCTCTCGCTGACGAACAAAAGTGACGATTTAATCACACGCCGAAATTCCTTCTGATTCAGCACAATATGATCACTTGGTGAAACCACAATGTTAGCCCGTGGGCACTGCGACTTTATGCGCCAGCTGACATAGGCCACGCAGGGAGCCGTATTGCGTCGGCAAGGCTCCTTCAGAATGTTGGACTCGGGCACTTCGGGCAGCTGCTCATGCACCATTTCGGCGTATGCAGCCGAGGTCACTATCCACACGTTTTCATAAGGAATAATTCCTTCAAAGCGATCCATCGTCAGCTGTATCAGCGTACGACCGCAACCCATGACGTCTACAAACTGTTTCGGGCGCTCGGGGGTGCTCATCGGCCAAAACCGACTGCCGATTCCGCCAGCCATAATTACCAAATGATTGTTGTTGTCTGCCATATTCTACACTATTTTTCGGCAAAGATACAAAATTTATTTGGAATAGGGAGCAAGGATTAGAGAATATTTCGTACCTTTGTGTCTCGTATGAACAACGTGATTAGAATCGGACTCATCGGACTCGGAGCACGCGGAATGGCAACATTGCGACGCTACGCACACATCCCCGACGCCAAGATTGTGGCCCTTGCCGACCTGTCGACCAGCCATTTAGAAGACGCCCGTCAAGTGCTGACCTACCAGGGACGACACAGAGACGTGACCCTGTACGACGGTGAGAGCCAGTGGCGACAGATCTGCCAAAGCGAGGAGGTTGACCTGGTGTACATATGTACTGACTGGGCCAGCCATGCACGCATGGCCATCTACGCCATGCAGCAGGGCAAGGACGTGGCACTGGAAGTTCCGGCCGCCATGAGCGTACGCGAATGCTGGGACCTGGTGGACACCACGGAACAGACCGGCCAGCGATGCACCATGCTGGAGAACTGCTGCTACGACACGTTCCACCTGGGCATCATGCAGATGGTGCGCCAAGGACGATTCGGAGAAGTCACACACTGCGAGGGAGCCTACATCCACGACCTACGCTCCGACCTGGGGTGGGTGTCGTACACCGTGCTCGACCACATGGGAAACCCCTACCCCACACACGGACTGGGGCCAGCCTGTCAGATACTGGACATCAACCATAGCGACCGGCTGGTGAGCCTTGTGAGCATGAGTGGGTTGAACAAGGTGAACAACACTCTTATACGCACAGCACGGGGAAAGACCATACTCCTGCAATTTGACGAACGCACGCCACGCCCCTATAGCCGCATACAGACACTCTGCGGCACACAGGGATACGCCCAAAAGTACCCCCTGCCCACGCTCCAGCTGGATGGCAGCCCACTCCTGCAGGGGCGCGATGCAGAAACGGCCATCGAAGCCTACCACGACAGAGAAACCCGACAACTGATAGATGAAGGCCGCCGACTGGGTGTCGAAAACCTGATGAACTACATCATGGACCGACACCTCATCAGCAATCTACGCCACGAACAGGCACCCGACATATCGGTCTACGATGCCGCACTATGGTCGTGCGTCACCGAACTCACAGCCCTGTCGGCCGAACAAGGCGGAAAACTAATTGAAATCCCCGACTTTACCCGAGGCAAAAGCGCTCCAAGAACGTCTTAATTATACCAAACCGAGGATTCGCCACCTGCGGCAGTGGCATACAATTCGTCGTACTCGCAGTTGTTCACATTGTCCAACTCGTAGGCTTCGTCGTAGGCAAAAACACAGTCTTTCATGGTCGGTCCTCCCATTTGATTTTGGTTAATACTAAGTTATATCGTCTGCAATATTACACAATACTCAACAAAAAAACAAATTTTTGGCTAAATATCTTCCGATTTTAACATATATTGTTAAATATCAAGCCCGATTCGAGGGAAATCAGTGAAATAAGTTTGCCCTTTGACTTTTTTTTATTAACTTTGCGCCGATTTTTAATATAATATTAAGGTAAACCTAAGGTAAAAAGACAATGAAAGCATTTGTATTTCCTGGCCAAGGAGCCCAATTTACAGGCATGGGCAAAGACTTGTACGACAACAACACGCAGGCACACGACCTGCTGGAGAAAGCGAATGAAATTCTGGGATTCCGCATCACCGACATCATGTTTGAAGGCACTGCCGATGAACTGAAGCAGACCCGCGTGACGCAGCCTGCCGTCTTCCTGCACAGCGTCATCAGCGCCATCTGCCTGGGCGAGGACTTCCAGCCCGACATGGTAGGAGGTCACTCACTGGGCGAGTTCAGTGCATTGGTAGCAGCTGGAGCACTCAGTTTCGAAGACGGCCTGCGACTGGTGTTTGCCCGTGCACAAGCCATGCAGAAGGCTTGCGAGGCACGTCCCAGCACGATGGCTGCCATCATAGGCCTGACGGACGAGGTGGTAGAGAAGATTTGCCAAGAGGTGAGCGAGCAGACGGGCGGAATCGTGGTTCCGGCCAACTACAACTGCCCCGGACAGTTGGTAATCAGCGGAGAGGTGGAAGCCATCAACGAAGCCTGCGACCGACTGAAGGAGTCCGGTGCAAAACGCGCCCTTCCACTGCCCGTAGGCGGAGCATTCCACTCCCCCCTGATGCAGCCTGCTAAGGACGAACTGCAGAAAGCCATCGAGGCCACAACGTTTCAGACCCCTCGATGCCCCATCTACCAGAACGTGGACGGAAAGGCACACACCGATGCCGAAGAGATTAAACAGAACCTGATAGCCCAACTGACAGCAAGCGTCCGCTGGACCTCCGAGGTGCAGTCGATGCTCGAGGCTGGTGCTACAGAATTTGTTGAATGCGGTCCAGGCAAGGCTTTGCAGGGCATGATAGCCAAGATTGCCAAGGGACGCGAAGATGTTGTTATCCGTGGCTTGTAAACATTTACTCTGGATGGTACTGGCATGGGGTCTGCTGACCTCATGCACAAGTCTTCAGCAAACGACAGATTCGACTATGGACGCATCGCAGAAAATCATTATATATCAAGTATTGCCCCGACTCTTCGGCAACGACAACCGCACGTGCCAAGTCAACGGCACGAAACAAGTGAACGGAAGCGGCACAATGGCCGACTTCAACCAACGTGCCCTGGAGCAGATTCACAGTCTTGGTGCCACTCACATCTGGTACACGGGTATCATTGAACATGCCACGCAGACGGACAATTCGCTCTACGGCATACGACGTGATAACCCTGCCGTAGTGAAGGGACAGGCCGGCTCGCCCTATGCCATCCGCGACTATTACGACGTTGACCCTGACATTGCCACAAGCATCCCCGCACGAATGCAGGAGTTCGAGCAACTGGTGGAGCGCACACACAAGGCAGGCATGAAGGTAATAATTGACTTCGTGCCCAACCACGTGGCCAGGCAGTACTGCAGCGACGTGAAACCCGAAGGGGTGGTAGACCTGGGAGAGAAAGACGATACGACACAAGCCTTCTCGCCCCACAACAACTTCTACTACCTGCCCGGACAGCAATTCCGAATCGAAGGTCTTGACCTGAACGGATACTGCGAGATGCCGGCCAAGGCTACGGGCAACGACCAGTTTACGGCTACACCCAACCAGAGCGACTGGTACGAAACGGTGAAGCTGAACTACGGCGTCGACTACACGAATGGTCGCACAAACCACTTCAACCCCGTTCCACAAACGTGGAAACAGATGTTGCAAATCCTGCTCTACTGGGCCAGCAAGGACGTCGACGGCTTCCGCTGCGACATGGCCGAGATGGTGCCCGTGGAATTCTGGAAGTGGGCCATCACACAGGTAAAGGCTCAACATCCCGAAATCATCTTCATTGCAGAAATCTATAACCCCGCCGAGTACAGCAACTATCTGGAGCAAGGACACTTCGACTATCTGTACGACAAAGTGGGCATGTACGACTGCCTGCGCGCTGTCACACAGGGGAATGCACAAGCCAGCGACATCACACGTCAATGGCAACTGACCGACAGCATTCGCAAGTATATGCTCTACTTCCTGGAGAACCACGACGAGCAACGCCTCGCCAGTGACTTCTTTGCCGCTGACGGCGAGCGAGGCCGTGCACCCATGATCGTGGCCGCATGCCTGGGCACCAACCCGACAATGATTTACTTCGGTCAGGAACTGGGCGAAAGGGGCATGGACGCCGAAGGATTCAGCGGACGCGACGGACGCACGACCATCTTCGACTATTGGATGGTGGACGCAGTACGCCGATGGCGCAACAAGGGACGGTTCGACAATCGCCAACTTACCCCGAAGGAGGTATCCCTGCAACATTTCTACAGCCGGCTGCTCAACCTGTGCAACAGTGAGGCGGCCATTCGCGAAGGCGAGATGTACGACCTGATGCATGCCAACCTGCGCAGCGAGCACTTCAATCCTGGCAAGCAGTTTGCTTTCGTTCGCTACCACAAGGGAGAGGTCATACTAGTTGTGGTCAACTTCGACGAGCAGGATGCTGACATAGAGATTAACATTCCGCAACACCTCTTCGAATACTTCGGTCTGCAAGAACAGGACATGGTTCGCGCCGAGGGATTGCTCTCAAACAGCCCCTTCAACATCTCGTTTTGCAGCACCAAACCCACCCAACTGTTGGTTCCGGCCTACAACGGAAGGCTGCTGAAGTTTAAGGTGAAGGATTAAGGATTATGGAGAAGAAAGAGTTTGACGCGCGTCTGGCACGAGACTATTGCATGGAATACGGCATGATAGTCGGACTGATTTGCAGTGCCAGCTTCCTGTGCTCGATGCACGGATTCGATGCTGCGCTACTGGGGCAGGCAGGCAACGTGCTCGGACTCATAGCCTTCATTTCCGCAGGCGCCCTCATTCGTCAATACGGACGGAAAATGGGACGCCTCACGTTTGGGCGCAGTTGCTACATGGCATTCCTCACCTATGTATTCGCCATCATGGTGACAGCAGTAGTCCAGTACATCTATTTCCGCTTTATGGACGACGGACAACTGGCCGGACAGGTGCAGCAAATCATACAGATGCCCGAATACCGCCAGTGGCTGCAACAGATGGCAGGCGAAGAGGACGTAGACAAACTATTGCACGAATCCTTACAATTCATGTACAATCCAGAACGCATGACCCTGCAACTGGTGTGGATGAACTTGCTGCTTGCCCTGCTGCTGATGGTGCCCACCGCATTACTGGGCAGGAGAAAATAAGAACACGTGTAAAGTTACATTGTCGAGATGGATATATCAGTTATTGTACCCCTATTCAATGAGGAAGAGTCAATCCAGGAACTCTACAACTGGATTGAACGCGTGATGCACGACAACAACCTGACCTTCGAGGTGGTGTTCGTGGACGATGGCTCCACCGACCATTCATGGGAAATCATCAGCGAACTGCATCTTTCGCACCCCGAAGTGTGCGGCATAAAGTTCCGTCGCAACTACGGGAAAAGTCCTGCACTCTATTGCGGATTTGAACGTGCAAAGGGCGACGTGGTAATAACGATGGATGCCGACTTGCAGGATTCGCCCGACGAGATACCAGAACTCCGACGCATGATTATCGAGGACGGATACGACCTGGTGAGCGGTTGGAAGATGAACCGCAGCCAGGGCGATCCGCTGTCGAAAACCATTCCGACGAAACTATTCAACGCCACAGCCCGACAGGTGAGTGGTATTCACAACCTGCACGACTTCAACTGCGGACTGAAGGCCTACCGCCGCGATGTGGTCAAGAACATTGAAGTCTATGGAGAAATGCACCGCTACATTCCCTATCTGGCCAAGAATGTCGGCTTCACAAAGATTGGGGAGAAACGCGTCCATCACCAAGCCCGCAAGCATGGTAAGTCAAAGTTCATGGGCTGGAATCGTTTCGTAAACGGCTACCTGGATTTGCTCAGCCTGTGGTTCCTTGATAGTTTTGGACTGAAACCAATGCATGTATTCGGCTTCATAGGCTCTCTCATGTTCCTGCTTGGCTTACTGGCCACGATGGCCGTAGGGGGCTATAAGCTCTATTATCTGTCCACGGGTACGCCTGCCCGACTGATTACAGACTCACCCTATTTCTTCATCGCACTGACGATGATGATTCTGGGCACGCAACTGTTTGTGGCCGGATTCCTGGGCGAACTTATCAGTCGAAATTCACCAGAACGCAACAAATACCAAATCGAAACTGTTATCTGATGACGCGTCGTCTGCTGACCATAATCGTAGCCATGGCCCTGATATGTGCCTGCGAAGGTATAGATTGCACATTGAACAACGTTGTCACGCTGAATATAGGCTTCTATAGTTCGGAAAGCGGGAAGAAGGTTTCCATTTCTGACACCCTGAACATCACAGCAGAAGGCACAGACTCGGTACTCCTGAACCGAGGCTACAATATCAGTTCGGTTGCTTTGCCCATGAGTTACTGGCAGGCCGCCGACACGTTGCACATGCTGTTTCACGCATCTGGCGACACAGACGAGACATTCGAGATTGTGCTCCGCATTGCCAAAGACAACACGCAGTATTTCGAGTCGCCGGATTGTCCGACGGTCATGATGCACAAGATTACGGGCTTCGATTATGACGACCCCTATCAACTGACAGACTCAATAGTCGTGGAAAACACCTCCATCAATTATGCTTCACTGGAGAATATTAAAATATATCTTCGCGGCAGCACTAATTAGCCTGAGCTGCCTGACAACCGAGGCTCGCGGAAAGAAGGAACCTATCCCCAAGGCTCCATTGTTCTGCGGTGCGGCTGTTTTCGCAGACCTATCAGGGCCCGTGATGAAAGCCGTAGGAGCACGGTACGACCAATTGGAGGTGGGAGCACGACTGAACTTCCGCGACCATTACTTCCCGATTGGGGAACTTGGCATTGGAGAAAGCGATCGCGAGGGAAGGGAGAATAACAATAGATTCCACACCAGAGCACCCTACTTCAGAGTAGGTATGGACTACAACCTGAATAGGAAACACAACGGCAATCGACTGATGGTAGGTCTGCGTTATGCTTTCAGCAGTTTCAACTACGACTTCTCCAATCCCGATTTCCAAGACCCCGTATGGAAAGGCAAAACGGGTATGAGTATGGAAAATCAGAAAGGCCGGACAGGATGGTTGGAGGTATGTGTCGGATGCGAGACCAAACTATGGAAATTCATCCGCCTGGGCTGGTCGCTCCGATTCAAGGCACGTTTGCACCAGAGCATAAGTCCGTATGGCGAACCCTACTACACACCAGGCTTCGGGAAAAGTGGTTCCAGTACATTTGGGGGAACCGCGAATCTGATATTTGATGTTGGCCGAACCAGCAAGAAACGAGCTACGGAACTCCCCATCCCCACTCTCAACAAATAACAACGAAATCCAAGATGAACAACAAGAAATGGACCTGGCAGTTGCCCTTTCTGCTCTTCCTGATTGCCGCCTCGGTTATCATTATCCGCCATAAGGGCAATCCCGTCAGCAATACGCCCTATCAACAGAGTGAAGGCCACATCTTTGGCACCATATGGCATGCCACCTATCAAAGTGACTCCGCACTCGATGCCGCCATTATGGATGAACTTTGCCGCGTCGACAATTCTCTGTCGATGTTCAATCCGCACTCCACGTTGAGTCAAATAAACCAAGGGCGAAGCACGCAGACCGACGACCTGCTTCGTCAGGTTCTGACACAAGCTATGGAAGTGAGTCGGGCAACGGATGGAAGTTTCGATGTGACAGTGGCCCCGCTGGTCAATGCCTGGGGATTTGGTTTCAAGGATGGAGCCCTACCCGACTCTGCTCAAGTGGATTCCCTGCTTGATATAGTCGGCTGGCAGAAAGTTTCTCTTGCAGGCGACAGTATTCTGAAGAGCGACTCTCGTATGGTACTCGATCTCAGTGCAATAGCCAAGGGCTTCGGTGTAGACCAGGTAGCTTCGCTCTTCCGCCGCAAGGGAATACAGAATTTTATGATAGAAATCGGTGGAGAAATCGTAGTGCAGGGACACAATGCGAAGGGTAAGAATTGGAACATCGGTGTCAACAAACCGGTAGAGGACTCCACCAGCATGAATCAGGAGATTCAGACCATACTGTCCCTGACAGACTGTGCAATGGCTACCAGTGGCAACTATCGCAACTACTATATCAGTTCCGACGGACGCAAGCTTGCACATACTATAGACCCGCATACAGGCTATCCCGTGCAGCACAGCATACTGTCGAGCACGGTTTTGGCCCCATCATGCGCAATGGCCGATGCCTTTGCAACAGCGTTTATGGTCATGGGACTGGAACGCGCACAGAAGTTACTAAATGAGCAATCACAACTACAAGCCTACTTCATCTACGCAGACAGCGAGAATCAGCTGCAGATATGGTGTAGCGAAGCTTTGAGACAATATATTAAAAAATAGAGGATGGAAAAAATGTCCGAGAATCCTTTCTTAAATAAGAAATACGGGACGCCGGAGGAAACTGTTCCCTTTGACCAGATACGCTTCGAGCACTACGAAGAAGCCATGCGCAAGGGTATGGAACGCGATGTGGCCGACATGGAGCGAATAACGAAGAACCCTGATGCACCCACTTTCGAAAATACGATTATTCCCAAGGGAGATCGTACACTGACAAAAGTGACAACTACATTCTTCAACCTACTCAGCGCCCATACGAACGACGAGATGGATCAGTTGGCACAAAAGATGTCGCCCATACTGACTGAACATAGCAACCGCATGATGCTCGACCCAGAACTATGGAAACGAGTGCAAGCTGTTCACACCCAGCATCGACCGCTCACAACGGAGGAAGACACAGTGCTTGAGAATATGTATCAGTCGTTTGTACGTCATGGCGCATTGCTCAATGATGAAGACAAACAGCGGTTTACCCAACTTCAGATGGAGCTGAGCCAAGTGACACTTCAGTTTCAACAGAACATGCTGAAGGATACAAACGCCTTCCAACTTCACATCACCCGTGAGGAAGACCTTGCCGGACTGCCAGAGAGCCAACGAGAGGCCGCACGCCTGGCTGCTCAGGAGCGCAAGATGGAAGGATGGGTATTCACGCTCCACGCTCCAAGTTACGGTCCGTTCATGACCTACGCTGACAACCGCGAACTACGGAGACAGATGTACATGGCTCACGCCACACTTTGTACACATGATGGCGATACCAACAATCTGCCCCTCATCCCGCACATTGTCGACCTACGCCTACAGCTGGCACAAATGTTGGGATATCGAACCTTTGCAGACTTTGTGTTGGAACGCCGAATGGCTCAGGACATAGCACATGTACGGAATTTGCTCGACAACCTACTTCAGGCCTATATGCCCACAGCTCGTCGCGAAATAGAAGAAATTGAAGCCCTGGCTCGCGAAACAGAAGGAGAGGAATACACCCTACGTCCATGGGATTTCTCTTACTATAGCCATAAGCTGAAGATGCGCCTGTATAACATCGACAGCGAGATGCTACGCCCATACTTCGAACTAACACGGGTAAAGGAGGGAGTATTCGGTCTGGCAACCAGACTCTATGGCATCACTTTCCATCATCGTCACGACATTCAGGTCTACCATCCCGACGTGGAAGCCTGGGAGGTGCAAGACCAGGACGGAAGCCTGCTGGGCATCCTGTACACCGACTTTCACCCACGTGCCTCCAAGCAGAGTGGTGCATGGATGACGAACTATAAAGACCAATGGCAGGACGAAGACGACGGTCACGATAGCCGTCCCCACGTGTCTGTTACCATGAATCTGACCAAGCCTACAGCATCGAGACCAGCATTGCTGACCCTGGGTGAAGTAGAAACCTTCCTGCATGAATTCGGCCACGCCCTGCACTCTCTCTTTTCGCGCGTCAGGTTCGAAAGTCTATCCTGCACTAATGTCTATTGGGACTTTGTAGAACTACCCAGCCAGTTCATGGAGAACTTCGTATTAGAGCCGCAGTTCCTGGCCACTTTTGCCCAACACTATGAGACGGGCGAGCCTCTGCCTCAGGAACTCATTGACCGCATCATACAAAGCAAGAACTACCTGGCCGGCTACGCTTGTGTTCGTCAGGTCAGCCTGGGACTTTTGGACTTGGCCTACTACACCTTGTCAGACCCTTTCCAAGGCGATGTGTATGAATTTGAACGTAAGGCTATGGCCCCCTGCCAGTTGATGCAGCCCGTACCCGAAGCACTGATGAGCACCCAGTTCGGACATATCATGAGCGGAGGCTATGCTGCAGGTTACTACAGCTACAAATGGGCCGAGGTCTTAGATGCAGATGCCTTCTCCGTTTTCCAAGAACATGGTATTTTCGACCGTGAAACAGCCCAGCGACTGCGTGACGAGGTTCTCTCGCGTGGTGCAACCGAGCCACCAATGACGCTTTATCGCCGCTTCCGCGGCCAGGAACCCACTATCGATGCCCTATTAAGAAGAAACGGTATAACAAGAAACAATGGATAAGAAACAAATAGAGCTGGACCTTCGCTACTTGCGTATGGCTGGAATATGGGCAGAAAACAGTTACTGCCAACGTCGGCAAGTGGGCGCACTCATTGTCAAAGACAAAATGATTATCAGCGATGGTTATAATGGTACGCCTTCAGGCTTTGAGAATGTCTGTGAGGACGAGCAAGGGGTGACCAAGCCCTACGTGCTGCATGCCGAAGCCAACGCCATCACGAAAATAGCCCGTTCAGGCAACAATAGCAATGGTGCTACACTATATGTCACAGACTCGCCCTGTATTGAATGCGCAAAACTCATCATACAGGCCGGCATCAAGCGTGTTGTTTTCCAACGAAACTATCGGCTTACGGACGGAGTGGATTTGCTTCGCCGAGCCAAAATAGAAGTCATTCATCTCCCAATAACAAACGAATGAATACGAAATCTCGTCTTACTCCCCTGCTCCTGGCTTTATGTCTTATTGTGGGCATTATTGTTGGTACATTCTATGCCAATCACTTCTCGGGCAACCGGTTAAGCATCATCAACACTGGCAGTAATAAGGTGAACTACCTGCTTCAGATGGTAGACAACCAGTATGTCGATACCGTAGACATGAAAGACCTCGTAGAGAAGTCTATGCCCAAGATTCTCTCAGAACTCGATCCACACTCACTTTACATCCCTGCCAATGATGCCGAAGAAGCAAATGACGACTTGAAGGGTAGTTTTTCCGGAGTGGGCATCAGCTTCAACGTGGTGAAGGACAGCGTTAGCGTTATGGGGGTTATTCCAAGCGGACCTGCCGAGCGCGTGGGCATCATGCCAGGAGACCGTATTGTGAAAGCAGACACAACGAACCTGGTGGGAGCATCTCAGCAGGATGTCCTCCGTACGCTACGAGGCGAAAAAGGCAGTAAAGTACAATTAACAGTCGTCAGACCTGGGCGTACCCGTACCATGAAATTCAGCGTTATACGAGGTGACATCCCTGTAAAGAGCGTTGATGCTGCATACATGATACGCGACAATGTCGGCTACATCCGTGTTAAGAATTTCGGAGAACAGACCTATAGCGAATTCATGATTGCTATGGCACAACTGAGCGTTGAAGGTATGGAAAGTCTTGTCATCGACCTGCGTGGTAACAGAGGCGGATATATGCATATCGCCATTCAGATGGCCAATGAATTTCTGCCCGCACGTCAGCTCATAGTTTACACCCAAGGACGCAAGTCGCCTCGTGAGGATTACTACAGCGACGGTCGGGGCTCATTCGCAAAGTTGCCCGTTGTAGTACTCATAGACGAAGGTTCGGCCTCGAGCAGCGAGATATTGGCTGGTGCATTGCAAGACAACGACCGTGGGACCATCGTAGGACGGCGTTCTTTCGGCAAGGGACTGGTGCAGCAACCTATGGAATTCAAGGATGGCAGCGTCGTACGCCTGACCGTCGCCCGATACTACACACCTTCGGGCCGCTGCATCCAGAAAGCTTACCAACCTGGACATGATGAAGACTATGAAAACGAGCTTATCGCCCGATACGAACGCGGTGAGTATTTCACCCAGGACAGTATTCAGCAAACAGGACCTGAATACAAGACACGTAAAGGCCGCATCGTCTATGGTGGTGGTGGCATCACTCCCGACATCTTTGTGCCCGAAGACACGAGCGATGTCACGTCCTACTATCGAGAAGCTCTCTTCACGGGTCATATCCGCCAGTTTGCCTTTGACTATACCGATCAAAACAGACCTGCCCTACAGCGCTACACGAAATTGCCGGAGATAGAAGCCTACCTCTCAAAGCAAAACCTGCTTGAACAATTTGCCCGCTACGCTGAAGGACAAGGCTTGCGACGCCGCAACCTGATGCTCTATCGGAGCCGTCATCTCTTCGAGCGAGCACTCTACGGCAACATCATCTATAATATATGCAACATCGAGCAGTATATTGAATACCTGAACGAGGAAGACCCGACCGTACGCCGTGCATTACAGGAGTTAGCAGGCTAACCCATACCTACGCGGCTGTAGGCAGGTGCTTCCATCGGACAAAAGTCGCCATCCTGCAGCTTGAACCAACCGACCTGGGCTATCATGGCGGCATTGTCCGTTGTGTAGCCAAAGGGGGGAATGAAGATTTGCCAGTGGTAACGTTGTGCATAGTCGTGAAAGGCCTGACGCAGCCCCGTGTTGGCACTAACGCCACCGGCTACTGCTACCTTCCGAATCTTGAGGTCGCGAGCTGCCAAGCGAAGCTTATCCATGAGGGTATCCACAACGGCTTTCTCAAACGAAGCTGCCAAGTCTTCCTTGTGATTTTCAATGAAGTTGGGATCGTCACGCATCCAGTCGCGCAAGTTATAGAGAAAGGAGGTCTTCAATCCAGAGAAGGAATAGTCGTAGCCAGGGATATGCGGTTTGGAGAACTGAAAGGCCAAGGGGTTGCCCTTTCGGGCTAATCGGTCAATGATGGGTCCACCTGGGTAGCCAAGCCCCATCACCTTGGCTGCCTTGTCGATAGCCTCACCTGCAGCATCGTCGATGGTCTGCCCGATTATTTGCATATCGTTGTAAGCATTCACCTTGACAATCTGCGAATTACCTCCACTGACAAGCAGACAGAGGAAAGGAAAAGTAGGAGACTTCTCATTCTCCTTAAGAGAAGGCTGGGAAGAGGTTTTCTCTTTTATAAAGTGTGCCAATACATGTCCCTGCAGATGATTCACCTCTATCATAGGGATACCCAAAGCAGCAGCCAATCCCTTTGCAAACGATACGCCAACGAGCAGGCTACCCATTAATCCTGGGCCACGAGTGAAGGCTATGGCTGATAGTTCCTCGCGCCCCACCCCGGCCCTCTTCAGAGCGGCGTCCACAACGGGTACGATGTTCTGTTGGTGGGCACGACTGGCCAGCTCGGGCACAACACCGCCGTATTCCTCATGCACTACCTGACTGGCCGTAACGTTCGACAGCAATACTCCATCACGGATGACGGCCGCACTGGTATCGTCGCACGAGCTTTCGATGCCAAGTACAATCTTACTTTCCATATTAATGCGTCAATACCTCTACTCCGTTCTCCGTCATCACATACGTATGCTCCCACTGGGCAGAAGGTTCATAGTCTTCGGTAACAACTGTCCACCCTGTAGGATCGTCTGCATCCAGGCATACCTGATAGTGTCCAAGATTTATCATCGGTTCGATGGTGAACGTCATCCCTGGCACCAATAGCATGCCTGTGCCACGATGACCATAATGTTCGACGTCTGGCTCCTCATGGAACTGAAGACCCACACCATGACCACAAAGGTCGCGTACTACAGACATGTGGTTCTTGTGTGCATATTTTTGGATGGCATTTCCTATGTCGCCTACATAGACGTAGGGTTTCGAGCACACCTGTTCGCCAATTTTCAAACATTCCCACGCAACATCTACCAGGCGCTGCCAACTGGGTTCCGTTTGGCCTCCGATGACGAACATACGGCTGGCATCGGCATAGTAGCCGTCAAGGATGGTGGTGACATCAACGTTCAAGATATCGCCCTCTTCCAGAAATTCATCTTTCGAGGGGATGCCGTGACACACGACATCGTTTATGCTGGTGCAGCACGAATTGGGGAAGCCCTCGTAGTTCAGCGGGGCAGGTATGCCCCCATGCTGCGTGGTGTAGTCGTAGACGATGCGGTCTATCTCCAGCGTGGTCATGCCTGGACGGATTTTGTCGGCCACAGTATCCAATACGGCAGTGTTCAGGACACCAGCGCGTCGGATGCCTTCAATCTGTTCAGGGGTCTTTATCAACTCCCGATAGGGAACGATTTTCCCATGTTCCTGGGCTTCCAGTATGCGACGGTCCATTTCGGTCAGCGGCTGACCAAGAGGCACGACCCAAGGCTTCCGTTCTTTCTTCTTCGCCGTCATCTGCGTATGCGGGCAATTATGTCAAAGCACTCGCGACACTTGTCGGTAACGTACTGCCAATCCTGAGCTTCGACCTTATCCTTGGGGAACAGTTTCGAACCCATACCTACGCAGAAGACACCGGCCTTGAACCACTTCGTCAGGTTCTCCTCGTCGGGCGAGACACCACCCGTGACCATAATCTTCGACCAAGGCATGGGAGCCTTCAGCCCCTTCACCATGTTGGGGCCAACGACATCGCCAGGGAACACCTTCGTCAGGTCGCAACCCAGTTCCTGTGCCTTGCCGATCTCACTCACGGTCATGCAACCAGGGCAATAAGGTACGAGGCGACGGTTGCAGACGGGTGCAATGTCGGGATTGAACAGCGGGCCAACTACGAAGCAGGCACCCAGCTGCAAATACATAGCTGCCGTGGGGGCATCCACTACGCTGCCTATGCCAAGTGCCAACTCGGGGCACTCCTTGGCTGCAAACTTCACGCACTCGGCAAACACCTCCTGAGCGAAGTCGCCGCGGTTGGTGAACTCAAAGGCACGCACGCCTCCGTCGTAACAAGCCTTGATGACCTTCTTGGCCACCTCTGCATCTTTGTGGTAGAACACGGGCACCATAGGCGCCTCGGCTATCTTCTGCAATACTGCTATCTTATCAAACTTTGCCATAATTCCTTCCTCCTTTATCTTTGCACTCTTCCGTTGGCACTGCCACCGGCCAGAGCTTCTACTTCTTCTGCACTTACAAGATTAAAATCGCCGTTGACGGTATGCTTCAGGGCGCTGGCGGCTACGGCAAACTCCAGTGCCTCGCCCTGTGTGGCCTTTGTCAGCAGACCATGAATGAGGCCACCCGAGAACGAGTCGCCACCACCCACACGGTCGATGATGGGGTTGATTTCGTAACGCTTCGACTGGTAGAACTCCTTGCCGTCGAAGATGAGTGCCTTCCAGCCGTTGAACGTAGCCGAGTAGCTTTCGCGCAGGGTGCTGACCACATACTCGAAGCCGAATTCGTCGCGCATCTGACGGAAGATGCCCTCGTAGCCGCTGGCATCGGTCTGCCCGCCCTCTACATCGGCATCGGGCTTGAAGCCCAGGCACAATTCTGCGTCCTCTTCGTTGCCAATACATACGTCGACATACTGCATCAGGGGACGCATGACGGAGATTGCCTTCTCCGAGGTCCACAGCTTCTTGCGGAAGTTCAGGTCGACACTGACTTTCACCCCATGTCGCTTAGCAGCCTCGCATGCCAGCTTGGTCAGCAGGGCAGCCTTGTCGGAGATGGCAGGCGTAATACCGCTCCAATGGAACCACTGGGCTCCCTCCATGATTGCATCGAAGTCAAAGTCCTCGGGCACTGCTTCTGCTATCGAAGAGTGAGCACGGTCGTAGATGACCTTCGAGGGACGCATCGAGGCCCCAGTCTCGGCATAGTACAGGCCCACACGGTCGCCGCCACGGGCCACATATCGCGTATCAACGCCATAGCGGCGCAGCGCGTTCACAGCTATCTGTCCAATCTCGTGCTTAGGCAACTTCGATACGAAGTAGGCCTCGTGGCCATAATTGGCCAGCGAAATGGCTACATTAGCTTCACCACCACCTGGGATGATGCGGAAGGATTCACTCTGAATGAAACGGTCGTTTCCTTGGGGAGACAGGCGAAGCATAATCTCGCCCAGTGTCACAATCTTTGCCATATTCTGTAGTTTAGTATTTGAATAATTGTCTACAAAGTTACAAAATATATTTTATATGTGATGCATGAATACCCGATTTATAGTTGCACGACGTAGAAAATTCGCCATAGTATCGTCCGAGCGAGGTTCCTACTAATGTGTTGCGTTAGTCATTACTATTGCTTCGTGCCATACATTAGTAGTGCGTGACCTCCTGTCACACACGCATGGAACGCACGAATTGATAAGGCTGTAGGTTACTTCTTCAGGGAACGACGATAGTTGATAGGCGACATGCCCACGTGGCGAACAATGTATCGGCCGAAGAAGGAGTTGTTGGGGAAGCCAAGTAGCGAGGCAATCTCCTTGATGGACATATTGGTGGTCTTCAGGTAATAGCGGGCATCCTCCATCACAAACTTGTCTATCCACTCCAACGCCGTGCAACCGCTGTATTTATGGCAGATGAAAGACAGATACTTGGGCGTTACGGCCAACTCACTGGCATATGCCATGACGGGCTTGCGCTTCACAGAAGCCGACGACAGGGACCTGAGGAACTTGTAGAACAGCATCTTGGAATAGGACGACTTGTTTATCTGCTGGTCGGGCAACATGGCCCAACGTCCACATAGCTCCAGCATCAGGGCTTCGAGCTGGGTCCGCAGCAAATCTGAACGATACATAATATCCTCATCCGCAATGATAGAGCGGGTCAACTGGCTATAGAGCGCCAAACGACGGCACTCTGTCTCCGTGAGCGAGTACTTAAAGATGTTATCAATAAAAATGTGCTTAATCCACACGTCCATACGGTCGCCCAATATGTTATAGACAAGTCTGTCGGAAAGACACATAGCCTTCAACTCACAATCCGAACTTTGACTGTATCTGTTGAGCAATGTGTTTGTGGGGCAGATGAGAATATCATTAGCTTGCAAAACCACCTCTCTTCCGTTGATACCAACGTGCAGAACCCCCTTCGAGCATAGGATGACCACATTTGTCTGTAAACGCACGATATCGTTCCCCACGATGTCTGCAATATGGTTAGAAACTGCGAAGTCAACCCCGTCAGCAAAGTCTATCAAGGGATTCGATATGTTCTCTGCAGTCAGATTTAGCTCCCTAACCGCCTCGGTGTTTGCATTTTTTCTTCTCATCGGGGTGTGTGTTACAGGTCTTTGGGGCAAAGATATAAAAACTTTTCTAACAAATTGTGATTACATCGGGATTATTATTCATCTCAAACTGAAAATAACGTAATTATGAACAAGAATGTTATGGATATAGATACTCACATCCGCAATTACTTCGAATGGTTTGGTAGATTGCCCGCTTTTTTGTACCTTTGTGGCCAAACTGTTATGTAATATGCTTATCAAGAAAGCCGAATTCGTTATCAGCAACAGCAACGTTAAGATGTGCCCGCAGACTAACGCTCCCGAGTATGCCTTCATCGGCAGGAGCAACGTGGGGAAATCCAGTCTCATCAACATGCTCACAGGACGGAAGGGACTGGCCAAGACCTCGTCGATGCCAGGCAAGACAATGCTCATCAACCACTTCAACATCAACGACCAGTGGTACATCGTCGACCTGCCTGGCTACGGATACGCCAAGAGGAGCATGAAGGAACAGGCGAAGCTGGTGGAGATGATTCGCACCTACGTCCTCCTGCGCCAGCAGATGGTCAACCTGTTCGTGCTCATCGACAGCCGACACGAGCCTCAGCGCATCGACCTGGAATTTATCGAATGGCTGGGCGAGAACGGCGTACCCTTCAGCATCGTCTTCACCAAGGCTGACAAACAGAGCCACGCAAAGACTATGACCAACGTACGCACCTTCCTAAAAAAATTAGAGGAGCAGTGGGAAGAACTGCCCCCCCATTTCGTAACCAGCGCCGAGACGCGACAGGGACGCGACGAAATACTCGACTACATCGAAGGGATAAACTCAGAAGTTGTAATTCAAGCCTAAGCTAAGCCACTCCTTGAACATCAGATAGCCGTGCTTCTTCTTATACTTTTCGCTGCTATTGTCGAACTTCGGATATAGGAAGAACTTGGCCGACATGTATTTGTTGATGGTAAAGTCGATGGTGTTTTCCCATTCAATGTTGACATACATATCAGACTTATTGTCGAAGATGTTACCAAAGACGTACAGGCGACTTGTCCAGCTTACATTCTTCATGATGCGCAACTTTGAGTTTACCAGCACGCTGGGACCATATTTGTGATACATACGCTTGAAACTTCCGTCCTCATTCTGCTCCATACCATAACGGGAACGAATGTCGTAGGCCGTACGGTCTACCCAGCAAAGGTTGTAGGCAACGGGAGAGATGTAGACAGACAATTCGGCATTATTTCTCTTCAACTTGTAGTCGAGACCGATAGAGACGTTCAAATATAGTGGCGAGGTAAAGTCCGCAATCACCTTGTTCGTATTCTTCTCATAGTTGGGATAGAGCTGTGTGTACGCCATAGCCTGAGCCGTATAGAACCAGTTCTTGGCAGCCTTGTAGCCAAGCTTCGAGGTCAGACGCAGAAGATTGTTCGTGACACGAAAGGTATGACACGTGTCGCTCTGTGCCGTCTGGAATCCCAACTGTACTTCCAGTTTATTGTCCCACTGCACCTTTTGCTTATTGTCGTAGTTGGCCTCCAGCGTGACCATTCCCAGTCCGGCATAGTTGTTCTCGCCACCCTGATACCAGTTATCGGAGAAGTATGACTGCGTAAACTGTAGCGAGGTGCTACCTTTGATTTTCCAGAAATTAGGTTTCTTGGCAACTATAGCTATCTGCTCAGGCACATCGGTGTCCAAGGCTACGGTCACTGCATTGTCGGACAACTTTTTCTCCACGACCTTTACTGGCGTCTCGATATCGTCGCGCAACTTGGGCTCTGCCTTCACCATATCCTCCGTACGCACTACAAGTTGCGGAGCATTGACGTACAGATTGGCTAATGCGTAGTCGGTGGCCATATTAGCCAGAAGCGCAGGCGACTGCAGCATAGAGCCTTTCGACCCTTCTGCCCAATTCATCCCCATCACCTGGTGCATCGAACTGCCATAGAACGTGCCAGGAGTCATCAGTCGGTAGTAATAGGGATTCAGAACGGTAGATATCGGATTACGCTCAAACTCAGCCATTCTCTGCCGACGAAGCGACGAAAGACTGTCCAGTTCCACGCCATACTGCACTCTTAAACTATCATAGGCCATTGGTATACTGTCACTTACAACAGTTTGAGCACTACAAGGACTAAATATGAAGCATATAGCTACCAATAGATAATTCTTCATGTTTCGCATATAATTTTGTGCAAAGATACAAATAATTTGCAAATAAATACTTATCTTTGTGCCTTAATTACGAATATTACTTAACAACAACACATCGAATGGATAAGAATACGATTACAGGGTTTGTACTTATTGCACTAGTATTGATTGGATTTTCGTGGTGGAGTCGTCCCACCGAGGAGCAACTGGCCGAGATGGCACGACAAGACAGCATTGCACAGGTGGAGAAAGCAAAGATGCAAGCCGAACTGGACAAGCAAATCACTAAAGCCGAACAAATGGCAAAGGCAGAAGTCCTCATGGACAGCACATCAGCACTCTTTGCAGCCAGACAGGGTACGCAGCAGACTATCATCCTGCAGAACAGCGTGCTCTCAGTGGGCATATCCACTTTGGGAGGTGTAGTGGAAAGCGCCACCCTGAAAGAATACAAGAACCAGCAGAAGCAGGACGTAGTGCTCCTGAGCAAGGAAGACAGCCATCTGGCCTACGCTTTGGAGGGCAAGAACGAAAACATATCGAGCGATGAGATTTATTTTCAACCCGTCGAGCAGACGGACAGCACACTGACGCTGACTGCTGCCATCGGCAAGGGAGAACTGAGGATTCGATACCACTTGACACACGAGTCGTACATGCTCGACTGCATTGTCGAGAGCGAGGGACTCTCGAGTCTCTTCGCCCCGTCCATGAAGACACTCGACCTGACCTGGACCAATCGTGCCCAGCAGCAGGAAAAGGGTGGAACGTTTGAGAATCGCTACGCTGCCCTTACCTATAAGATAAAGGATAAGGGCACAGACAAACTGAACGAGATGAAGGACGTGACGAAGGACATCGAGAAGACACTCGACTGGATAGACTTCAAGGACCAGTTCTTCTCCAGCATCATCATTGCCCATCAGGACTTCCGGAACGTCAGCCTTACCAGCACACCACTGGAGAAGAACAGCGGCTACCTGAAGTTCTACTCGGCACAGATGCAGACACAGTTCGACCCCTCGGGCAAGCAACCCACACAGTTGCAGTTCTATCTGGGCCCCAACGACTTCCACACCCTGAAGGCAAGCAACAAGCTCTCACTCTCAGACAAGAAACTGAAGCTGCAGAACCTCGTTTACTTTGGCTGGCCTATCGTGAAGTGGATCAACCGCTTCTTCATCCTCTACCTCTTCGACTGGCTCACAGGCTTCGGCCTGAACATGGGCATCGTCCTGCTCCTGCTCACACTCATCGTCAAGGCTCTCGTCTATCCTGCCACGAAGAAAAGCTATCTGGCCTCTGCCCGTATGCGTGTGCTGAAGCCCGAGATGGACAAGCTGAACGCCAAATACCCCAAACAGGAGGATGCCATGAAGAAGCAGCAGGAGATGATGCAACTCTACTCACAATACGGTGTCTCGCCCATGGGTGGCTGTCTGCCCATGCTCATACAGATGCCCATCTGGATTGCCCTGTTCAACTTCATCCCCAATGCCATAGAGCTGCGCGGACAGAGTTTCCTCTGGGCTGACGACCTCAGTGCCTACGACGACGTTATCCGCTGGAGCAAGGACCTGTGGCTCATAGGCGACCACATCAGCATCTTCTGCCTACTGTTCTCGATAACGAATATTGGAAACACGTGGATTTCGATGCGCCAACAACAGACGAACGCCATGATGAGCCAGGAACAACAGGCACAGATGAAGATGATGCAGTGGATGATGGTCATCATGCCTGTAGCCTTCTTCTTCATGTTCAACGACTACTCGTCGGGCCTATCCTATTACTACTTCCTATCAGGTCTTACTACTATTCTTATCATGTGGGCACTACGACGCTTCACCGATGACAAGAAGTTGCGCGAGCAGCTGGAGGCCTACAAAGCACGTCATGCTAATGACCCCAAGAAGATGGGTGGCTTTGCTGCCCGCCTGGAGGCCATGCAGAAGATGGCAGAGGAACAGAAGAAATTGAGAAAGTAAAACTTTCAATTTTCAACTTTCAACTTTCAACCTATGAAGATAGGATTCGACAACGAGAAATATCTCAAGATACAAAGCGAGCACATCCGCGAGCGAATAGCAGAGTTCGACGGCAAGCTGTATCTGGAACTGGGTGGTAAACTCTTCGACGACCACCATGCCTCGCGAGTGTTACCCGGGTTCAAGCCCGACTCCAAGCTCCGCATGTTTGCCCAGCTCCGCGACCAGCTGGAGATTGTCATCGTCATCAGTGCCGAAGACATAGAGAAGAACAAGATACGAGCAGACTTGGGCATCACCTACGACGAGGATGTACTGCGTCTGCGCGAGGAATTCATGCAACGCCAGTTTATGGTGGGCTCGGTGGTCATCACACACTACAGCGGACAGCACGCTGCCGACCAGTTCCGTCATCGTCTGGAGCGCATGGGCATAAAGTCTTATGTTCACTACATCATCGACGGTTATCCCCACAACGTCGACCTCATTGCCAGCGACGAAGGCTTTGGCAAGAACGACTACGTGGAAACCACCCGTCCGCTGGTCATCGTCACAGCGCCAGGACCTGGCAGCGGCAAGATGGCAACCTGTCTCTCGCAGCTCTACAACGAGAACAAACGGGGCATTCGTGCTGGTTATGCCAAGTTCGAGACCTTCCCCGTATGGAGCCTACCGCTGAAGCATCCCGTAAACATTGCTTACGAGGCTGCAACTGCCGACCTCAACGACGTGAACATGATAGACCCATTCCACCTCGAGGCCTACGGCAAGACGGCTGTCAACTACAACCGCGACATCGAAATCTTCCCCGTCCTCAATGCCCTGTTCGAAGGCATCTACGGCGAAAACCCCTACAAGTCACCCACCGACATGGGAGTGAACATGGTGGGATTCTGTATTTCGGACGACGAAGCATGTTGCGAAGCTTCGAAACAGGAAATCATACGTCGCTACTATGCAGCTACCAACAAACTGGCCGAGGGGGCAGACAACGAGAAAGAGGTGAGCAAGATACGCCTGCTCTTCAACCAAGCAAAAATTACTACAGCCTATCGTCGTGTTACCACCGCTGCCTACGAACGTAAGATAGAGACAGGCCATTCGGCATCTGCCATAGAACTGGAGGATGGCACCATCATCACCGCCAAATCCTCTCCCTTGCTGGGTTGCAGTGCAGCCCTGTTGCTGAATGCCATGAAGCATCTGGCAGACATCGACCATGAGCTGAAACTAATCCCACAGAGCATCATCGAACCTGTGCAGAAGACCAAGACGGAATATCTGGGCGCGCAGAATCCACGCTTGCATACCGACGAGGTGCTGGTAGCGCTCTCTGTACTCTCGCAAGACGATAAGAACTGTCGCAAGGCTTTGGAACAGTTACCCAGGCTTCGCCATTGTCAGGTTCACTCCACCGTACTCCTCAGCGAGGTTGACCGCAAGATATTCCATAAGTTAGGGTGCGGACTTACCTGCGACCCTGTAAGGAAGAAATAAAATCAAAAATATCATGAAACGCTTTGTAATCCTTTTATCAGCAGTAGCCATTATGAGTGCCTGCAAACAGACTGACGAGAACATCATCACACGTAGCGACATCAAGTTGGAAAGCGACCAGATGACACCCGAAGCCCTGTGGGCAATGGGACGCATCGGCTCATACGCCGTTTCGCCCGACGGCAAGCAAGTGGCCTATCAGGTCAGCTACTACAGCGTCGAAGAGAACCGCAGCAATGCCGTCATCTATTGCCAAGCGCTCGGCGATTCTGTCGCCGGACTGCTCGGTCTCGGCTCCACCCCTGTTTGGCTCTCCGACGACAAACTGGCCTTTGCCTCCAAGGGCGAGGTATGGACGATGAACGCCAACGGCAAGGCTCGCAAGCAACTGACCAAGACGGACGGTAACGTAGAGGGGTTCCTCTTCTCGCCCGACCAGAAGAAAATCATCCTCATTAAGCAGGTACCCTTCCACGAGATTATCAAGGAGAACCCCGCTGACCTGCCAAAGGCTACGGGCCGTCTGGTCACCGACCTCATGTATCGCCACTGGGACCACTATGTGGAAAGTATCCCCCACCCCTTCATCCTCGACCTTGAGACGGGTGAGGAGAAAGACATCCTCGAAGGCGAACCCTACGAATGTCCCATGGAGCCCTTCGGTGGCATCGAGCAGCTCGCATGGAGCCCCGACTCCAAGTTCATAGCCTTCACCTGTCGCACCAAGACAGGACTGGCCTACAGCGTAAGTACCGACAGCGACATATTTCTATACGATGTAGAGAGCGGAAGCCTTGATTCGGCCGTCAACCTGTGCAAAGACCGCAGCGAGTTTGGTGTGGTGCCCGATGGATGCTTGCCATACGAGGTGGACAACCTGCTCGACCCGACGAAAACCTTGAAAGATCAGTATGTCAACACACATGAAGATCTCAAGGACCGCAACGTCGGTTACGACCAGAACCCCAAGTTCTCGCCAGACGGACGTTATGTGGCTTGGACATCTATGGAGCGCGATGGCTACGAGGCCGACCGCCTGCGTCTGTGCATCTATGACCTGCAGGAGGGTACCAAACAATACGTCACGGAAACGTTCGACAGCAATGTCGATGACTTCTGCTGGGCTTCAGATTCGCATACCTTATATTATATAGGTGTTTGGCACGCTACAGAGAACCTCTATCGTACCGACCTCGAAGGCAATGTGGTACAGCTCAGCAACTACCAGGCAGACTTCGGAAGCCTGCAGCTTATTCCCTCGGAGGAAGAGGGAGTGAAACTCTTGATGGAACAGCACAATTACTTCCATCCTGCTGACCTCTATATCGCTTCTGTTAGTAACGATACTGTTGCTGATCTGCAACAAATCACTCATGAGAACGACCAAATCCTCTCCCAGATAGCAGCAGGCAGCAGCGAACCACGCTGGATAAAGACCACCACAGGCGAGGATATGCTTTACTGGATAATCAAACCGCCTCACTTCGACCCGAACAAGAAGTACCCCACCCTGCTCTTCTGCGAAGGCGGACCGCAGAGTCCCGTCAGCCAGTTCTGGTCGTACCGTTGGAACTTCATGATTATGGCCGCTCAGGGTTATGTCATCATTGCTCCCAATCGTCACGGTCTGCCCGGCTTCGGACTGGCTTGGCAAGAGGAAATCAGTGGCGACTGGACAGGTCAGTGCATGAGAGACTATCTGGCAGCAATCGACGATGCCTGTGACAATCTGCCCTATGTTGACCGCGATCATCTCGGAGCCGTGGGAGCATCCTTCGGCGGCTTCTCCGTCTACTATCTGGCAGGTCATCACGAGGGTCGCTTCAAGTGCTTCATTGCCCACGACGGAGCCTTCAACCTCGAGGCCATGTACACCGAAACGGAAGAGAACTGGTTCTCGAACTGGGAGTACGACGATGCCCCATGGAACAAGGATATGACAGCACGTGCCCGCAAGACCTACGACAACTCTCCCCACCGCTTTGTGGACAAGTGGGACACGCCCATTCTCTGCATTCACGGTGAGAAGGACTACCGCATCAATGCTACACAAGGTATGTCGGCCTTCAACGCCGCCCGTATGCGAGGCATCGAGGCCCAGTTGCTCATCTTCCCAGACGAAAACCATTGGGTGCTGAAGCCCCAGAACGGCATTCTCTGGCAGCGCACCTACTTCCAGTGGCTCGACCGTTGGTTGAAAGACGCGCAGGCCCAGTAAAGCGAACCAATCCCTATCGGCATGAGACAAAACATCCTTTTTGCAACATTTCTATTGATGCTCGTGGCTGTCCCTCGCGCCTTTGCCCAGGAATTAAAGGCTAAGGTTGTGATTAACACGGCCCAACTGTCGAATACTAAGACGGAGGTATTTGATGCACTGAAGGAGAAAGCCGAATCATTTCTCAATGATCACAAGTGGACCGACTTACACTTCCGCGAGAATGAGAAAATTGAGTGCAACTTCAACATCACCGTAAGCAGCTGGAACGAATCGGAAAGCTTGATTAAGTCAACCCTCCTGATGACGTGCAGCCGCCCCGTCTTCAACAGTTCGTACAACACCACGCTATACAGTGTGCGCGATGCCGAATTTCAATTCAACTTCCAGACGACCGACCAACTGGAATGGAACCCCGAATACGTCGACAACAACCTGACGGCCATGCTTGCCTACTATGCCTATATGATTATCGGCTACGATATGGACTCCATGTCCCCAAAGGGAGGTACGCCCTATCTGCAAACCGCAGAAAACATCGTGACGAATGCGCAGAATCTGGGGTTCCCCGGTTGGTCGTCGTTCAACGACTCGAAGAACCGCTTCGGCCTGCTCAACGACTACCTCGACGGCTCGATGGAGGACTATCGCATGCTTGTCTACAAATATCACCGCGAGGGGTTAGACCAAATGGCAGACAATGTCTCCAATGGACGCGCAGCCATTACCGAAGCTCTCAGCCTACTAGATGCCTCCAAGTCTGCTCGCACCATGAGTCAGTTGCCCGTACTTTTCACGGAATACAAGCGCGACGAACTAGTGAACATCTACAGCGGTCAGGGAACCAATGAGGAGAAGGATGCAGCCTACAACATTCTATACGGTATCAACACTTCCCTTAGCGACTATTGGGAAAAACTGAAGAAATAAATGTTACGCACACTGCACATACAGAACTATGTCCTCATCGACCAGTTGGACATTGACTTCGAAAGGGGCTTTTCTGTCATCACTGGCGAAACAGGTGCCGGAAAGAGCATTCTCCTGGGGGCCATAGGCCTGTTGCTGGGACAAAGAGCCGACATGAAGATGCTGAAGGCCGGAGCACAACGCTGCGTCATCGAGGCACGCTTCGATCTCTCCCAATACGATTTTGCCAACTACTTCACCTCGCACGACCTGGATTTTGACGGGCAGGAGTGTATCATCCGTCGTGAACTGACGGCAACAGGTAAGTCACGCGCATTCATCAACGACACGCCAACCTCGCTCAGCGAACTTAAGGAACTGGGCGACATGCTCATAGATGTGCACAGCCAGCACCAGAATCTGCTGCTTAACAAGGAAGACTTCCAGCTCCAGGTGCTCGATGCAGTTGCAAGCAACACGCAGGAACGAGCCACCTACTCTACGCTATACAAGGAATACGTCGGCGCATGCGAGGACTACGAACAGGCAAGGAAGCAGGCAGAAAAGGACAAGAGCGAACTGGACTACATGGCCTATCAACTGGAACAGCTGGAGGAGGCCAAGCTCACTGAGGGCGAAGAGGAGGAACTCGAGCAGGAACTTTCGATGCTGGAACATGCCGAAGAGATAAAGTCGACACTTTTCCAGTGTCACATGCTCCTGGACAATGATGAGACTGGGCTCGTGAGTCGTCTGCGCGAGACGCAACGGCAGTTGGAAGCGATTGCCCCAGTCTTTCCTGCAGCACAACAATTGGCCGAACGCCTAGAGAGCTGCTACATTGAGGTGCATGACATCACCAACGAAGTGGCCAACGATGTGGACAACGTTGACTACGATCCTGAACGACTGTCCTTTGTCAGTGAACGCATCTCCACACTCCACAACCTGAAGCAGAAGTTCCATGCGGAAGATGAAGAACAACTGATTGCCATACGAGACGACCTGCGCAAGCGTCTGGCTGTCATCGAGAACAGCGACGAACACCTACGCGAGATGCAGGTACACATCGACCAGGTGAAAAAGTCGCTGGGCAAGGCAGCCCAAGTGCTTACATCCATGCGAACAAAAGCCGCACGAACAGTGGAAGAGGAAATGAAACTCCGTCTTGTCCCACTGGGTATGCCCAATGTGCAATTCCAAGTCAATCTCGCGTCCGACCATCCCTTCTCACCCAACGGACAGGACAAGGTGACCTTCCTGTTCACAGCTAATAAAAATGTTTCGCTGCAACCACTGTCGCAGATAGCCAGTGGTGGTGAGACGGCCCGCTTGATGCTGGCACTGAAGGCCATGATCAGCGGAATGGTGAAACTACCCACCATCATCTTTGACGAAATAGACACAGGCGTCAGCGGCCACATTGCCGAGAAAATGGCAGAAATCATGAAGGAAATGGGTGATACGCAGCAACGCCAAGTCATCTCTATCACCCATCTGCCACAGATTGCCGCTATGGGTAGCTGCCACTACCGCGTGTACAAAACCGATGATGATACTGGCACCACCAGTCACATCGTTCGGCTTTCCACTGAAGAGCGCGTAGAGGAACTTGCCCGTATGCTCTCAGGTAGCACGCTTACTCAAGCTGCCATAGACAACGCGAAGGCGTTACTTAAGGTTAAATAGGGACTATGAAACGACTGATAGGTATAGGATTAGCGATATTTGCGGCAATGTACGCGATGGCCGGCGGCCCCAAGTGGATGAAAGCTGCCACGAAGAGCCTGGCCACACTCTGTGCCGTTCAGCAGCAGGGCGACACCCTGCAAACGTATGCTTTCTTTACGGACAATACGGGGACTATCGTTGCTCCGTTCAAACCCATACAGAATGCCCGACAGGCTTGGATTAAGTGGGGAGGCAAACGATACGAGGTATGCCGCATTGCTGGGTTCAGTTCTCTCTACAACGTCGTTCGTCTGCAAACCACGGGCATCAAGAAGAACTCCTGCCTGCCATACACCCAACAATCCTTCGTCAAGGGAGAAACGCTCTACCTCATGCCGCAGGGCATAGCCGACGAAGTGACCCAGGTGGAGAAAGCCGGCAGTTACGACTACTACACATTGAAGAGTCTGGCTAATCCTAAATGGGTCGGCGCACCCGTAATCAGCGAGAGCGGACAGGTTGCAGGCATATTGCAGGCTCCACTTACAACAACCAATGCCCCCTATTACGCTCTGGACATCCGTTTCGCCCTGGAACTGACCATACGCTCCATTGATGCCAACCATGCCGACCTGCGCAATTGCAGTATCCCCAAGCTGCTGCCCACCGACGAGGAGCAGGCCAGCAGCTTTCTCTACTTAGCCAGCACACTGAAACCAGAGGAGCGAATAACCTACGCAGAGGACTTTATCCGCCTGTTCCCACAAAACTCCACAGGCTATCTGCAGAAGGCCGAAGCACAAACCGTCATGGGCAGTCTGTCCGACACCTGGACCACCTATGAACAGGCCCTGAAACTACTCCCTACCAAGAGCGACGAGATTCTTTACGCACGCGCACGCGCTATCTATAATAAGGTATTGCAACAGCCACAGACCAACGAAGGCTGGACGCTGGAACAGGCCCTGACCGACATCAACGAGGCCATCCAGAAGAATCCGCAACCCCTCTACACCCTGCACAAGGCCAATGTCCTCTATGCCCAAAAGCAGTACAACGAAGCCTACAAGCACTTCATGGAATTAAGCCAGACGCCGATGCGCTCCGCCGAGTTCTTCCTCTATGCCTGGCAATGCAAGCGCAACCTACAGGCCGACAACGAGGAACTGCTGGCCCTGAACGACAGCGCCTTGGTCTGTTTCGCGAAACCATATCCGACAGAAGCTGCCCCATACCTCTACCTGCGTAGCAATACGCTGCGCGATATGGGACGCCTGCGCGAAGCCATCAGCGACCAGAACGAATACGAACACCTGATGGTCGGACAACAGCTGACTGCCGAGTTCTACTACCAGCGGGAGCAGATGGAGGTGCAGGTCCGCATGTTTGGTCCTGCCGTCAACGATATTCAGCGAGCCCTTGCTCTTGCTCCCCAGGAACCCGTGTTCCATGCTGAGTCGGCAGTTCTGCTCATCCGTCTAGGCGACCTCGACACAGCTATCACCGAATGCCAACGCGCTGCAGAACTCGATGCCGACTTCCCTGACGCCTATCGTCTGTGGGGCATCTGCCTACGCGAAAAGGGGGATAAGACTGGTGCACGCAAGCAGTTGCAGAAGGCCATAGAACTGGGAGACACTTTGGCACAGAAACTATTGGATGGACTTGCGGAATAGCTATCAACCTGAGGGGCGCATCCTGGTTGCGCTGAGCGGTGGGGCTGATTCGGTGGCTCTGCTATGCATGCTGCACGAACAGGGAGCCGACCTGCAAGCACTACATTGCAACTTTCATCTTCGCGGAGAGGAGTCGGACCGCGACGAGTACTTCGTCACCCTTCTCTGCCAACGGCTCAACATCACCCTGCACATCAAGCACTTCGAAACGCGCGCGTATGCCGCCCAGCAGCACGTGAGCCTGGAGATGGCTGCACGGGAACTGCGCTACGCGTGGTTCGAGGAGATGCGCCAACAGCTGGGAGCCGACGACATTGCCGTTGCCCACCACCGTGAGGATCAAGCTGAGACCCTGCTGCTCAACCTCATTCGTGGCACAGGTCTAAGAGGATTGGCAGGGATGCAAGAACGCAACGGCCACATCGTTCGCCCACTGTTACACACAAGCAAGGCCGACATTCTGCAGTATCTCGACAGCCGAGGCCAGGACTATGTCACAGATAGCACCAATTTGGAACGCAATGCCCTGCGCAATCGCATCCGACTGGACGTCGTGCCACTGCTGCAGCAACTCAATCCACAAGCCGTACAGCACATAGCCGAAGCCGCCCAGCACGTAGCCGAAGCACTACCCTACTTCCAACGTGGTGTAGATATAAGCACCGCCCTCTCTCGTACGACGCTCCACGAACGCCTTCACGGTCTGGGATTCACGCCCTCACAAGAGCAACAGATGTGGCAGAGCCAACGTTCGGGTGCCACATTTGAGAGTCCCACCCACCGCGCGACGTTTCAGGCCGGACATCTCGTAGTCGAGGCGAAGACTACGGGAGAGCCGCTGCCATGCCTCACGACGCATCGCTTCAAAGTTCCCGATCCACTTGCCTGGGTTACACGTGAGTCAATGCCCCACGACACGTGTGTCGTCGACGCCCGACTCGTGAGTCACGAGCTCACGATACGCCACCCTCGTCCTGGCGACCGTTTCCGTCCCTTCGGAATGAAGGGTAGAACCCGTCTGCTTGCTGACTTCCTGGCCGAACGCGGTCTGTCCGTCTTCGAGCGACAGCGTCAATGGCTCGTTTGTCAGGGCGACAACATCGTGTGGGTTGTCGGCCACCGCATCGATGACCACTATCGTATCAGCTCAGCCACACAAGAGATACTGCAATTGAGCATAAACAATAAAAAAATAAACGAACGAACCTATGAAACGTAACACACTTCTTCTGTTTCTCCTTCTGGCAAGCCTACTGAGCGCGAGAGCACAGAAGGTTAGCATCAAATGGGAACTGAGCAACAAGGACAATCTGTCGGCATCGGCCATCACCGGCGACAATGCAGGGCTGTTGTCTACGGCCTTCAACGCATGGTCAGGCATCGCTAAGACTGAGACTATGACAGGAGGCAACGCAGATACGGGATATACCAGTCCCACCTACACGCCTGCCTTCACTCAGTTCTATGTGACAACCAAGAAAACGGCCAAGACCGACAAACACAGCATCACCTTCACGGTGAAGCCTCCCACGGGCCACACGTTCAAGCCCACACGCATCTCGTTCGATGCAGCCAAGTGCGGAACTGATGGCGGCAACTTCGATGTCTACACCAAGCTGGGGAGCAATGCCGAAAAGGCACTGGCCACCACACAGGTTCCCCTGCGGAACAAGGTGGCCAGTGGCAATCCCAACGGCTACAGCCACCACGAGTACACGCTGAGTGACATTCTGGCTGACGGGGTAAACTTCGAGGTGACACTCTACATCTATAACATCAATGGCGTGGACAACGAGAACCCCAAGGCCATAGCCTTCCGCAATGTGGTGGTTGAGGGCGTAGTGGACGAACCCATATATACGGCCAGTCACTACATCACCGATGCCACGTTCACCACCAAGGCAGGCGAAACGTTGTCGCTGATGACGCTGGTAAAAGACCTGAAGAACGGGCAGCAGGCCAGCTATACTGAGCTGCTGCACGGCAACCCCACGAACTTCAAGCTCACCACGACCGCAGGCTACAGCTACCAGGCAACGTTCGCCGACAAGAAAGCCACTTTCGACATTCTGAACAGCAATAACGAAAAGGAGTTCTCCTTCAGCGTGCTCTTCCGCATCACCAATCGCGAACCCAAGCCTAAGGCCACACCGCTCAAACGCGGACTCATGGCCATCAACCTTTCAGCAAGCGGCAGCAGCGGCAACCTCGTAAGCTGGCGCTATCGCGAGAGCGACAACAATCAGGTGAAGTTCAAGCTCTATCGGGGGGTCAGTGCCACTACACAGAATGCAAAGGTGAATAGTGGCAACTACATCTACAATCGCACCAACTTCCGAGATCCCAGCGGCAGCGCCTCATCGTACTACCGACTGGAAGTCTATGACCTCAACGACAACCTGCTGGAGACGGAAGTAAGCAAGAAAACGTGGGCCAACCAAACGATGACGGTGAAGACCAATCGCCCTGATGCCTCGATTCATGGTGCCACATACACGCCCAATGATGCCTCCTTCTGCGACATGGACGGCGACGGCGAATACGAAATCATCCTGAAATGGTCGCCCTCCAACGAGAAAGACGCCGCCTCGAGCGGGACCACCTCAGAAGCCATCTTCGACTGCTACAAGATGGATGGCACACAACTCTGGCGCATCCGTGCAGGCAACAACTTCTTCACCAGTGCCCACACCATGCAGTTCATCGCCTGGGATTTCGACGGCGACGGCTACGGCGAGTTCATGATGAAGACCGGTCCGGGCACCATCGACGGTGAGGGCAACTACGTCATCGTGGGCGATGACGACCCCACAGCCAACTGGCTCAACAGTCGCGGAAAGCAGGTAGAAGGGCCTGAGTATATCACCGTGTTCGACGGTCAGACGGGTGCCGAGCTCTCCACCATCCCCTATCACACCAACTATGCCGCGGGAGCAAGTTGGTGGGGCGATTCCGAACAGAATCGATCCGAGCGCTATCTGGCCGCCATAGCCTGGCTGGACGGTCCCGACAAGAATCCCAGCCCCATCTTTGCACGCGGCTATTACTCTGGTGCCTTTGTTGCGGCCTACGACTGGGACGGTGTGACCCTGAAAGAGCGCTGGGTGAGTCGCAACACGACGAGCGGAAAAGGACTCTGGGGCGAGGGTGCCCACTGGATTTCCGTAGGCGACTGCGACGGCGACCAGAAGCAGGAGATTGTCTACGGTTCCGCAGCACTCGACGACAACGGCAGTCTGCTCTATCGCACAGGCCTCGGACATGGCGATGCCCTGCACCTAGGCGATTTAGACTGGGACAATCCAGGCCTGGAAGTATTCATGGTTCATGAGAAAGGGAGTTACGGCTATGACCTGCGTGATGCTCGCACGGGTAAACTGCTTCTCCGTCAGACAGCCAGCAAAGACACGGGGCGTGGTTTGGCTGCCAACTTCGACTCGTCGCACGAGGGTGCCGAGCTGATGGCCTCGTGCACGGGTGCCCTGATGGACTGCAAGGGCAACACCATTGCCGACAGCTGGGCCATCGGCAGCAGCGGAGCCGGCATCAACAACCGCATATACTGGGACGGTGACCCCTACGACGAATTTTACGACAAAAGTATTATAGCCCACTGGAACGCTACAAGCAAAGGGTTCGACCGTATCCAGGTGAACGGCAGCAACTACACTCCTGGCACACTCAACAATAGTACCAAAAACAATCCCTGCGTGTTGGGCGACATCCTAGGCGACTGGCGCGAGGAAATCGTTACGTGGAACAGCGACGACTACTCGCTCCTCATCACAGCCACCAACTACGAGAGCAACTATCGTCTGCCGCACCTGATGGACGACCTCAACTATCGCGCGCAGGTCATCAATCAGAACTGCGCCTACAACCAGCCGCCTCACCTGTCCTACGACCCGGCTCGCACCCATTCGCTCACGGTCACCCTTCCCGAATCGGGTTGGCTGTCGCTCTATACCCCATACGCGCTACAGGCTCCCAATGCCAGCACGGCCAAGGCCTACTACGTGACCAACGTGGATGCCGCCATCGACACGTTGAAGCTGACGCGCATCACCGCCGCCACCATACCGGCCTGCGCGTTCCTGCTTCAGGGCAATCCGGGCAGCACCATCACGATGCGTCCGGCCAGCGTAACGGCTACGGCAAGTACGTTGAACAAGCTACAGGGCGACGGCTATCTGCCCGTGGAGGCGAAGAGTACCGAGACGATTTCCTTCTACCGCTGGGAGAATCGCAAGGGAGTGGGAACGGGCTTCTTCCGCGTGGATGAGGGCAACATACAGCCTGGCGAGGCCTACTTGAGCTTTACGGCCAGCTCTCAGCGCGATGCCGAACGATACCTCCTGGCCTCCACTATTGTGGGCGATGTCAACAAGGACGGCAAAGTGGGCATAGCCGATGTCACCCAGCTCGTCAACATCATCCTGGGCAAGGCCGCGACCAATGACAAGGCCGATGTCAACGGCGACGGTCAGATGGGCATAGCAGACGTGACCGCCCTCGTTAACATCATTCTGGGTCGTGTGAAGTAATCCGGAAACGACGTCAGCGGAACTCTACCACTGTTATTCCGGCCCCACCGAACTGCACATGCTCGTCGTGGGCCGAGCGCACCTGGGGTACGGTACCCAGATACTGTCGGATGAGCTGCCGCAGTATGCCGTTGCCTGTACCGTGCAGTATGCGCACCTGTGCCGTACCCACGAGAATAGCATCGTCAATGTAGCTAGTGATGGTCTGCACAGCTTCGTCGCCTCTCATGCCGCGGATATCTATCTCCTGACGGAAGTTCAGTTGCGTCTTATGCATCTGGTCCAGTGTGGCGCGGCTGATGTAGTTGTGCGATACCATCGTCGCGGGCTGGGGTTTCTGTTCGCCCTTGGCCGGTTCGAGCATGTCCAGGGGTAGTATGGTACGTATCTGTCCAAACATGACCACGGCCTTCTTGCCCTTGATTTCCTCGATGGTTCCCACGCCCGACTGTCCCTTCAGGCTCACCATCTGTCCCGTTCCCACGGCCTCCGGTCCTCGGCTCACTTGGGGCTTCGGTCCGTTCTGTGCCTGGGTATTGTCGGCAGTCTGGCGCTGTCTGCGCCGTTCCTCCTTACGCTGTTTGCGGGCGATGAGTTGCTGCATCTTCCGTTCTATGGCATCGTCCTTTGCCTGGTCGTGCTCGCCGAGCATCGTGCGGAAAGCGTCCAGCTCCTGGCGCACCTCGCGCGTACGTTCCTTCTCGGCTTGAGCCTCCTTAATTTCGCGGATGGTGTTCTCCACGACAGCATTGCTCTCGCTCAGTATCTCCTCGGCCTGTCGCTTGGCGGAGGCTATGATTTCCTTACGCTTCCGCTGCAGTTCCGAGATTTCCTCCTCGTAGCGGGCCAGGGTCTTCTCCATGTCCTTCTCGCGCTGGTGGATGGTCTGTCGCTTGCCCTCCCAGTAGCGTTTGTCGCGGACGATGTCGAGCAGGTACTTGTCGGCGCTGATGTAGTCCTGTCCCACGATTGCCGAAGCATCGGCTATCACGTCTTCTGGGATACCCGTCTTACGGGCTATCTCTATGGCAAACGAACTGCCTGGGTGGCCCATTTCCAGTCGGAAGAGGGGGGCCATCTGCTGGCGGTCGTAGAGCATAGAGCCGTTGATTACACCCTCGTGGCTGTCGGCAAAGTGTTTCAGGTTCTGGTAGTGGGTGGTGATAACACCGTAGCACTCGCGGCTGGTGAACTTCTTGAGCATGGCCTCGGCCAGTGCCCCTCCGATGGTGGGCTCCGTTCCTCCTCCAAACTCGTCGATGAGCAGCAGGCTGTGGTCAGTGCACTCCTTCATCATGCGCTTCATGTTGAGCAGATGGGACGAATAGGTCGACAGGTCGTCGGCAATGCTCTGTTCGTCGCCAATGTCGATGAAGATGTTGTCGAAGATGCCCACACGCGAATGTACTGCCACGGGGATGGGTATGGCACACTGAATCATGTATTGCAGCAGTCCCACGGTCTTCAGGCATACGCTCTTTCCGCCTGCATTCGGTCCGCTGATAATGAGTATGCGGTCCTTCGGCGTCAGCTTGATGTCCAGGGGCACCACCTTCTTCTGGTGGCGTCGCAAGCGCAGTTCCAGAAGCGGATGTCGCGCCAGTTCCCAGTCGATGAGCGGATAGCGCTTGACCTCTGGCACGATGGCTCCCAGTTGGGTGGCCAGTCGGTACTTGGCCAGTGCCAGCTCCACGTCGGCCATGAACTCGTAGGCTCTGAGCAGCTCAGGTATGTTGGGCCGTATGCCGTCCGTGAACTCCTGCATGATGCGTATGATTTCACGTTTCTCCTCTGCTTCCAGTTCGCGCAGGTTGTTGTTGGCCTCCACCACGGCTGCGGGCTCCACGAAGATGGTCTTTCCCGTTGCCGACTCGCCGTGCACGATACCTCGTATGCGCCGCTTCAGGGCAGGAGCCACGGGTATGACCAGTCGTCCGTCGCGGATGGTAGGCATGACGCTTTGCTCGATGAGTCCTTCGCGCTTGGCGCTGTCCAGAATGCTGTTCAGCGTACGGCTGACGCTGCCCTCTGTGCGGCTCAGTTCATGGCGTATGCGCATCAGTTCCTGGCTGGCGGTGTCCTTGACGTGACCGTACTTGTCCAGGATATTGTCTATCATGCGCGTGACGCTGTGGAAGGTGAAGACTCCCTCGGCCAGTTTGCCCAGGTTCTCGTAGGGGCTCTCCTCCTGTCGGATGACGTCGATCCAGGCATGTAGTGTATCGAGCGAGCGTTTCAGTTCCCACATCTCGCTCTCCTCCAGATAGACGCCTTCCACGCGTATGCGTTTCACAGTCAGTCGCATATCGAAGAAGTCCTCGCCAGGCAATTGCAGGTCGGTGTCGAGCAACAGTCGTATCTCTTCCACCACACTCAGCAGGAAGCGTATCTGCTCCACGTCGGTGCTGAAACTCATCTCGTCGACGCGCTCCGTTCCCAGTCGGCTGATGCAGTGCCCCTTCAACAAAGTTCGAATCTCGTCGAAGGAAATATTCTTTTCTATATCGTACATGGGGCTTTCTTACAAATTCTTTTCAGGATACATCGTGTTCCACCACGTAGGGTCGTCCTTCAGCCAACGCTCGAACCAGGCATAGATGGTGTTCTGCCATTTGATGCGCTTCGAGTAGGTCAGGATGTGGTGGTTCTCGCCCTTCACGGTGACGAGAGCCGTCTCGCGCCCCAGGATTTTCAGGGCCGTGAAGAGCTGTATGCTCTCGTTGATGGGCACGTTCGTGTCGTCCGACCCGTGCATGAACAGGATGGGCGTGTGGATGCGGTCGGCCAGCGTCAGAGGCGAGTGGTCGGTGAAGAGTTCCTTGTTATTCCAGGGGTAACTGTTGGCAGCTGAGATGGCACTGTACGAGTAGCCCCAGTAGCCGTAGCCCCAGTAGCTGGTAGGGTCGCTGATGCCTGCGTGGCTCATGGCGGCCGCGAAGATGTCGGTCTGCGTCTGCAGGTACTGCGTCATGAATCCACCGTAGGAGGCGCCCAGGCAGCCTATCTTCTGCTTGTTCACGAAGGGATGCTCCTCGCAGAACTTCTTCGTACCCTGAATGATGTCGTCGGCCGTGAAGTCGCCGTAGGCATTCACGTGGCGTGCGGCAAACTCCTGGCCAAAGCCCGTGCAGCCCGAGGGTTGGATGACGTAGACCACATAGCCCATAGCCGCCCAGCCGTGGAACGAGTAGTAGCTGTCCAGATAGCGGCCCACAGGCGAACATCCGCCATAGTAGTAGACCAGCATGGGGTACTTCTTCGAGGCGTCGAAGTGTGGGGGCAGATAGTAGCGTCCGTAGATGGTGTCGCCACGCTCGGCACGGAAGTTCCAATCGCCGAACTCGCCCAGCTCTACGTCCTTCATGCGTACAGCGTCCAGGTCCTCGACCAGGGTTTCGCGGTTCTTCTTCAGGTCATAAACGTAGAGGCGGTCGCTGTTCGAGTGGCCCTGTCCGTAGTAGGTCAGCAGGGGTTTCTCCTCGGCTAGGTCAAAGCGCATGACGAAGCGCTCCGTCAGGTTCAGCCGCTCAGCCTTCCCCGTCGTGGGATGGATGCGGAAGATGTCCTGGTTGTCGCGGTTCTCGCAGAGGGCATAGATCATGCCGTCGGTCTTCGACCACTGCCACTTGCTCACGCTTGGGGCAAAGTCAGCCGTCAGCGCCGTTATCTGTCGGGTGGCCAGGTCCATGCGGTACAGGCCCTGATGAATCATGCTCGCCGTCATGCCCTTGGGCGTACGGTTGCCGATGCCTCCGAAGGCCTCAGGACTACCCTGAAAGACGATGCTCTGCCCGTCTGGACTCCACTCGCCTGCACCAGCAAATCCGTCATGCGCAAACAGCGTGTCGGCCTTCATGGTAGCCAGGTCCAGCACCACGGCCGTCAGGAAGCTGAAGGGGCGCTGAGTGATGTCGTTTTCGTAGATGTGCAGCAACATGCGCTTGCCGTCGCGGCTTGGTTTACCCCAGACGTTGTGCTGTCCCAGGGTGAGCGTGCGCAACTGTCCCGTCTGCGTGTCCAGCAGCTTCAGGTTCGAACGGTTGCGCCAGCCCGGTTGTCGGTCGTCGGGCACCAGCGTCTGGTAGACCTCCTCGTCCTCCTTCGGTCCCTTCACGTTGTCGTAGACCAACATCATCCGCTCATCCTCCGCAAAGTAGCCCTCCTGGTTGCTGTAGTCAGTGAAGAAGGGCTCGCGCTTGCCCGTTTCGGCATCCACGAAGGCATACTCCGTAGTCATGTCGGTCCGCGTGTAGCGTGTGATGTATCGGTGTCCGCTGCTCGCCCACTGATGGAATCCCGTGATGGGCTGTCGTCGTCCTGTCTGCAGGTCAATGAGGTACTTCGTACGGTCACTCTTGGCATCGGTGTGCGTCAGATTCTTGTCCAGTACCAGGAAGCGGCCGTCTGGACTGATGCCGATGTCCGACATACGCTCACCGTACATCAGCCTCCTCAGCGTGTAGGGTTGCTTGCCCGTGGGGTTGACTTGCAGGTGCTGCTCGCTGTCCACGGTGATGCGCAGCGTGTCCGCCTTGTCCTTCGTCTGGCGAATCTTCACGACCACGTCGTAGCGCCCTGGCACCAGGTTCTGTTCGCCCCCCTGCTGCCCGTCGATGTAGACCTGGAAATCCTTCAATCCCTCCACCTTCACCTTCACCTTCGCGAAGCCCGTGTTCTGCACCTCGAATCCGGCCAGTCTCACCACGTCCGTCCTGGGGGCAGCCAGTACACTGTCCTCCGTCTCCACACCTGTGCGCCAGGCCTGCGGACTCACGCTGTTGTCCATCAGAGTTTTCTGCAGGTCCCATGCTTTGCCGTCCACGTCGGCCGTGTCCGTCATGAAGGGTCGCTCCATGCTATAGGGCTGCGTCAGCCGCCATCTGGTCACACGCGTTTCCTCGGCACCGGCCATGCCGCAGCATGCCATCAGTGTCACAAAAATCATTCTTTTCATATCTCTTATCTTTATATATTATTGTTTCCGGAGTGCAAAGATACGATTAAGCGAGCGAAAACGCAAAGAATTTTGCAGTTTTCCAAGCAAGAGTATCTAAGACCGCAGGTCAAAGATACAATTAAGCAAGCAAAATGCCAAATTTATTTGAGCATTTCCGTAATCGGACAGCTAAAGACCTACGCTTGCGTAACAAAGTGGAGCAAAATACTAATATTTTGGAACCTCTAAACTACGTTTTCAGGTATTCTCGCTCGAAAATAGATAAATAAATTTGGTATTTTGCTCACTTATTCGTACCTTTGCACCCGCAAATGGGAAAGTCCCGTACGGCATGCTCCCTTGGAATCCCCCAGGGCTTGACCGCAGCAAGGGTACTCGGTTGTAGCGGCGCGATGCGGTCAGCTTTCCCACCCGCCTCTTTAGCTCAGTTGGCCAGAGCACGTGATTTGTAATCTCGGGGTCGTTGGTTCGAATCCGACAAGAGGCTCAGAAAAAGGCATTTAGAGAGTCTTCAAACAAGGCTCTCTTTTTATTTTTAAGTGAAGTGTTCGGGAACAATGTGATAGGCCAAAATATGGAAACATCTGAAGAGATAATGAAAATAGACAATAAGAACGTCAGTTCGGGCTATGCCAAGCTGGCCCACATGGTGGTGATGTAGCACTTCACGGAGGAGGGTATCGACGACTTCGTGGCCGAACTGGTTCGGAATGCCCCAAGTCTATCACCCTATAGGATATACTTTATCTCGCGCAGGTGGTTCACCTCGTAGTTGACAGGCTCCGTAGCACAGAACTGCGATGGGTGTTGGTTGAAGAAGAGGACATCGAGCCCAGCCGACTTTGCGCCCAGGATGTCCGTAACGAAGTTGTCGCCTATCATCAGCGTGGTTTCGGGTTGGGCCCCACTGACGCGGAAGGCGTAGTCAAAGAACTCGGCTGAGGGTTTGTTGGCACCTGCATCTTCGCTCAGGATGATGGTGTCGAAGTAGTCTAGCGTGCGGCTGGCACGCAGTTTGCGATACTGCACCTCGTGGAAACCGTTGCTGGTGACGTGCATACGATAGCCCTGACTCTTCAGATAGTCCAGCAGGTCGTAGGCCCCGTCGATGACTCCAGGCTTATCGGCACAGCAGTCGAGGAACCAGTCGCTGACCTCCAGACAAAATTCACGGGTGGCCGCTTCGCCCATCCCCACGGACAGCGGACGGCGGAAGCGTTCTACAATAAGGTAGTCGCGCGTGATGGTCCCCTTGGCATAGTCGCTCCAGAGGAGGACGTTGGCGTGCCAATAGGGTTCGGTAAACTCCCGTTCTTCACGGAAAAAACGGCCGAGACGGAAGTGCTGATACAACTCGCTCAAGGCTATCTCGGCATTACCGTGAGTGTCATAGATGGTGTCGTCGAAGTCGACAAAGAGATCCGTGTACTTACTCATGACGGGCAAAGCGCTCTTCGGCCAACCGCTCGTATTTCGTACCCAGGCGACCATAGTTGGCATAGGGGTAGATGCTGATGCCACCACGCGGAGTGAAGAAACCCGTAACCTCAATGTATTTAGGATCCATCAGCTTGATGAGGTCTTTCATAATCGTATTCACACAGTCCTCATGAAAATCGCCGTGACTGCGGAAGCTGAAGAGGTACAGTTTCAGACTCTTCGACTCCACCATACGGCGGTCGGGGATGTACGAGATGCGAATCTCTGCAAAGTCGGGCTGCCCCGTGATAGGGCACAATGTGGTGAACTCGGGACAGTTGAAGCGTACCCAATAGTCGTTGTCGGGATGCTGGTTCTCAAAAGACTCCAGCACCTCTGGCGCATAGTCCTGACTATAGGAGGTCTGACGTCCCAGCGATTGCAATTCTTCCTTGTTTCTGCTCATAGACTTTCTCTATTCCTTTTATTTTGATGGCAAAGTTACGAAAAGCAGAGGGAATTTCAAAGTTTTCCGAGCATTTATGCCCGACGTACCAAAGTTTTTTGTAACTTTGCGAACAATAATAAACTTTTAATTCTAAACTTTTAATTTAATTTATCATGAAACCTACCCTATTTCTTCTGGCTGCCGGCATGGGCAGTCGCTACGGAGGTCTGAAGCAGCTCGACGGACTGGGCCCCCACGGTGAAACCATCATGGACTATAGCATCTACGACGCTGTAAAGGCCGGCTTCGGCAAAATCGTATGGGTCATCCGCAAGGACTTCGAGGACCAGTTCCGCACCCAAATCCTGGCCAAGTATCAGGGCACCGTACCCTGTGAACTTTGTTTCCAGAGCCTCGATGCACTGCCCGCAGGCTTCAGTGTACCCGAAGGCCGCATCAAGCCCTGGGGCACAAACCACGCCGTATTGATGGGTAAGGACGTCATCAAGGAGCCCTTTGCCGTACTGAACTGCGACGACTTCTACGATCGTGACGCCTTCAAGGTTATGGGTAAGTTCCTCTCCGAACTGCCCGAAGGTTCAAAGGGCAAGTATGCCATGGTGGGCTTCCGCGTGGACAACACCCTGAGCGAAAGCGGCACCGTGAGCCGTGGTATCTGCGAGAACGACGAGAAGACTCACCACCTGACCTCTGTCGTTGAGCGCACGAAGATTGAGCGCCGCGACGGCAAGGTGCAGTATCTGGACGAGAACGACCAGTGGGTAAGCATCCCCGACACCACTCCCGTCAGCATGAACTTCTGGGGCTTCACACCCGACTACTTCGAACATAGCGAGGCATACTTCAAGGCCTTCCTGAGCGATCCGAAGAACATCGAGAACTTGAAGGCCGAGTTCTTCATCCCCCTGATGGTAGACCACCTCATCAAGACCGGCGAGGCTACATGCGAAGTGCTCGACACCACCTCGAAGTGGTTTGGCGTGACGTATCCCGAAGACCGTCCGGGCGTAGTCGAGAAACTGGCTAAGTTGCACGCCGACGGCCAGTATCCCGAGAAGATGTTCTGATGATCTCTGTCGAAAACCTTTTTGTAGAATTTAGCGCGAAGCCCCTGTTCTCAGGGGTTTCGTACGTCATTAACGACCGTGACCGCATTGCGCTCGTGGGCAAGAATGGAGCCGGCAAAAGCACGATGCTCAAGATTATTGCCGGAGAGCTGCAACCCACGGACGGTTGCGTCAGTGTGCCACGTGAGACCACCATCGGCTATCTGCCACAAGTGATGATACTGAGCGACGAACACACCGTACGCGAGGAAGCAGAACTGGCCTTCAGCCATATCCACCAACTTAAGGAATACGTCGAAAGCCTGAATCAGGAGATTTCAGAACGTACTGATTACGAAAGCGATAAATACATGGACTTAGTGGAACGCTTCAGCATCGCTAACGAACGGCTACAGATGATGGGGGGAATGAATTATCAGGGCCAGCTGGAGCGCACACTCGTAGGATTAGGCTTCCATCCAAGCGACTTCGAACGACCAACCAATGAGTTCTCGGGCGGATGGCGCATGCGCATAGAATTGGCCAAGATTTTGCTGCAGCGCCCCGATGTCCTGCTACTCGACGAGCCCACCAACCACCTCGACATCGAGAGCATACAGTGGCTCGAACAGTTTCTCATACAGTATCAAGGGGCTGTAGTAATGGTTTCGCACGACCGCGCATTTATAAATAATGTAACTACGCGCACAATAGAAATCTCCTGCGGACAAATCTACGACTACAGGGTCCGATACGACGAGTACGTCAACCTGCGAGCCGAACGTCGCGAACAGCAGTTGCGCGCCTACGAAAACCAACAGAAGGAGATTGCAGAAACACGCGCGTTTATCGAACATTTCCGCTATCAGGCCACCAAGGCCAACCAAGTGCAGAGTCGTATCAAAGCCCTGGAGCGCATCGTGCCGATAGTTGTCGATGAAGTGGACAATTCTGCCCTGCGACTGAAGTTCACCTGCAGCCAACGCTCAGGCGACTTCCCCGTCATCTGCGAGGAAGTCGGTAAGACGTATTTAAGTGAGAAGGGGCAAGGGACAAGGGTCAAGAGAAATGTGTTCGCCAACGTCAACCTACAACTGCGTCGCGGCGAGAAGGTGGCTTTCGTAGGCCGTAACGGTGAGGGAAAGACCACGCTGGTGAAGTGCATCATGGGACAAATACCGTTTGATGGTACACTGAAGATTGGCCACAACGTGGAGATTGGCTATTTCGCCCAGAACCAGGCACAACTGCTCGACGGAGAACTGACCGTCTTCGACACCATCGACCGTGTGGCACGGGGAGATATTCGTACCAAGATTCGTGACATCCTGGGTGCCTTCATGTTCGGTGGCGAAGAATCAGAAAAGAAAGTAAAGGTCTTGTCAGGAGGCGAGCGCACACGTTTGGCAATGATTAAGTTACTGCTCGAACCCGTCAACCTGCTCATCCTCGACGAACCCACCAACCACCTCGACATGCGTTCGAAGGATGTTCTGAAAGAGGCCATCCGCCAGTTTGACGGCACTGTCATCCTCGTCAGTCACGACCGCGACTTTCTCGATGGTCTCGTCACTCGCGTCTACGAATTTGCCAATGGACGTGTTCGAGAGTATCTGGGAGGAATTTATGATTATCTCAAGACCCACTCTAATATACCCTTAAAGGGAGAGGACCTGTCTCTGCAGGCAAAGGCCATCACCCTCCCTTCAAGAGAGGGACGAAGTGGGTCTGGTGGGGCCGCATGGGCCGAGCAGAAGGCCCAAGCCCGTCAGCGGAAGAAGTTAGAAAAAGCTGTGGCCGATGCCGAACAACACGTAGCCGAACTGGAACAGGCCATCGCCATTCTGGAAGCCCGTATGGCTACACCTGAAGGCGGCAGCGACATGTCGCTCTACGAAAAACACGGGAAACTGAAACAGCAACTTGCCCAGGCCGAGGACGAATGGACTCAGGCCATGGAACAGATGGAACAAGCATAGGCCTCACATCCGCGAGGGCCCCTGCCTGATGCAATGGGTGAAGAACACCTACGGCACCGACTACGGTGACCACCGTTTCTACGAACGCGTCTTCGACCTCATCCTTCGTCTTCGCGGCAACTTCCTGTGGCCTGCCATGTGGGCATGGGCCTTCTATGCCGACGACCCCGAGAACTCGCGACTGGCCGACGAGATGGGCGTCATCATCGGCACCAGTCACCACGAACCCATGGCCCGCAACCATCAGGAGTACGCCCGCCACCGTAAGGACTGGGGCCCCTGGAACTATCAGACCAACCCGCAGCAGCTCGACAAATTCTTCCGCGAAGGCATCCAGCGCATGAAGGGGACCGAGGACATCGTTTTCGAGCACATCGTTGTTGACTTCGGAGGCTATCAGCCCCAATATCTCTTCGGAAAAGAGAGTCCCAGAAGATAGATTTCCACCCCCTCCAGACCATCACAATCCGCCCAACCCTTGCATTCATAGGGGTTGGGCGGATTTTTTGTGCCTGCATTTTTCCACGGGGTAAGCGATACAACCTACGCAGAAAAGCCGTAACTTTGCACCGAAATCCAAAAAGTAACGCATGAAAAACGTACAAATCCTACTGCCAGTGCTCATAACAGTCCTCCTGTTCAGTTGCCAGACGACCGAACAGGAAACAGCACGCTCCGTTTACGAACAGGCACTGACGGCATACGACAGCGACAGCATACACCAGAGCGAACAGTTGCTTCGCCGAAGCATTCGACTGGCCCGTCAAGAGGGCGACCTGCATACGCTCTATCTCGCCCAGTTGCAGTTGGCCCAGTCGCTGTCGTGGAGCAACACCGATGCGGCACTCGACATGGCGCATCAGGCACTGGCAACCTATCGGCAGCATCCCGACAAGCCACGCAACCACATCATCATCCTTGATTATATAGGTACGTACGCGTCGCAACGCGCGTATAATAACGATGAGTCCTTCGACGAAGCCCTGCGCTATGCCCGAAAGGCCAACCAGATGGCCCTAAAAGCCAACGACACGACACTCATCAGCCAGACCTACACCACGCTGGCCAACATCCACTGGGCCATGCAGGATTACCCCAAGGCACTGCGCTGTGCACGCCTGTCTGTCCAGATGGCGCCCCGCGACCTGCTCTTCAGCGCCCAACAGGTGCTGGCCCGCACACTGGTATACTGCGACTCGCTCAGTCAGGCCGAGGACGTCTACCGCCAGATGGATTACGGCAACGACATACGGGGAGCCTACATCGTGGAAAGCAACCTGGCCAAACTGGCCCTGCGACGAAACGATACGGAAGCAGCCTCAACGGCTATCGACGAGGCCTTCAAGCGGGCTGAAGACCTCTATTTCAATGCCCTCTCGCAGAAGGATGACTACTACCACGACACCCTGCAACAGGCACAGGAGAACGAGCGTATGCACTATCGGCAGCGGCTCCACATCGTCCTGTTCATCGGCGGTCTGCTGCTCATGCTGCTGCTCGCCTACATTGCTGTTCGCGAGGTTCGTCTGCGACATCGGCAGCGAAAAATCTACGAACGCGAGGCCGCATTACAGAGCGAGCAAATCCGTCAGCGCGACACAACGGTCGAGTTCCTGAAAAACTTCATCTACGAACGCTCGGAGGTGGTGCAGAAACTCGCTGCCAGCGGCGACCGCTACGTCAACCTCTCCGAAGGCGAATGGGCCGAGGTGGAGCGTATGCTCAACGCCATCGACAACAACCGGTTTGCCCGTCTGCGCGAAGAACATCCCGATATGAAGGAGGAGGACCTGCAACTGTGCGTCCTCACCCGTCTGCGACTGACCAACCGCACCATCGGCAACGTCTATGCCATCAGCATCTCTGCCGTACAACACCGCAAACTGAAACTGAAGAAAGAGGTATTCGGAGAAAATGATTCAGAAACCACATTGGAACAAGTGCTGGACAAGATATAAGAACCTTTGACTACAAATTACACGAATTTAGTGGATGATATTCACCACCACGATGAAGCAGATTAAACGGATATAAAGAAAACAACTAAATAAAGGAAAAGCCATGAAGAAAACCATTACACTTTTGTTAGCATGCCTGACAATTCTGAATCTGAGCGTGATGGCCCAGGACAGCAGAGAATTCCCCACCATCTATATTCCTAATTCAGAACTACCTTCTCCCATCAGTGAGTATGGAAAATTGTGGAGAAACCATTTAACCTTCTACAATGGAGAGCAAAAGAATACATTGCTGCGAACAAGCACGAGGCTTGAACAGATTAATGGCAAACAGTATGTTCCTGCTGAGTTTATTCTGGTTCCTCAGACTTATTCTTACAGCACTATAAAGAATAATTATAGTGGTATACCTCAAACTCTATATTACCGTCAGGAGGGGAATAAAATATATTGCCTAAGCGATGTGGGCGAGGAGCTTCTGCTTTTCGACTTTGGGCTGGATGTGGGTGACAAATTTCAGTTATATCCTGGCGGTGAAGTATTTACGGTGGTCGAAACTGGCAGTTTCCCTGAATATGAAAAAGCATTTTATCCAACCGGTTCTATTCATCCCCACATGCTACGACTGAAATCGGAGACAGGCAAAGAGGACGTATGGATTGAGGGAGTGGGTTCCGTAAACTGGGGAATAATTTCGCCCTTAATCCCATGGGAGGAGATGAGGGGCAACCCAGTGGAGGCACAACTATACCAAGTTAGTAACATGACAGGAGAATATTTCGACTACATGGCCGACATCAATAAGCCCGATTACAAGATTACATTCTTTGAATTGCCCGAGCAGAAAGCCGAATCCAATAAGATGGAGTTAAACTATGCATTCAGCCACGATACGCTGTGCATTTCAGGTATCTACCTACCACAGAGCACATTTGGTCCCGAATGTATTGAATGTAAAATCACAGAGGACAATACAATTGCCTTTGCTTTTTATGGAGTGCATGTAATTACTACCAGCAAATTCCGGGAGTTAGACGTCCGCATCCCAGGCTTCAAGCCCGGCAAGTACACGATATGGGGAACCGACGGACCAAAGACGTATGTCTGCCAAGGCAAACAGGATGACTACGTCCCATTCGTGGAAAAGTGGAAAAAATGGCATGTGCTGGGGTTCAGCGTAGGGCCGTATATATCGAAGACCGATTACTTTTTCCAGCACGAAGAGGTCAGCATTGGCGAGCACACATACATGCCACTCTATTCGGAAGACAAAACTGTCTACCAAGGTTTTGACAAAGAGGCCAAACATCTGGAGGGATTCTTCCGCGAGGAGGACAGACGAGTATATCGCTATGACGAAGAGACTGCACAGGAATATTGTGTCTACGACTTCACGCTGGAGGTTGGCGACACGTTCAACATCGACATCGAACACGAAGCAAACCTTTGCGTCGTCACAAAAGTGGATTACATGAACGTAAAAGACAAGTATCTCAAGACCATCACGTTCTCGTCCGTAAATCTTTATAATGAATCCCAAATGGCACATGTGAATCACACCTGGGTGGAAGGCTTTGGCGACACGAGCAACCCGACCTTCGGGTGGATTCCGAACACGAACTACTTAGCCGACCCTGCATGGAGTAGTTTCAATGTAGCCTATATGGTGTGTTATAATCAACCTTTCATCTGTCCGCTTTCAATATTCGGCAGTTGTGGAGGAGGGATCAGTGTGATAGGTCAGGAATTAGTATCGGGAGAAGGCTTGAGTTGGGAGGAATACAAAGAAAAGTACCAAGGGAAGCCCTTGCTGGACTACGAAATCACGGGCGGACAGTTGCACGTAAAAGGCTACATGTGGTTGGCATCCTGCTCCCCTTACTACATCTACTGTAAGCTGTCCCCTACAGAAGAGCCTTGGACATACAAAATATCCCTTGCAGAGGAAGTAATGGATGAAGCCACAACTTGCATGAGTACACCGTATGCCGTTGACCTCTACTTCGATTATCCGCCCCTGAAAGACGACACTTGCAACTACGATAAATACAGATTCCTGTATGACGACGAGGAAGGCGAACATGAAGTCTTCAACAGAGACGTCTACCGCCCATTCATCGAGGATGGCAAAGTATGGAAGACAGGATGGGTCACGTTGCCGCAATATCCTGCCCATTCCATAGATTATTACTATCTGGAGGGCGACACCGTCATCAAGGAGCAGACCTACCGGAAACTGATGCGCACGAATGTCACCCAGCAACGCAAGGTGACCGTCTACAATGGCGCCTTACGCGAAGAGGGGAAGAAAGTGTACTATAGCGGCGGCCTGCTGTACGACTTCGGTGCCAACATCGGCGATACACTGGACGTTTACCCCTTCCTTGAAGGCATCAAGGTTATTATAGACAAGAAGGAGGAGGAAAACATCGACGGCTATTCGCTCAAACGGACGTTGCTGGGCGTATATGGGCCAAGCGAAGAAGGAGACCTCAGCATCATCAACCATGATGCCTGGTACGAGGGCATAGGATACATGGCCGGACCATGTGAAGGCCCCGATCCCGGCTGGCCCACAGGAATGTATTTCAACAGACTTTTGTCCTGCACAGTCTGGGACGAAACGCTCTATCAGTCCAGCACTTGGACTGAGGACGTCTCGCAACACTGGCCGGACATAGAAGTAAATCCCGGCGGCGCCGAGGCACGGAAGGAAAAGATAGACTTCACCCACGTCATCAAGACGCGTCCCACGGGACCGGCCTACGCCCCGGGCATCGGACTGATATGGGGCGAATACGACGATGCCATGCTTAGCATTGACTTCGCAAACATGACGGGAACCTACAAAATTACAATCCACCACAAAGACGAAGAGCAAGACCGATATGCCGACAACAGCCGGACTGACATACTCAGAACACTCGACATCAACCTCACTGGCTACCCCCAGGGAGATTACACCGTCACCGTAGAGAACACCGAGGAGGCTTACACAGCTCACTTCTCCTTGCCGCTCGAAGGCAACGGCATCAGTGAAATTAAGAATGAAGAATCAATAAGTAAGAATTATTACGACTTGACGGGTCGCAAGGTCTCTGTACCCTCTGTGCTTCCGAAGGGAGTTTATCTGCACAACAAACGAAAAGTAATAATTCACGAATAATTCATGGAAATTCGTGTTAATACTTGCTTTTTCGCAATCATAATCGTAACTTTGACCACAAATATGAACGCGACATGAAAACGAAAGCATTTTTACTCCTCCTGACGGGCATGACCCTGATGGCATGCACATCAAATGAACCTGTGTCCATAAGCACGGAAAGCCCCGTTGCCACCAACAGTGAAACGAAAAACGCGGCAGTTGCCGACAGCAAGTTCGAGACCTACACCCCACAGGCCACATGGCCCCTGAGCGAGGCACAGAAGACCCAGATGATGATGGTCAACGACTTCTCGCTGCGCCTGTTCCGCCTGACGCAGGAGGAGGGCCAGAGCAACATCTTCTCGCCCCTGAGCCTGGCCTATGCCATGAGCATGACGGGACTGGGATGCGACGGCGCACCCCTGCAACAGTTGAACGCGGCACTGGGTCTGCCCGAAGACGACACCACGACGCTGCACGACCTCATGGCCAGCCTCATGCTGGGACTGCCGGAGGCGGACGATGCCGTCAAAGTCTATCTGGCCAATGCCTACTACCAGAACTTGCTCCGAAGCGACGTGCAGATAAATCCCAACTTCCAGCAGGCACTGCGAAACGTCTACAAGGCCGACTGCGAGGCGCTGGACTTCTCACAGCAGGCAACCGTCGACTACATGAACCAGTGGTGCAGCCAGAAGACCAACGGATTCATTCCCAAGGTGTTCGAGTACCTTAACACTGACTATATTTCCTACCTGATGAACGCCCTCTATTTCAAGGGCGACTGGACAATGCCCTTCTACCCCGACTTCACCACCGACCGCACCTTTACGAAGGAGGACGGCACTACGACCTCCGTACCCATGATGGTGCAAGCCGAAATCGAGGAGTTCCCGTATGCCGAGGACGACCTCATGCAAGCCCTGCGCCTACCCTTTGCCAAGGGCCGTTACAGCATGACCTTCCTGCTGCCTCGCAAGGGACAGACCGTGGGCGACATCCTCGATGCACTCTCCGCCAAGCGGTTGGCCGCACTGGACAAGGAACTGCAGTACGTCCCCGTGAACATGTGGATACCACGCTTCGAGACCAACCAGACCACCCGACTCATCCGTCCCCTGAAGCAGATGGGCCTCAGTTCGTGGTTCGACGGCGACAATATCATGGGCATCGTGCAGGAGCATGACGGAACGCCCCACGGCGTTCACATCGCCGCAGCCTTCCAGGTGGCTCGCATCAAGGTGAACGAAAAGGGCACCGAGGCTGGTGCCGTCACCGTCTTTGGGTTTACCGACAAGGCTATGTCCGGCGAGCCCAACGACTTCCTGGCCGACCATCCCTTCGTGTACCTCATCACGGAACGTTCATCAGGCGCCGTTCTGTTCATCGGCACCTATCAGGGTGAACCGGCCAGCAGCGGCACGGAGACCGGAATTCAGCCCATACGCATATAGGCCTACGGGCATCTCCACCTAACGTGAGTTCGACGGGTATGCTATACGCGACTGAAAGTAAAAATCTTGTAGCTGTCGTTATATACCGATGAACGGAGAACCAGTGTAGTGGCCGTCAGCTTAACTATTGTAAAAGTGAATGGAACGTCCTTCGCTTTAATTACATTACCACTCAAGGTGTACGAAAGAGGCTGACCATCGTTGAGGTCGTCTTCTTCGTAGACGGTCACAGTCTTTTCAGTAAACTCCCACACGGCGCTCTCCGTCGTACTGCATTCTGTTTTCTTGTTGTCCGTATCATACGTATCAGCAATCTTCATCGCCCATACGCCAAACAGCGAGGGCTTGTCCTCGTCAGCAGAAGCCTTGGGGGTGTTCTGTGTTTCCTCAGCAACTGCAGTTTCAGCGGACTTGGGCTTCACTTTTTCTGCCTCCTTTACCTCGGGATTGGCTGTCGGCTCTGCGACTTCGAGGTCCTCCACAACGTCGGTTGCTTGGTCTGGGGTGATGCTGTCCCTAGCAGCCGGAACCTCAACAGCGGCATTCTCATTCTCTTCCGGAATGGTCTCTGTTCCTCCCTTTGTAGTGCCACTGCAAGCGGCAAGCACGAAGGCAGCAAAAGTGATGAATGCTAAGAAATAATTTTTCATGGCGAGATAGATTTGAAAGTTATATAATATCTTCGTTTACAGTAGGATTAAACAGGAAAGCGCATCCACATTGTTGGGAGGCAAAGTTAATGTAATTCAAACGATTTTCCAAATAATTTTGACGATATTACGCTTTTTCATCATTATTTCTTGGATTTCTACCGCATTAGTTTTAACTTTGTATCTGAATCTGCTTGAACGAATAATAATCAAAATAGTTATGAAAAGATGGTTTTTCTTAATAGCGGCATGGACTCTTTGCCTACTGAACGCTGTGTCCCAAAACGCTTACATGCAGAACATCGAGGCTGCAAAACGAGGGGATGCCACAGCCCAAAATGAGATTGGTGTCTGCTATGAGAACGGTACTGGAGTTCCGCAGGATTTCAATCAGTCCTTTCAATGGTACAGCAAGGCAGCTGCACAAAACAATCCTCTGGCGCAGTTCAATGTAGGGACCTGCTACTATAATGGACGAGGGGTGGAGCAAAACTACGAGAAGGCTGCAGAATGGTTCCGCAAGGCCGCCGACCAGAAACTTCCTATGGCGCAATACAACCTGGGGGTGTGCTACATGAACGGACAGGGCGTGGGACAGAACCATACGCTGGCCCTGTACTGGTTCCGCAAGGCTGCTGAACAAAACAACCCCAATGCGGCATACAACGTCGGCATGTACTACTATCACGGTGTTGGAGTAGAGATTGATTATGAAAAGGCTTTCGCATATTATGAGAAGGCTGCCGACTTAGGGCTTCCTACAGCCTATAACAATCTGGGGGTGTGTTACAAAACGGGTAACGGAGTGGCACAGAACTTTGATAAAGCCGTTGAAATGTACCAATTTGGAGCCGACATGGGCGACCCGATTGCACAGTATAATCTGGGCGTCAGCTACGAAGTCGGCGAAGGCATCCAGCAGGATTTCGAGAAAGCAATCTTCTGGTTAGAGAAAGCCCTTGCTGGAGGACAGCAAGCGGCAAGGGAGCATCTGGTGCAGGCAAGGGTTGCCCAGAGGAAGCAAACAACAGCTGCCAAGCAACAACAGAATACAACACCAAAGCAATCCACAATCGTTGCACAGAAGGCAGAACAAACAAAGTACGAAAAAAACATCGAAGCAGCACGAAAGGGCAACATTGAGGCACAAAATGCCATCGGCGTATGCTACTATAACGGCGACGGTGTGGAAAAAGACTACAAGAAGGCGGCCGAATGGTTCTGGAAAGCTGCCAGCCAGGGGGACAAAAATGCCATGAACAACATCGGCGTGATGTATGAATTCGGCAAGGGCGTAGAAAAAAACTATGCAGAGGCTGCCGCATGGTACCAAAAGGCTATCGACAAGGGAAACAAGAAGGCACCGGCCAACTTGGAAAAGCTACGAAAGAAACAAGAGGAGGAAAAGAGCAATGCACTGTCGGAAGTGGATAAAAACATTCCTACGACGAACGAAGCGAACCCAAACACCTTCGTCGTCATTGTCGGCAACGAGAAATATGACAACGAAGCCGATGTGCCATACGCCGAAAACGATGCTCACGTCTTCAAGCAGTACGTACAGCAGACATTGGGCGTACCTGAGAAGCAAATCAAATATAGCATCAATGCCACGCTGAACAACATCCGGACCTCGGTCCGCTGGCTGAAACAGGCAATGGATGTGAGCCAAGGACAGGGGCGCATTATCTTTTACTATGCAGGACACGGCATCCCCGACGAGAGTAACAAGTCGTCCTATCTGCTGCCCTCCGACGGATTGGGCAGCGACCCTGCAACGGCATATCCCTTGCAGGTGCTATACGAAGAACTGGGCAAGATCAAGGCAGAACGTATAACGATATTCCTCGACGCTTGCTTCAGCGGCTCAAAACGCGAAGGGGGCATGATGGCATCGGCACGCGGAGTGGCCATCAAAGCAAAACCACAGGAGCCAGAGGGCAACATGGTGGTGTTCACCGCTGCACAGGGCGACGAGACGGCCTACCCCTACAAGGAAATGCGACACGGAATGTTTACCTACTATCTGCTGAAGAAACTGCAGGACACCAAGGGACAGACCACTCTGGGAGAACTGGAGAAATACTTGACCACCGAAGTCAAACGCCAGTCGTTTGTGGAGAACGACAAGATGCAGACACCCTCCGTCAGCGCATCTCTCACCTTGCAAGAAACGTGGAAAAACATGTCGCTTAAATGAAATGTGAAATGGAGTTAAACTTTTATTATAGATATGGTATGAAAAAGATTATGGCAATTGCAGTTATGGCAGCCTTAGCAACAGGCTGCCAATGGGGCGAGAAGACCCTGAAGTCGGGCATCGACCTGGCGAATCTAGACACAACGTACCAAGTGGGTACTGACTTCTACGAATACGCCACTCACGGATGGCAGGTACGCAACCCGCTAACAGCGGAATACAGCCGATACGGCTCTTTCGACGTGCTGCAGGAGAACAACAACAAGCAACTGCGCGAACTCATCGACAGCGTGGCTGCACTCGACAACAAGGAAGGCAGCATCGAGCAGAAGATTGCCGACCTCTACAACTCGGCTATGGACAGCGTGAACCTGAACGAACACTGGTGGGGAGCCTTCGAGGCATTCCTCCTGTGCGACGGGTACCGCAGCAGCAGGGAGGTCACCGACATGTGGCTGAAGGACGTATGGCCCAGAATGCTGCGACAGGGCGTGCCTGGACTTTTCGGCATGTATATCGGAGCCGACGAGAAGGACTCGAAGAACAATCTGGTCAGCATCTACCAGGGTGGAATGACGCTGGGACAGAAGGACTACTACGTGGATACCGACCCAGAAACTGTGAAGATACGTGAAGCCTACCAGAAGTATATTGCCGACCTGGCTCAGCACGTGGGATTTGGAGAGGTGGATGCACGCCAGATGGCTGCCGACGTGATGCGCATCGAGACCCGTCTGGCACGTGCCAGCAAGAGCATGACGGAACTGCGCGACCCAGAGGCCAACTACAACAAAATCACCTATGCCGAATTGAAGGAACAGTTCCCCGGCGTCGACTGGGACGCCTACTTCGGCTACTTCACCGACCAGCAGGTGAAAGAGGTTTCCGTAGGGCAGCCCATCGCCATCCACGAGGTGGAGAAGGTGATGAAGGAGGAAACACCCGAGGCACTGCAGAACGTGTATCTGTGGCACGCCATCAACATGGCCAGCTCATATATTGACGACGAGAGCCGCGCCCTGAACTTCGCATTCTGGGGTACGGCAATGAGCGGCAAGACGGAGGACCGTCCGCGCTGGAAACGTGCCGTCAGCGCCGTAGAAAACGGCCTTGGCGAGGCACTGGGACAACTGTATGTAGCCCGCTTTTTCCCCCCTGCTGCCAAAGAACGCATGGAGAAGTTGATTGCCAATCTGCAGGTGGCCCTGGGCGAACGCATCGCCGTACAGGAATGGATGAGCGACGAGACGAAGAAGGTGGCACAGGAGAAACTGGATGCCTTCTACGTGAAGGTGGGCTACCCCAACAAATGGCGCGACTACAGCAAGCTGAATATCGGCGAAAACTATCTGAACAACATGCTGGCCTGCAACGAGTTCGAAATTCAGGAGATGATTCGCGAGAAACTGAACAAACCCGTAGACCGCGACGAATGGTTCATGACACCCCAGACGGTGAACGCCTACTACAACCCCACTACAAACGAAATCTGCTTCCCCGCCGGCATCCTGCAACCGCCCTTCTTCGACATGCAGGCCGACGATGCCTTCAACTACGGAGCCATAGGTGTCGTCATCGGACATGAGATGACCCACGGATTCGACGACCAGGGTGCCCAGTACGACAAGGACGGCAACCTGCGACAGTGGTGGAGCGACGAGGATACCAAGCAATTCACCGAACGCATACAGGTGATGCGCGAGTTCCACGACAGCATAGAGGTGCTGCCAGGCCTGCATGCTAACGGAAGCCTGACACTGGGCGAGAACATGGCCGACCACGGTGGTCTGATGGTAGCCTTCCAGGCCTTCAAGAACGCCACAGCCGTCAACCCCCTACCCGACCTCGACGGCTTCACGCCCGAACAGCGCTTCTTCCTGGCCTACGCCAACGTATGGGGACAGAACATCCGCGACGAGGAAATACGCAAACGCGTCAAGAGCGACCCGCACGAGCTGGGCAAGTGGCGCGTGAACGGACAACTGCCCCACATCGATGCCTGGTACGAAGCCTTCGGCATCACCGAACAGGATCATATGTTCGTGCCTAAGGAAAAGCGCGTGACAATATGGTAAAAACAAGGAAAAATAAGTAAATATTTGGCTTTTTGCTCGCTAATTCGTATCTTTGCACGCAATTATTAAATAAATTAAGGTAAAAGAGATATGCTGACACTTAAATTGATTACAGAAGATACTGAGCGTGTGATTCGCGGTCTGGAAAAGAAGTGCTTCAAATGCGCACGCGAAGCCATTGCCGAAGTAATAGAAGTAGACAAAACTCGCCGACAGGCACAGACGATGCTGGACCAGAACCTATCCGAGGCTAAGAAACTGGCTGCCGAGATTGGCGGTCTGATGAAGCAAGGCAAACGCGAGGAGGCCGAAGCAGTAAAAGCCCGCGTGGCCGCACTGAAGCAACAGGGTCTGGAACTAGAGCAAAAGAAGGAGGAGGCCGAAAAGACGCTGAACACCCTGCTGTGTCAGATTCCTAATATTCCCTACGACGAAGTACCCGAAGGCACATGTGCTGACTGCAACTGGGTCGTGAAGTCAAACCTCAAGGAATGCCAAGAGGGCGTAGACACCGTAGGTAACTGGACGACGAACCCTGAGGTTGCTGAAGCCAAACTCCCACATTGGGAACTGGCCAAGAAGTATAACCTCATCGACTTCGACCTGGGTGTAAAGATCACGGGCGCAGGCTTCCCTGTTTATCGTGGAAAGGGTGCTCGGCTGCAACGTGCCCTCATCAACTTCTTCCTCGACGAAGCCCGTGCAGCCGGCTACGAGGAAATCATGCCTCCCACCGTGGTGAACCAGGCCAGCGGCTACGGAACAGGACAGTTGCCCGACAAGGAAGGACAGATGTACCACTGCGAGGTGGACGACCTCTATCTCATCCCAACCGCAGAGGTCCCCGTGACGAATATTTATCGTGACGTCATCATTCCTGAACAGGAACTGCCCATCAAGAACTGTGCCTATACCCAGTGCTTCCGTCGTGAGGCAGGCAGCTACGGTAAGGACGTACGCGGACTGAACCGTCTGCACGAGTTCTCAAAGGTGGAAATCGTGCGTATCGACACCCCCGAGCACAGTCGCGAAAGCCACAAGGAGATGTTGGAGCACGTGGAGGGACTCCTAAAGAAGTTGGAACTGCCCTACCGCATCCTGCGTCTGTGTGGTGGCGACCAGTCGTTCACCAGTGCCATCTGCTACGACTTCGAGGTGTACTCCGAGGCCCAGAAGCGTTGGCTGGAAGTCAGCAGTGTATCGAACTTCGACACCTATCAGGCTAATCGTCTGAAGTGTCGCATCCGTCGCCAGGCCGACAAGAAGACCGAGCTGGCCCACACGCTCAACGGCTCTGCTCTGGCCCTGCCCCGCATCGTGGCCGCACTGCTGGAGAACAACCAAACGGCCGACGGCATCCGTATCCCCAAGGCACTTGTACCCTACTGCGGATTTGAGATTATTGATTAATTATAGGTCCCATAAATCCCATAAGACCTATAGAATAAGGTAAAAAAGATTGAGAACTATGAACAAGATTGTCAAGAAAGAACAGTTCAGCGAGAAGGTATTCAAGTTGGTGGTCGAGGCCCCGCTCATTGCCAAAGCCCGTCGTGCAGGACACTTCGTCATTGTACGAGTAGGTGAGAATGGTGAACGCATCCCCCTGACCATTGCCGGCAGCGACACGAAGGCTGGCACCATCACACTCGTCATCCAGACCGTTGGTGCCTCTACGACGAAGCTCTGTTCCCTCAACGAAGGCGACTACATCACCGACGTCGTAGGTCCTCTGGGACGTGCCACACACATCGAGAACTTCGGCACCGTGGTTTGCGCCGGAGGTGGTGTGGGCGTTGCTCCCATGTTGCCCATCATCCAGGCCCTGAAGGCCGCAGGCAACCGCGTTGTCAGCGTTCTGGCCGGACGTTCGAAGGACCTGATTATATTGGAGGACGAGGTTCGTAAGTCGAGCGACGAAGTCATCATCATGACGGACGACGGCTCGTATGGCCAGAAGGGCGTTGTGACCGTCGGCATTGAGCAGGTCATCCAGCGCGAGAAGGTTGACAAGGTGTTTGCCATCGGTCCCGCCATCATGATGAAGTTCTGCTGCTTGCTAACCAAGAAATACGAGATTCCCACAGATGTATCGTTGAACACTATCATGGTCGACGGCACAGGCATGTGCGGCGCTTGCCGTATCACCGTTGGAGGTAAGACCCGTTTCGTTTGTGTCGACGGTCCAGAATTCGACGGACATCAGGTTGACTTCGACGAAATGTTGCGCCGTGCTGGTGCCTTCAAGGCAGAGGAACTGGCCGCAATGGAAGCCTATCAGACACACCAGGAGCCAGCAATTGCAAAGAAGGAAGGCTCCAATTGTTCCGCATGCGGCGATACCACCGCCACCACAGAGGCCACTCCCCTCTCCGAACTTACCGACCGCAACGCCCCCTGGCGCGACGAACTGCGCAAGAGCATGAAGGCAAAGGAACGCACACAGATAGAGCGTTGCCAGATGCCTGAACTCGACCCTGTATATCGTGCTACCACTCGCACCGAGGAGGTAAACCAGGGACTTACCGTAGAACAGGCACAACGCGAGGCCAAGCGCTGCCTCGACTGCGCCAATCCCACCTGTATGCAAGGCTGTCCCGTCAATATCAACATCCCCTCGTTCATCAAGAACATCGAACGCGGGCACTTCCTCGATGCGGCTCGCGTTCTGAAGAGCACCAGTTCACTGCCCGCTGTCTGCGGTCGTGTTTGCCCTCAGGAGAAGCAATGCGAGGCTCAGTGCATACATTTGAAGATGAAGGAGCCCGCCGTTGCTATCGGCAATCTGGAGCGCTTCGCCGCCGACTACGAACGCGAGAGCGGCAACATTGCCCTGCCCGAGGTGGAAGAGAAGAACGGCAAGAAGATTGCCGTCGTCGGCTCCGGTCCCAGCGGACTGAGTTTTGCCGGCGATATGGCCAAGATGGGCTACGACGTCACCGTCTTCGAGGCTTTGCACGAAATCGGTGGTGTACTGAAGTACGGCATCCCCGAGTTCCGTCTGCCCAATAAGATTGTGGACGTGGAAATTAATAACCTTGAGAAGATAGGCGTACATTTCGTAAAGGACTGCATCATCGGCAAGACCATCTCCGTCAAGGAACTGGAGGAACAAGGCTTCGAGGGCATCTTCGTAGGTTCTGGTGCAGGTCTGCCCAACTTCATGAACATCCCAGGCGAGAACTCCAACGGCGTAATGTCGAGCAACGAATACCTGACCCGCGTGAACCTGATGGACGCTTCGAATCCCGCCTACGACACACCCATCAAGAAAGCAAAGAACGTGATGGTTGTCGGTGGCGGTAATACGGCCATGGACTCGTGCCGTACGGCCAAGCGTTTGGGTGCAGAGCATGTCTTCATTGCCTATCGTCGCAGCGAGGCCGAAATGCCCGCCAGACTGGAAGAGGTGAAGCACGCCAAGGAGGAGGGTATCGAATTCCTAACCCTGCACAATCCCATCGAGTATCATGCCGACGAGAAGGGCAACGTTACCGAAGTGGTACTGCAAAAGATGGAACTGGGCGAACCCGATGCCAGCGGACGTCGCAGCCCACAGCCCATCCCAGGTGCTACGGAGACGCGTCAGATTGACCAAGCTATTGTAGCTGTCGGCGTAAGCCCCAACCCCATCGTGCCTACCAGCATCGAAGGACTGGAACTGGGCCGTAAGAACACTATCGTGGTGAACGAAGGCATGCAGACGAACATCCCGACCATCTTTGCTGGTGGCGACATCGTACGTGGTGGTGCAACCGTCATCCTGGCTATGGGCGACGGACGACGCGCTGCAGCAGCAATGGACGAATACTTGAAGAATAAGTAAACAGTACATATGAAGAGGATACTTTTGTCTTTGCTAATGTTGCTGGTGCTGTCCAGCCTGCAGGCACAAAGAAGAAAAGGTGCAACACAGAATAAGCCAAAGCTCCCTGATAAAAATCTTCAGGAGGCTTTGGCTACCTACAATTTCACGGAAGCCGAGCAACTGCTGAACGACGAAATCGAAATACTCCAAAAGAGCAAACAGCCGACAACAGAACAGGAACAAAAGCTACTATGGCTACAGAAAGCCCAAATCAAACTGAATGCAGTGGAGCAGGTGACGTATGTGGATAGTATCGTCGTTCCTCTCAACCGTGTATTAGACCATATTCCCCTAAGTCCGGAAAGTGGTAGAGTCATGCGGACGAATGATTACTTCGGCACTACGGACAACAAGGGATGCACCCTATTCCAATCGCAGATGGGCGACCAAATCATCTTTGCACAAAACAATGGCAAAGGCATGCTTAACCTCTATGAACAGACTATCTACAGCGATGGTTCCAAGTCAAATGCCGAACCACTTGCCGGCCTCTTTGACGATAAGGAAAACCAAAACTATCCTTTCGTGATGACGGATGGCACAACCATATACTTTGCCGCACAAGGTCCAGAAAGTCTGGGCGGATACGATATCTTCATGTCGCGCTACGACGCTGAACTACATCGTTACCTGACCCCCGAAAATATCGGTATGCCCTTTAACTCACCTGCCAACGACTATCTGTACATCGTCGATGAGAACAACCATCTCGGATGGTTCGTGACCGACCGCAACCAACCAGCTGGCAAAGTGTGCATCTACGCCTTCATCCCCAACGATACACGTAAGGTTTATGTTCCTGAAGAGATGGAAATAGAGAAACTGCGTCGCCTGGGTCGTCTCACCTCCATCAAGGAAACATGGTCGGACGCCAATGAGGTACGTAGAGCTCAATTCCGCTTGCGCGAAGCAAAAAATACAAAACATACAGAGAACGAACACGAGTTCGAATTCATCGTCACCGACAAACAAATCTATCACCAGCGTAAAGACTTCCGTTCCCAGCAGGCCTTGCAACTGTTTGACCTACGCGTCAAGAACATGGATGAACTTTATAAGGCAACGACTACGCTGTCTCGCTTGCGCACCAACTACTACAATGCCTCGGAGGCCCAACGCGTACAGTTAAAAGGAGAAATCTTAATGCTGGAGAAGAGCGAGGAAAGCCTGATGAAACAAATCAAACATCAGGAAAACGAAATACGTAGGTTAGAGCTTGGACTATAACACATAAAGAAAGGAGATACTATGGAACCCAAAAGATTTGCAGAATCAGAACTGATTATCAACGAGGACGGCTCGTGCTTCCACTTACACCTGCTTCCCGAGTTCTTGGCTGACAAAGTTATCCTCGTTGGAGACCCTGCACGTGTAGACACTATCGCTCAGCACTTCGACTCCAAGGAATTCGAAGTCAGCAGCCGCGAATTCCACACCATCACCGGCACATACAAGGGCAAGCGCATTACGGCCCAATCGCACGGCATCGGGTGTGACAACATCGACATCGTTGCCAACGAACTCGACACTCTTGCCAACATCGACTACAAGACCCGCATGGAGAAGCCCGAACACCGCACGCTGACGATGGTGCGCATCGGCACTTGTGGAGGATTACAGCCCTATACGCCGACGGGATGTTTCGTAGCCAGCGTAAAAAGCATCGGTTTCGATGGTCTGCTGAATTTCTATGCCGGACGTAACGACGTTTGCGACCTTAAGATGGAGGAAGCATTCAAGCACCACATGGACTGGAACCCACTGCTCTGTGCTCCCTACGTGGCCCAAGCCGACCCCGAACTCATTAATCAGATAGCCGGCGACGACATGGTTCGCGGCTATACCATCGCCTGCGGTGGATTCTATGGTCCCCAGGGACGCGTGCTACGTGCCCCCATTGCCGACCCCAGGCAGAACGAAAAGGTAGAATCCTTCGAGTACGACGGCATGCACATCTGCAATTTCGAGATGGAGTCGTCCGCCCTTGCAGGTCTCGCCTCACTCCTCGGACATCGTGCAATGTCGTGTTGCATGGTCATCGCCAACCGCTATGCCCAGGAGATGAACACGAACTACAAGAACTCCATCGACAAGCTCATCCAACTTGTGCTCGAACGCATCTAATTCTCCACTATCAGTTGTCAATTATACATTCTGATACAATCTGTGCTCTTGCCACCGCACCTGGTGGGGCTTTAGGCATCATAAGAATCTCAGGAAACCATTCTCTTGAGATTCTTTCACGCATATTCTCCAAGGATGTTACAAGCGTTACAGCCAACACCATTCACTACGGACATATCCTCAACGGAGATGATGTCCTCGACGAGGTGATGGTCGCCGTCTTCTATGCCCCACACAGCTACACAGGTGAAAATTCTGCGGAAGTCTCCTGTCACGGCTCGCGCTATATATTAAACAAGGTATTGGAATTGCTGATTGAAAACGGCTGTCGTATGGCCCGTCCTGGCGAGTTTACCCAACGTGCCTATCTCAATGGAAAAATGGACCTTACGCAAGCCGAGGCCGTTGCCGACCTCATATCATCCACCAACAAGGCCACACACCAACTGGCCATGAGCCAACTGCGGGGCGGCATTTCCTCGGAACTCGCCCAACTGCGCGAATACCTGCTCAGACTCACCTCCTTGCTTGAACTTGAGCTCGACTTCTCCGACCACGAGGACTTGGAGTTTGCTGACCGCAGCGAGCTACTCGCATTTTCAAAGACTATTGACAACCATATCACCCGTTTAGCCGACTCCTTCCAGGCCGGCAATGCCCTCAAAAAGGGCATACCCGTAGCCATCGTCGGTGCACCCAACGTTGGCAAATCAACCCTCCTAAACGCCCTGCTCGGCGAGGAACGGGCCATCGTCAGCGACATTCAAGGCACAACCCGAGATGCCATCGAAGACACCATCCAGCTCGGCGGCATCAGTTTCCGTTTCATCGACACTGCTGGCATCCGCCATACCGATGACTGTATAGAACGTATGGGTATCGAACGCTCCATAGCTGCCGCACAGCACGCTCACATCATTCTGATGATGACAGAACCGGGGGTACCATACCCCGACATTCCCGTCCGTGACAACCAAACAGTCATCCACATTGAGAACAAGACCGAGCCTTTCCAGGCCAAATACGGCATAGGCCTCGATGCTCTCAAGCAGCAGCTCATTGCCGCTGCACCCATATTCTCTGACACCGACATCATCGTCACCAACGCCCGTCACTATGAATCCCTCTGCAGTGCCAAATCCAGCCTTCAGCGCGTCATCGAAGGCCTAAACACCAACCTCCCCGGCGACCTCATAGCCGAAGACCTCCGCCTCGTCCTATCCGACCTGGGCGAAATCACAGGAGGCACCGTTACCAGTCAAGAAACCCTCAACAACATCTTTCAGCACTTCTGCGTGGGCAAGTGACCCCTTATAAACAACTCTGAACAACTTGGAGTAATTTGAACTAAGTCCCTCTAAATGAGGGACTTTTTGCATTTTAACACTTCGAGTTGCATATTTGTTAGTTACAGTTTTTCCAGTTATTTTTGCACCGTATTTCTACCGCGAGTGTAAAACAGAAAGTCAGATTCACACCTAAATGACATCGTAGGCACAACCTTGGGACACCATGGGAAAATGCCAAAATGACATTGAGGATACAAGCTGGGACACCATGGGACGTGGTGGGACACTGTGGGACACTTTAGCAAGCGAAAATTCACTAACAAATGCAACTTTTATGGAGATTCAGAAACGCTGTAAGTATTGTGGAAGATCCTTTATTGCACATAAGATGACCACTATATATTGCTCACCTTCGTGCAATAACAAGGACTACAAGAGAGCAATCCGGCAAAAGCAGATTGCTGACTATTGCGAGGCACATCCAGAAGACAAGGAAGATACCCCCAAGGACGTGCTTCATGGAAAGGCATTCCTAACACCAAGGGAAGCAGCAAAATTATTAGGCATTGGTAAGTCCTCTGTTTATAGGGAACTCGCCAGTGGCTTGATTAAGGCTGTTCAGATGAAGGGAAAGACCCTTATCCGCCGTGCTGACATCGAGAGATTGTTTGACAATCCTCCAGCTTATCAGTCTCATTCGGAGAAGAAGCAGGAGAAACGCGAATACTACACTTTCAGGCAAATCATGGAGAAGTTCAAATGCTCAAAGAAGGCTATTATGACCAGAGTTGAGAAATACAACATCCCCAAAGTATACCAAGGTCGCAACTGCTTCTTTGACCGTGCTCTAGTTGATGTTCATTTTGCTCAACTTATTGCGGATATTGACTTACGTGACTATTATACTATTCCGCAACTGGAGGAGAAATACAAGATGAGCCATGCAGCTGTATTATCATTTGTGACCAGAAACAAGATACCACGTATTACACAAGGAAGAACTGTCTATTACTCCAGGGCACATATTGATACGCTGAAAGGTGAGCGTGAATCCATCGATCCGAACTATTACACATACGCAGAAGTCATGGAGAAGTACCATTTCTCAAAAGACCAGATATCTTACTACGTCCATAACTATGAAATAGACAATCATAAACAGGGACGTTTTACTGTCATCAACAGAAAGGAGTTTGACCGCATTATCAAAGAGCGCATGGAAACAAATTCTCTGGAGAAAGAAAAAGAGCGGAGAGCAAAACTGCCGAAACTCAGTGCTATTCCAGAAGGTTATATTTCTGTTGCTCAAATAGCAGAAAAATATGGAGTCACGCCCAAACACGTCCAGGCTAAGACTCGTGAAGCAAAAACGCCAAAGCTTGTTATAAAGCATTTGAACTACTATAACGAGGCTGCTATTGAGCAGCTATTCAACAGAGACCCGGAGAAGTTTGAAGTTCCAAAGAGATTGCCAAACGCTTCAAGGTCACGGTTCATCACGTTCATGGGCGAACAAGAGAGGCCAACATTCCAAAGATAACGGTGAAGCATGTCAACTTCTATGAACTGAAAGCCGTTGAAGCTCTGTTTGCCAAGAATGAGGCAAGCGAAGAACTGCAAAAGAACGAAAGTGCAGAATGGCTATCCGGCACAGATGTAGAAGAAATGCTTGGTATTACAACTTGTGCAAGAAGGTCATTCGTATCAAGGCATAAGATTCCATCCAAGAAAGAACATGGTATAGCCTATTATCTCAGGTCTGCCATTGAAGACGTAAACAACACCTTGGCTAAATACAGCGACCAATACTATACTGTAGAACAGATATGTGAGAAGTTCAACATGGACAGGGACAAAGTTTACGGGATGCTAAGATACAGCAATGTAAGAAAAGTCCATGAAGGAAGGTTCGCCTTGTTCCTCAAAGAGGATATCATAAAAACGATCCATGAGCGACAATTCACATAAGGATTTCCAATTATTCAGACTTATTCAGCCCTTATCATGAATTATAAAGGAATGAAAGCTATCAGTATCAAATAAGTAAAGACATTTGCAACCAAATTAAATTATAAAGACTATGCAGTATTGTAAGACAGTAACACTTAGGACACGCCCCATTAAAAATGGGATGCTGTCATTCTATCTGGATTACTATCCAGGCTATCGGGACATCGTTACGATGAAAACCACTCGCCACGAATCGTTAGGAATCTACATCTATGCAGACCCTCAGAACAAACGAGAAAAGGAGTTCAACGAGATCATGACAGAAAAGGCTGAAGCCATTCGATGCCGTAGGTTTGAGAGCGTTGTCAACGAAAGGTACGACTTCTTTGACAAATCTAAGATGCATGGTGATTTCCTTGATTATTTCAACAGAGTACTTCAGGGGAAAGATCCCAAATGGAAGTTTGTTTATGAGCACTTCAAATTCTTTGTCGGTGGCAAATGCCGGTGTGAAGAGGTGGACATCGACCTTTGCAACAACTTCCGTAAATACCTTCTAACCGCCAAGAATCTAAGAAACGGAAAACCTATGTTCATCAACTCAGTAGCTGGCTATTGGTCAACCTTCCGTGGTTTTATCAACATCGCATACAGAGACAAGATGATTCGCACCAATCCAAATGACTTTCTTGAAAAAATACCCACTGTACCTGTTAATAAGGAAAGCCTTACACTGGCAGAGTTACAAAAGCTCTACAAAACTCCATGCGATATAGATGTCCTTAAAAGAGGGCACTGAAAAACCCCTCAAGATAGGAAGACTTCTTGATTATTAACAAAAAAGCAGATTGCACATAGCCGTTACACACGGATTAGCAATCTGCT
>CAJOJA010000011.1 GCA_905234735.1 uncultured Bacteroidaceae bacterium | reverse complement strand
TAGAGGGGCTTACTTTTCAAAAAAAGAGTCCGCAATGCCTATTTATCGGCATCGCGGACGATTATTAATGCTCATTTGAGTTTTAGCGGACAGCAATAAAAAAGAAATGGCGTGTAGCTCAATGAGTTACACGCCATTTAATAGTGTTTTGTTATATCTTTACTTATGCGTCTCATTTGACCTCCTCGAAGTCGGCATCCTGGATGTCGTCGGCCTTACCGTTATTGGCACCGGGCTGAGGACCAGCCTGACTGCCTTGGAAGCCTGCGCCGCCAAAACCAGCATCGGGACCAGGCTGTGCACCAGCACCTGCCTGCTGGGCTGCCTGATACATCTTCTGGGCAGCGTTGTTCAGTTCGGCTGTGGCTGCATCGATGGCAGCAATGTCCTGTGCCTTGTGGGCATTGCGGAGTTTATCGAGAGCTGCTTCAACCTCGGCCTTTACGCCGGCGGGCAGTTTATCACCACTCTCCTTCAGCATGTTCTCCGTCTGGAAAATCATGCTATCGGCCTGATTCAGTTTGTCAATCTTCTCGCGCTCCTTCTTATCGCTCTCTGCATTAGCCTCAGCCTCGGCCTTCATGCGCTCTATTTCTTCCTTCGACAGACCGCTTGAAGCTTCGATGCGAATGCTCTGCTCCTTGCCCGTAGCCTTGTCCTTGGCCGAAACGTTCAGAATGCCATTGGCATCGATATCGAACGTTACCTCAATCTGAGGAACGCCACGGCGTGCGGGAGCAATGCCTTCGAGGTTGAAGTGGCCTACACTCTTATTCTGAGCAGCCATTGGGCGCTCACCCTGCAGGACGTGGATGGTTACAGCCGTCTGGTTATCGGCAGCGGTAGAGAATGTTTCACTCTTCTTGCAGGGAATAGTGGTGTTGGCTTCGATGAGCTTGGTCATCACGCCACCCAGCGTCTCGATACCCATAGACAGGGGAGTTACGTCGAGCAACACGATGTCGCTCTTGTCACCTGTGAGGACAGCACCCTGGATGCTGGCACCTACGGCTACGACCTCATCGGGATTAACACCCTTCGAAGGCTCTTTGCCGAAGAAGTCTGCTACCATCTTCTGCACAGCAGGGATACGGGTAGAACCACCCACAAGGATAACCTCGTCTATGTCGCTGTTTGACAGACCTGCGTCGCGCATGGCATTCTGGCAAGGAACCTTGCAAGCCTGAATCAGGCTGTCACACAGACGCTCGAACTCAGAACGAGTAAGGGTCTTAACAAGGTGTTTGGGCACACCGCCTACGGCTGTGATATACGGAAGGTTTATCTCGGTGGAAGTGGTGCTGGAGAGCTCTATCTTAGCCTTCTCGGCAGCCTCCTTCAGGCGCTGCAGGGCCATGGGATCTTGCTTCAGGTCAACGCCTTCTTCAGCCTTGAAACCATTGGCCAGCCAGTCGATGATAACCTGGTCGAAGTCGTCACCACCCAGATGAGTGTCGCCATTGGTGCTCAGCACTTCGAACACGCCGCTGCCGAACTCCAGAATTGAGATATCGAACGTACCGCCACCGAGGTCGAAGACGGCAATCTTCATGTCCTTGTTAGCCTTGTCCACACCGTATGCCAAAGCGGCAGCCGTGGGTTCGTTCACGATTCGCTTAACTTCGAGACCTGCAATCTGACCAGCCTCCTTGGTGGCCTGACGCTGAGAGTCGGAGAAGTAAGCGGGAACGGTGATGACGGCCTCCGTCACTTCCTGACCCAGATAGTCCTCAGCCGTCTTTTTCATTTTCTGCAGAATCATTGCGCTGATTTCCTGCGGAGTGTACTGGCGACCGTCGATGTCAACACGCGGAGTATTGTTGTCGCCACGTACTACAGAATAAGGTACGCGTGCGATTTCCTTCTGTACCTGATCGTAGGTTTCACCCATGAAACGCTTGATAGAGAAGATAGTCTTCTTAGGATTGGTGATGGCCTGACGCTTGGCAGGATCACCCACCTTACGTTCGCCACCTTCTACGAATGCCACTACAGAGGGAGTTGTACGCTTGCCCTCGCTGTTGGCAATAACCACGGGCTCGTTGCCCTCAAATACGGATACACAGCTGTTAGTTGTACCCAAGTCGATTCCAATAATCTTTCCCATAATCTTTATTATTTTAAGTTTGTATTTTCGAGTATGATTCTTAATGAGTTCTATCTCACACCCTTCAATGAACAAAGTGCGTGCCAATAGAAGGGAATAATAAGGATATTAGGATAAAAAGAATTAAGAAAAGGGTGAAGTTGTCCGTATTTACGACATAATGGCAGGAAGTAGCATATACAAGACGACGGGACGATAAGGTAGCTGAACCTCGTCGTCCCGTCGTCTGTCTGTATCAAGATTACTCTTCTGCTTCTCTTTCTTCCTCCTTTGACTCTACCTTCGACGCTGGAGTATTGGACATCGTTGTGAATATCTTTTCAGCTATTTCATCGCAAAGTTCCGGGTTATCGCGCAGGGTTGCCTTGACAGCATCACGCCCCTGACCGATGCGACCATTATCATAACTGAACCATGAGCCGCTTTTCTTCAGTATACCATATTCGACACCCAGGTCTACGATTTCGCCAACACGACTGATTCCCTCTCCAAACATGATCTCGAACTCTGCACGACGGAATGGAGGAGCTACCTTGTTCTTCACCACCTTCACTTTCACCAGGTTTCCAATGATGTTGTCGCCGTCCTTTATGGCACTGCTCTTTCGGATATCCAAGCGTACAGATGAATAGAACTTCAGGGCATTACCACCCGTGGTAGTTTCAGGATTACCAAACATGACACCTATCTTTTCACGCAGCTGGTTAATGAAAATGCAGGTGGTCTTTGTCTTGTTAATCGTTGCGGTCAGTTTACGCAGAGCCTGACTCATCAGACGGGCCTGGAGTCCCACTTTATTATCGCCCATGTCCCCTTCAATTTCGGCTTTGGGGGTCAATGCTGCAACAGAGTCTACCACTATAATATCTATAGCACTGGAGCGTATGAGTTGGTCGGCAATCTCCAAAGCCTGTTCCCCATTATCCGGTTGGGAAATGATAAGGTTGTCTATGTCAACGCCCAACTTTTGCGCATAGAAACGGTCAAAAGCATGCTCGGCATCTATGAATGCTGCTATCCCCCCCTGTTTCTGCGCTTCGGCGATAGCATGAATTGCCAAAGTGGTCTTACCCGACGACTCCGGTCCAAATATCTCGATGATGCGTCCCTTGGGATATCCACCCACGCCCAATGCTGCATTAAGCGCGATACTACCTGTCGGAATGACCTCAACATCCTCGATGCGCTCATCACCCAATTTCATGATGCTTCCCTTACCGAAGTCCTTCTCTATCTTAGCCATAGCAGCCTGAAGCGCCTTCAGTTTCTCGTTAACCGCTGTAGTTTCAGCCATTTTCTCTATATTCTTTGCCATAGCCTTACACTTTAATCAAATTCCAAATCCACGTTAAACATCTCGTTCCAAGGCAGTCCGTCCTGATTCAGACGTTCCATGAAGGGATCTGGGTCAAACTCTTCAACGTTGTGAACACCAGGCTTCTGCCATTTGCCTTGCAGGAAGAGCATCGCACCTATCATGGCCGGAACACCTGTGGTGTACGAAACGCCCTGCATCCCCGTCTCTTCATAAGCAGCCTGATGGGAACAGTTATTATAGACGTAGTAGGTGCGTTCCTCTCCATCCTTGACACCACGGATGCGGCAACCGATACTGGTCTCGCCATCGTAATTCTCACCAAGATCCTGTGGATTGGGCAGCACAGCCTTCAGGAACTGCAGGGGTACAATCTTCACCACCTCGTCACCCGACCCATCGGCCTTTGGAGCCTTGTACTCAATTTCGTCGATACGAGCCATTCCGATATTCTGAATCACGTCGAGATAGTTGAGGTACTGTTGTCCGAATGTCATCCAGAAACGAGCTCGACGAATCGTCGGATAGTTAATGACAAGCGACTCTATCTCCTCGTGGTGGAGCAGATAGCTCTCCTTCGGGCCAATATTCGGATAGTAAAGTGTCTGATGAATCTCCATGGGTTCCGTTTCCACCCACTTTCCATCTTCCCAGTAAAGACCCTTTTGAGTTATCTCGCGAATATTTATTTCCGGATTGAAGTTCGTGGCGAAAGCCTTGTGATGATTACCGGCATTGCAGTCGACGATGTCCAGATAATGAATCGCGTCAAAGTGGTGCTTGGCAGCGTATGCCGTATAGATGCTGGTTACACCCGGATCGAAGCCACAGCCTAAGATAGCCGTCAGGCCAGCCTGCTCGAAACGTTCGCGATAGGCCCACTGCCAGGAATATTCAAAGTGCGCCTCATCCTTCGGTTCGTAATTGGCAGTATCCAGATAGTTACATCCCGTCTGCAAACAAGCCTCCATGATAGTAAGGTCCTGATATGGCAGCGCCAGATTCATCACAATATCCGGCTTAAAGCTGGAAAGCAGCTTCACCAGTTCCTCCACGCTGTCTGCATCCACCTGTGCCGTCTGCACCTTGCAGCCATACTTCTTGTTGAGCACATCAGCCAATGCGTCGCACTTACTCTTCGTGCGACTGGCTATCATCACCTCCGTAAAAACGTCAGGCTTTTGAGCTACCTTATGCGCCGCCACTGTAGCAACACCGCCAGCTCCTATTATTAAAACCTTTCCCATATTATTAATGTTTTATGTCATTTACTAATAAGCATTCTTGTCATGTATTACTATACTTTTTATTGTCATTACAATAATACGAAGATCCAGCCAGAAGCTCCAATGTTCCATATACCAGATATCGCGCTTCACCCTACCCTCCATTTGCCACAGTTCCTTCGTTTCGCCACGATAGCCAGTCACCTGTGCGAAACCTGTCACTCCGGGCTTCACAAAATGGCGAACCATATACTTGTCTATCAACTCCGAATACTGCTCGGTATGAGCCAGCATGTGCGGACGGGGACCAACGATGGACATATCGCCCTTCAGGACATTCAGGAACTGAGGCAGTTCGTCGATATTTGCCTTACGCATGAAATTTCCAAAAGGATACTTTCTGGGATCGTCCTTTGTGGCCTGAACCGTATCCGCATCGTCGTTAACATGCATCGAACGGAACTTGTAACAATAGAAATCCTTTCCATCCAAGCCCGTACGTTTTTGCTTGAACAAGATAGGTCCGGGGCTCTGTATCTTCATGATTATAAAGATGAACGGGAAAATCAGGGCCGTTGGAATTAAGAAGATTATCGACATCACGATATCGAATGCACGCTTAACAAACTTATTCCACGGATTCTCCAACGGATTATCATAGGTCGTAAACACCTCTATGTCATCTATCAGCTCACGATTCAAGTTCATGCCCAACGTCTCTAAGGATACGGGAACATAGTAGAATCTCACCACCTGCTGGTCACAAAAGTGCGAAATGCGCTTGATTGTGTTCTTATCGCGGCGTGAAAGACAAACAAACAACTCATCACCAACATCCAGTTTTTCAGGATTCTTTAAGTTATCCAAGAAGTATTGAAGCGTTCCCAATTTCGTCAGCGAGCCTTCATTATGAGGCATATCTTCGTCAGCATAATAACCGTCAATACGATACCCCATCGTAAGATCATCCTTCAATTTATGATAGACGTTGAGAAGTTCTGTATCCGCACCAATAAATGTAGCACGACGAGAATTACCTCCGACACTGCGATATTTCTCAATAACCATACGCTCTAAAGCTCGCGACAGCAGAATAAATAGAAGCATCAATGCACATATCTGCACCTGCAAGTTGCCACCTACAAAATTGAAATGGAGTATCTTCATTAAGAATACAGCAAAGAAACCCTGCATGAGCGTCAACTGAAACACTCGCTGCACCACATTGCCAAAAGAAATAGCTCGTTTATGGATTATTGGCGGTGTAATCATCTCTCCCAACAATAAAGCAACGTTGCTCACGAACACGAGTAGACGTGACTTGATGGGTATCCATTGTTCTAACCACGGGTGATACTGCACTAACAGGAATAGCAGGACATTGAGAATAATAAAGTCAACGCCCACTATCATGTACATGATTAATCGATTGGTCTGTGTGTTGTTTTTCATGGTTTTCAATCAATATATCGTATAGGTTTCATAAATCCGAGATATGCAGGAAACGTGTCACCTTCCTTGCCAGGCTACGATCCTTGTTGTCGATAAACGCATCGAGCAGGCGCGTGGTGCTGTTCAAGGGGATTACATCATAGTCAGCTATTGCAGCCGGAATCAAGCAACTATGCCCCTCAGGGAGTTCCACCTCGTAGTCGATGCCACGCATCTTAAGGCGGCAATCACCCTGTATGCACATGGTGATGATAAAGCTGTCGTACTTCAGCAGGTTGCGATGGAAGGGGACCTCCGTCTCTATCACCCGTACGCTGAAATAGGGAGAATCAATCACCAGATTGGCATACCCCTTTTGGTCAGGGTAAATCGTGCGGTATTCCTCCTCCACATGGAAGTCCAACGCTTTAGCCGCCAACTCGGTATGCAGTTCACGAGGTTTGCCGTCCATGCCAGGACGATTATAGTCAAAGATACGGTAGGTGACGTCTGACGACTGCTGAACCTCTGCCAACAGAATGCCGCCTCCGATAGAATGAACGCGACCAGCAGGCAGATAAAACACATCACCGATCTTCACTTCGTGGCGAGCCAGCACCTCAGTGATAGTGCCGTCTGCGATGCGTGCCTTATATTCTTGGGGTGTTATTTCGCGATTAAATCCTGCATAGAGATAACTACCCGGCTTAGCATCGATAATATACCACATCTCGCTCTTGCCCATCTTTCCGTGCTCGCGTTGCGCCATTTCATCGTCAGGATGCACCTGTATGCTCAGGTCGCGCTTGGCATCAATAAACTTCACTAACAGGGGCAATTGCTGGTGGTAGCGTTCACTGACCGCATGACCTAAAATCTCCTCAGGGTACGCCTTAATCACTGATATCAAGTCCTTTCCGGCAAAGGCTCCATTTTTTACAGTGCACGGGCTCGACTCTACGGCACTCACCTCCCAGCTCTCCCCGATGGGCTCCTGCCGTGCTTCCAAGCCCTTGTAAGGACAAAGCCGGTCTCCTCCCCACACCACACTGTGCAAGTTGGGTTCAAACAACAGTGGATAAATATTACTATCGCGATTCATTTGTTGTATTCCGTTAGTTGTGTGCCACGCGCCAGAAGAAATGATAAATTCTGAATACGGGTTCCCACAGACATTCCGATGGGAAATATCGTAGCAAACGGACATCACGTTTCAGACGAGCAATATTCCTCCCTAACTGTCCGCTATCATGGCTGACTCGCTCATCAAAATGTCCGAAATTGCCTGCCAGCATAATCTCTTCCAACAAGAATTTTCCCCTACGTTCATCGACGGGCACAATCATCCGTTCCTGTTTTAAGCCAAACACCTCCTGCAACACATACATTACCGCCGTCGCCACTTTATAGAGTCCGAAATGCTTCAACAACCGTACATCCTCTTTACGCTCCTCCTCTGTAAAGTCTTGCTGTAAGAGATAATAATAATCCAATAACTGACGAAGGCCTATTCCTTCTTGAGTTATATGCTTAGATATGTGAGCCATCTGAAATATCCGGTTAAAGTCATTCGTAGGAACACTTATCTGACCCACATTACCCGGCAAATCCACAAGATTTGAACTTTGTCGCCCAGCATTTGCAGAACACCACTTTTGGAAACGATGGTTATAAACAAGGTTATTCATAAACTGAGGGCGGTAATGCAATTCTACTGGTATTCCTCCGACTGGGGGGAAATCAATATGGTGATAACATGCCTTTGATTTTGGCCTCATTTTCTTAACCATTCGAATAACCTTATCCGGCTTCACCATTAGCCAAATATCAATGTCCCCAGCAGTCCTCAATTCTGGACGAGGATACATCAGTGCATTTCCAGGGCCTTTCAGAATGCAATTCGGTGCTCCAATTTTGGAGAATTGCTTGGCAACCTTGACTGCGACATCGTTTACTACTTCACTCCGTTTTGCAATCTTCTCCACCTGCATGAACCACCGTAGCTTCAGTTTCCTTGGTGGCTGCAGGTCTGCAGGAAGACGAGTCACAGTCTGGAAGGCAATACCCACTAACGACTGTTTCTTTGCCGTCTCGTACATCCTCTCCCAGACCTCATCAGACAGCTGAGGCATCTCAACCGTTTCACCTATCGCATAACGGATAAGCTGAAAAAACACATTATCTGCAATCTGGTACATCCTTGCGAAAACTCCTACACCAGATACTTTTCCTTAAATATATTATATATGAATTTGGGATTTCCCAATACATATCTGCGCCACATTCTTTTGGGCTCTATGCATAATCGGTATAACCATTCCAAAGAATGTTCCTGCCACCACTTAGGGGCTCGTTCCGCAGTACCTGCATAGAAGTCAAAGACCGCACCAATAGTACCCACATGGCAATGGATATTCAACTCATTCCAATGCTGGTATGTCCACTTCTCCTGCTTAGGTGCCGTCATCCCAATCCACAGCAGATCAGGATTAGCTTCATTGATAGCCTTAACGATTGCAGCGTTGTCCGCAATAGAGAACTCTGGTTTATAAGGAGGAGAATAGGTTATGACTTGTATGTTCGGATAGTCGGTTGCAGCTCGCATACGAATCATCGATAGCACCTTCTCAGAAGATCCCATAAACATCGCCTTACCTTTATTCGCTGACATCTTGCTTCTTTCCTCGAGTCTCCGCATCTCATATTCGAACAAATCCCAGCCAGCGATTCTTTCTTTCGGCTGTGACTTAGCCTTCAGCCACAGGCAAGCCTTTAAGATACTAGCACCATCAGGAATGAGGTAATCGCCATTCTTCAATGCCTCGGCAAACCCCTCATCTTTTTGCGCCGTATTAAAAGAATGTGCATTTATAGTATTAATCAGTACCTTTCCCTCGGGTATATCCTTTAATGCACCTTTTGATTCAACGATGCTCAAACACTTCAAATTCAGCATATAGAACTTTCTATGATTAAAATCATATTAATTTAGATGGACGAATCTGCATCCACATATATAATCGAGCCATCATAGATGCAATTTGTATTACTATAAGGCAGAATCACGGATTCCGGCATAGGGGTATGGCTAACCGCCACACGCTTTATCGCCATACTTGAATCTCCGATTTTCACAGATGCATCATCCATTGTAAGTACAGGTATATCCGTATCTTCTCTGAGTTCCTTTCTTATCCATCCTCGTGTTTTCGTTTTCTCAAAACAAAGTAGCGAAACGGTCAATTTCTGCTTTTTTTGAACAAGAGAGAGAATCAGCCGTAAATCATCTTGACTCATTGCAGCATCCTCATCCAATAACAGCTCAGCCTTCTTCTCTCCATTCCAAGAGAGGCTGATACACCTGTTGAGTAGCGAAACCGACATGTGGTTCTTTCCTATGACATTTATGATGTCCCCCCCTCTCTCTCTGCATCTGATATCAGCAAGAATATTTAGGCTGGCCAATCCCAGACAAACACCCTTGACCACATTACTATTATTATTTACTGATACGAAGTAGTCATTGTCATATAGGCACTCTTTATGAATAGACAATACCTTGTTCTTAGAAACCAATGTCTGCACATTCTTAAAAGGTTCATGAAATAACGGTCTGTCTTTCTCTATCAGAACCTTAATATCATTGAAGATATCTGGATAATCACATGAATAAACACTATCCACAATAACCGGTGAATGATAAACTGCGCCATACTTATCTATATATGAAGAAACTGTACAATTCGAAAAAGAATTATACAAACCCATAACCTTAAATCCCACAGCCTTTGCCGCAGGATTGTACGTTCGTTCCTTCACACTATATCCATCTGTATTAGACATGCAGTTTGAGAACATGTTATACTTACCAAGTACGAGGAAGCCAGAACAATGATTGTCTTGAGTCTCGCAGTTCACAAGTTGGTTGCGGTCTCCATAAACCAATATACCGGCACGCTTCTCCGGATCATACATGCCATTAAAGATGCTCTTCACATTACTGATCTTATTGTTCGATCCAACAATATGAAGCCCATTGGTTTTGTTATTTGTAATATAGCAATTATACATTGAACTGTCTGTGCATTTCATAATCACCCCATAACCATTGTGAGAAAACGTCGAGTTACAGATGTTAATATTAAAGCCTGGCCGCTCAATTAATAATCCAGTGCCAAAATGGTAAACGCAAATATCATCAATTGTTATCCATTTATACGGTTGAGGAACGCCATCCTTGATAGTCTTGTTAAAAAGATATGGATGATTCTCGGTTCCTCCTTTTGAATCTTCAATCAAAAGCCCTGAGTTAGAATCGTTTCCAACTATAGACAGATTAGAAATACGCAGAGCAGCAGATTTTGCCGGAACAATAACGCACCCATTCTGAGAAGATTTTATCTGCTTAATGAGTGATGCTCCGTTTCCACGACCAATGAGCGATGTTTTCTTCCCCAGTCTTATAGAGGATACCATGTAGATAGCACTTCCAAGACGAAGTTCTCCTCCCCCTATCCTATCCAAAGAATCCAAAGCTATTTGTAGGGCTTCTGTATCATCATGTATGCCGTTGCCTTTTGCACCAAAATCCTCTGGATACAAATACCCTATTTGCTCTGCTACAGAGTGAACCGCAATAGGGAAGACTTCTAATGCACAAAAGAAAAGCGAAATCGCTAATACTATTTTAATATGAAAACGCATTAAAGAAAGTTAGAAACGTTTCTTCCAATAGTCAAAATATTCCTTTCCCTCTCCCCTAAGCCAGTCGATGGTTTCCTTCACATTCTGCTCATAATTCTGCGAGAAACCACCAAAAAGCGCTATTGTTACATTACTAGGTGCATAGAAATCCTCTATCATGTTAAGGTAGCGCATTGAATAAAGCGGGAAATTGACACCAAATAATCGAAGGAAATCACCTACCAGCGCACCTGTCCTGAAAAAGAACTTTGGGATTCGCCTAACATTCTTTCCCGTGATTTCCCTTGACAAAGCATTCAGCCATATATAGCTGTCAATTGGCATATCTCCCAAATAATACGTCTTCCTATCTTGCAACTCGTCAGATGCATTCATAATTGCATCCAACTGGCGAACCAAGTTCTTGACGTATGCATACGTACGTATGACGGGCTTACGACTAGGATGCAGATACATGCCCTTGGCAATATACTTCCAAAGCTCATTAGGATAGCGCATATGCCAAGGCCCCCATACATTGCAAGGACGGAAAATCGTCCATTTACATTTCAGAGCAGCCTTACGTATATATTCCTCGTCTATCTTTTTGCTGATGCCATATACTGTATGCGGCGCATAACTGTCATCTGTCAGACCAAAAGGAGTCACATTATCTTTATAAACATATTGTGTTGAAGCAAACAACGCATGTTTCACATAATCATGCTTCATAATCTCATTCACAACATTTTCCGTGCCCTCCGTATTTACAATATAATCCTCCAGATTATCGCTCAAAGTATCTGTTCTGGCTGCCAAGTGAATTACGATGGTTGGTTTATACTTGTCAAAGGCCACAGACAAAGCCTCTTTATCCATGATATTGCCTTCATGCCAGTATTTATGCTGGCTGGGCTTCGTCGCATCTGCCTTGTCATAATTTACAAAGCGATACCCTTTCTCCTCAAACAGCTCTATGAGATTTGTACCTATGAATCCGGAGGCTCCAGTAATCAATATAAAATCGTCTTTTGTTATCATACTTGTCTATTACATTATGCCTTACATAGAGACAGCAAATAATTCTCCCACTGTTCTTCAATTTTGTTACTGTCCAACAATGTTTCTATCTCCAATGCCTTTTTGCCCATTTCGTCAGCTTCTTCGAGATGCTCTATCATATATTTAATACCCTCGTATACAGCATCTGCATCCCCACGTTTTACGAGCAGGCCGTTCTCCTTGTTCTTAATCAGGAAAGCGGCACCACCAGGGCTACAGTCAGTAGCCACTACAGGTATGCCTATAGCCATTGCATCCATAAGTGCATTGGATATTCCCTCGAAGTCTGAAGTTGAAACCCACACCATTGAGTCCTTGATATCCTTCTGGGGATCTTTGCTCACACCCATCAGTTGGGCCTTTCCTTCAAGACCCAATCGTCTGATCTGCTCTCTTAGTTTGTCCTCATCATGAGTACCTGGCCACTGACTGCCATAAATGTGAAGTTGGTAATCCGGAAAGTCTTTCACCAATTTTGCAAAAGCATCTATCAACACGTCTTGCCGCTTCTGGAATATATCTATACGGCCATGAGCTGCAATGATTTTCTTACGATTGTCATGGCCCTCACACCGAATTGTTGTTGTAGCCACAATAGGATTGGGAATCACGGTCACCGGCACTTTCACATTCTTATAATATTCTCGTGCTTTAGGTAACTGGAATACAGCACCGTCGGCAAATCTAAATAGCGGATAGAACAACTTCAGCTTCCAATAACCTGGTTTGTACGGGTCGTTCCTTTCGCATACCACTGATTTAGTTTTCAACCCATAGCAGGATAGGATATTGTAGACGTTTGCATCCAATTGAAACGAAACACTCACATCAGGATTGAATTTTTTAACAAACCTTCTGACTTGGGAAACGATACCAAAGAACCCCTTATGCTCTTCCGTAAAATCTATCCATTGGATGCCCTCTGATAACGTAATATCATTCTTGGGAGTATTATAGGTACAGACAACAACTTCATGCCCTCTCTTATGCAAGGCTTCTGCCACCCACCTGAACATGGTGGGAGCCCCGCTGTAATCGAGGAACCTGATTAGCATGAAAACTTTCATATTCTTAACTATTAGGTAATGATAAATAGCCGCCAATTATGCTATCCCATTCTGACGGGATATACGGCGTCATTCCAGACATAGAATAAAAGGTCATTTCTCCAAAGAATACTTTATCACCAACTTCATAAAAATCTACCCGCACATGAGGTAATCCCTTACTCAGTTGACCGGCTAACACTTTCATTTTGTCAAAGGATACTGGTTTTATGGGCTGAATATCAGAGTTTGGGTGATCCTTCTGGTAAAACGGTAAGTGATGAAAGTCCTTATCGAAGAAATCGAAACGAAGCCCACCTTCTTTTTGGCGACCTGTTGCCACATACAACATCTTCACTTCACCGTTAAAGCAGAAGAACTTGTAGTCAGGTAAGTCTTTAGTATCTAGTTGGGACTCTATATACTTTTCTGCTATTATACGCTTAGGCACATTTTTGTAAGGCCATTCTCTCCAAACCTTATATAAATCTGTCCTTAAGCTTCCATTCAATTTTTCTTCTGCTAGTTGTTTGTCAAAACTATTCTTATCCTTGCAGATTACAACTCCAGAATTTCCACCTCCATGAGTTGTCTTCAGAACGAACTGATTAGGTAGTTTATCCCAGTCTATATCTTCGGGTCTATCCCAAACTCCAAGAGTAGGAATAATGTATTCTTCTCCTATAAGATCTGCGACATACTTCTTAACGGCATATTTATCTACCATCTTCGTGTACTCTGGTCGCCGGTCATACAATTTCAGCCACTGCAATTTCTCACTATAAGTTTGCGGATTCTTCCAATTCGGGAATCTTCCAAAAACATTATAAAACTTAAGTGACAGATATATTTTGTCAGGAAGGAGCCTGACAAGCTTCATCATTATGCTATTCTTCATTCCACTTATTTATATCATTCTCAGAAATAAACAAACAGTTACTCGCTATATCATCCGTTTTACATATCGAACAAATATCCTGATTTTCTTCATCGCAATAAAGAACCAATATTTATTATCAGTATACTCGTTGAATCTGTTATAAAACAACATCGTCTCTTTTAAAAATTGTACCTGTTGATGGAAAGAGCCTTTCCTATTCGAAACAGAGCCAATACTATTCACCCTATACACCGAGGAGACGTCATCCAGATAAAAGACCTCTCCGTTTAAAGCCAGATGAAGCAGCAACGGATAATCACCAACATTACAATATTTCCAATAGTCAGGTCTATCTTCGTAATCCCAATATAGTTCTCTTCTGAAGAGCATCGCGTTAGTCGTCACAAACTCTGCTCCTCTCCAAATAAAATCCTTCACAGTATATATTGTCTTACGATTTCTATTGACATGCTCCTTGATTTGTCCATCAGGGAGCAGCAGGTTGTGCGAATGGAAACAAAGGGAACATTCTGGATGAGCTTCCATCAAGTCATACTGTTTCTGCAGCTTAAGTGGATCAATCCAATAGTCATCACCTTCGCATATCGCCACATATTTGCCAACAAGTCTTGCATTGATTGCCTTATCCATGGCCCTGAGATTTCTGGAGTACTGGTTCTCCTTCTCGAACATCGGTTTGATGATGTCGGGATATTTCTCTGCATATTCACGAACGATATCGGTTGTTCCGTCAGTCGAAGCATCATCATGTACAATCACCTCAAAGCGGAAGTTCGTCTTCTGCATGACGAAACCATCGAGGCACTGGCGGATATAACGTTCATGATTATATGTAGCACAACGAACTGAAACTTGTACAGGTCCTTTTTCCATCTCTTAATGCGTAGAATTCTTACTTGCTACTCCATTTGAAAAATAAAAAATATTTAAGAGCTCTGTATTTCGACCTTAACGGCAGGTCTCTTGAGAAGATGCTAATCTTTCTGAAAAGACTCAAGTATTCCTGCCTCGGAAACAGTTTTTTCTTAGTGGGGTGAAAAAACAATGAAACAATGAAATAATAGATGACACTTTGAAACCTTCCCTTAGTCTCGCTATTCAGTTCCTGCATCCATTCTTTCATGTTCAAGAAATGAGCCATCGGAATAATTTCTTTATTTGCCTTAGCGGACCATCCCCCGGCCGCCATCACCCGATAGCAAGCCATTGTTTCTGGCATATACCGCACTTTGCCATTTAATGCTAAATGTATTTGAAGCGGAAAATCACCAGTATCAGCCATCTGTTTATACTTAGGTGGATTCATATACAAATTCTGCTTAAAACAAAGAGAATTGGTTGAGCAGAAATATCCACCACCACGTATCATTTGAACAACAGACACGTCACACTCTTTTTCCGAAAGCCTGTCGTTTCTTATAACCATCCCATCCTTAATATAGTTGACTGCATGATAACACATGGAGTAGTCGGGATGAGTTTCCAGAAAATCCACCTGTTTCTGAAGTTTATCAGGATCCGTCCAATAATCGTCGCCCTCACAGATTGCCACATACTTTCCGACAAGACGCGAATTAATTCTCTCATTCATTCCCTTTGCATCCACCGAATACTGATTTGTTTGCTCGTACATCGGTTTGATGATGTCAGGATATCTCTCTGCGTATTCCCGAACTACATCTGTTGTTCCGTCCGTAGAGGCATCATCATGAACAATGACTTCAAAGCGGAAATTGGTTTTCTGCATCACGAACCCATCAAGACACTGTCTAATATAGGGAGCATGATTATAAGTGGCACATCGCACTGATACCATTAAATCAGCATGCAAATACAGGCTATTTCCCATTCCTATTTTTTATGATGGTAAATAATTCCTCCAACTCACTAAAACGGAAGATATACGTCAAAGAGAAGAAGATGGCAGCACCCAGCAAGATACCAACCACCAGACTCAACCAAGAACTTCCCATCAAGAATTGCACATAATATACAGCTGCAAACATAACCACACATACCAAGAATGTAGGCATAATATCACGCATCTGGCGTATGAAGCCAACGTTTATCATAACACCTGTATAATAGGTATTTATTAATAATGACAACACTGTACTCAAAACTATGCCATAACACATAATTAAAACGCCGAATGGTAATGTTGCTGCTAAGATGGAAAGCCCCATTATCTTTTTGACAATTTCAATCTTGAGAAAAAGATCAGACCGGCCTTTCACCTGAAGCAGATTCAAGTTAATAGAATTAACTGGATACCACATCATACTGAAACAAATAGGAATCAATAAGGTAGCAGCCTCATGCCATTTCTCACCAATGAGCATATCAACCAAGGAATAAGAAACAGCTGCCAAGCCGGTCAATATCGGGAACATGGCAAACGCTGATAGTTTGAGCATTCTCCGATAAATCGTCGATAACTTATCATTGTCCTCTTGAATTGTACATAAAACAGGATAGGTTACACGCTGAAGAATCATTGTGACGTTTGAGGCGGGGAACTCTGCAAAATGACGTGCCCGAGTAAAGAACCCCAGACTGCTGGACGAATAGAATTTTCCAATAACCAACTGATAAAGGTTATTATAAATCGTATCCAGCAAACCTACCATCATTAGTTTAGAGCCAAAGGAAAATAAGCCCTGAAATGAATGCCAGGAAAAAGTCAACTGGGGACGCCATTTGGATAATAGCCACAACAATAACGTGTTTAGACCATTGTTCGTAAGTTGTTGGTAAACTAACGTCCATACCCCATAACCATGATAAGCAAGATAAACGCCTACAGCCCCCGATACAAGAGAAGCTATCGCAGATGCCTTCGTCTGCGTCTTAAAATCAATATTCGCCGTTAAGAGCGCACGTTGCACTATTGCAAAGGATGTAATCACGATTAGAAGGCACATAACCCTCATGACAGGCTTCAGAAGCGGTTCTTCATAGAATTCTGCAACTGCTGGTGCGACAAAATATAAAACAGCATATAGCAGCAGGCTAACTACTACATTAAAGTAGAAGACGGTACTATTGTCTACCTCCGTTCTGTCTTGTTTTCTAATCAGAGCCTGTGAGAATCCGCTGTTAATCAATGAATCAGAGACTGCGATGAATATGGCAAGCATTCCCACAATACCATAGTCAGACGGTGAGAGCTTACGTGCAATAATGATCATCACAAGAAACTTTATACCCTCAACCGACAAACGGTCGACAGTGCTCCACGCAACCCCACGTACAGTCTTCTTTTTAAGCGATTCCATAGGTTTCTGCATTTTCATTATCTGCGATTTCTGCAACAGATTCCGAGCCATCTTCAACTTCGTCCGTAAGGGATTCTGCAGTACCCATCTCATGACTTGCAAACAACGCTAATAAAAACGGATTCATATAAGCCTCTATAAAATGCTGAGCAATCAGACCCGTGAATCCAGCCATAAAAACTGATACCATTAAAATAACATCCTTACGCCGACCTGCTTGTTTTACTATCACAATATAAGCCGCAATCAGCAGTGAAGTATAAAAAAGTCCGTATATGATAATCAATTGAAGATAGCTGTTGTCCAAATAGTTATACATCTGTCCGTCATCTCGGGCAGAACTAAACATTTCATATTCCTGTCCAAGGAGTGATATGCCAGTACTCTCCAATGCTTCTAATCCAATAGACAGACGACCTGTCAGCAAAACATCAATTACAACCCATTCCAAACTTGTTTCATCAAAAGATGCTGTCATATAATATGAGATATAAGCGAAGAAAGGCACCGACAAGATTAACATGTATATAGTAATCCTACTGTTCATTATTCTCCGAATAAAACCTAACCTATAAGCCAAGGAGAAAAGCAGTAACATCACCACGCAGAGTGTACTAAGTCGGCTTAAAGTACGACTAAGCACCCATAACGTCAATATCAAGAACAACAGCATCTCCTTGAATTTAAACCTACGCCCTATCCATGCAAAATAAGTGAGAACCAAGAAAAATACATGGTTGGCCATATTTGTAGACCAACCATAACCTAAGCATTGTCGCTCAGAAGCTTCATCGAGTAACGAATTTCTTTCCATATCCAACGCGTCAGTTACGTTTTCGATGACACCCACCAGGCTGGCAATCACTGTGGTGACGCATATCGTACCACCTACAAGCAGATAAACCTTTAGTATTTTTCTGAAATCAATACCAACAGCCCCAAAGACCAACATACAGGTCACGACCCATGGTAAGAAATTACCAGCGTTAAACCCCGATATGGCAGAAACCAGTAAAGCTATAGGAAACAGCAGAATCTGCTTAGGCTCGTAATAACGCAGAGACAAGAAAACATGAGCCGTTAGGAGGGTAATAACCAACAAATCCATCAGCGGAAGAAGGATAGTTGGATACTCCCACTGAGTTTCTGCATCCATCATCCTAATGATAAACAGCGCCAATCCTCCCAAATAAAGAATCGCAGTAGGATTTTCTTCCCTAACAACTGCGCTCTCCCGCTCTAACGCCTGCTCTTCCTCCAACTGTAATTGGCTTCTCTCACTCATTAGCTTAATTTATTTCTCAATACAAAGAAAAGAATCACCAATAAGAAACTATCTCACGTTTTTTCTAAATAGGAGTTTACTTTCTATTATATCTTCTGAATATTCTTTTACAAGACCGCTATCGCTGACAGTCTTATACACACAAAAATCTGGAAGATTACGCTTTAATGCCGTTGCTGCGCCAACAATACACTTTCGACCTATCGTCGTGTCTTCAAAAACAACAGCACCAAGACCTATGAAACTTTGTTCTCCTACCTTCACACCACCACCCACTGTAGACTTGGCACCGATAAAGCAATGGTCACCCACTTGAGCATGGTCGCCCACCCAGGCACCTACCTTAACGAATACATTATTTCCTATAACAGCATCCGTATCAATGCATACAAAGTCTGTAATCCAGCAGTTATCGCCCATCAACTGACCATTGATAGAAGCCAAAGGCGATACAAGATTAGCAAACCTCCATCCCTGACCTTTCAGTTGTTCATATACCTTGCGACGGTCAGCATTCAGCCTGTTCCACTGAATAGCCACAAAGAGTGGTGTCTCCGCCTTGTCAAACAACTTATCCAGGTTCTCTATTGCGAATACTGGTTTGTCAAGATAAGTCCCTGCCGACATGAACTCTTGATTGACTGCAAATCCAGCAACTTCATAAATATGATATTTCTCGATAAACTTACAAACATTGCTTGCAGCAACACTCGTTCCGATAATAACAATCTTCTCCATCACTCATCCAAGGTTTTAACATTGATATGGTTTTCAATATCTCTGATTATCTCCATCATCTGCTCAGGCGAATCATATTTGAGTATCAATTCCCCAATACAATCCTGTGCATCACGAAACTTGTGCACCGCATCACCAACTTTCACATCGGGAGCCCACTCGGCAATATGTTTTTGAAGTAATTCGTCGAACTCGATACTGGCAAATTTTCCCGTGACATTGGAATGTACCATATAATTACCCCAACATCCCTTCGGTTCTGCCATCTTAAGGTCAGAGCAGTCATCACCTACTGCTGCCTTGATGACATACGGAACATAGTTCACTCCCGTTACAAACTGGATTAGTTGGGGAATAAGACTACCACCAGCTCTTGCACCCAACTCTATCAAATATATCTTACCGTCCTCACCCACGATTGCCTCCACATTATAGGCAGTAGATTTCATCCCCAGACTGGTAATCAAACGTTGGATATCAGTTATCAGGCTGTCGATGATGGACTGGTCCATTGAAAAAGGCCAACACTCTCCGAGCGGAGCGAAATCCTTATCATATCCCGCGTTATAGAACTCATTACCCAAGCAATGAAAGACAATCTTACCGTCCACCGAGAATGCGTCGCCGGAAATCTGGGGACCTTTCTTCACAAGGAATTCCTCAATGATAAAGCGCTTTGAGATAGAATAATGAAGTGCGTCCTCGACAAAAGCCTTCAATTGCGACTTGTCTGTCATTTTATTGACACCCTTGCTACCCGCAGAGTCCACGGGCTTCACCATCACAGGAAACTTGAATTTATCAATCACCTCCAAAACTTCCTCATAAGTTGAAAATCCCTGTGCCTTGGGTGCATTGAAACCATGTTCACGCAGATATTTGCGAAAAAGATCTTTGGTTGACAGAATTCTGACCGACTCGTATGGGCTAGTGGGGAGTCCAAGTTTCTCGCTCACATACGCCGCTACAGGAGCTGCAACATCTGAGGCATAGGCAACAACACCATCAACCTTAAGACGACGGGCCAGTTCAAGCACAGCCTCTTTGTCTGTCGTACTTACATTATGATACTCATGGGCATATTTATGACCGGGATTATCTGGTAAATAGTCACAGGTAATGACATAATAGCCGAGTTTCACGGCTTCCTTAATGGCATAGGTCTGATACATAGACCCGCCAAGCATCAAGACTCTCTTCATACTACAGGCTGTTTACGAAATCAGTAATCCTTCTAACACCTTCTTTTATCTTTTCCGTATCCAACGTAAAGGCAATACGCACATATCTGTTACAGCACTGTCCATAGGTAACACCCGGTACTGCCGCCACATGTGCACCACGGAGCAGGGCATAACAGAAATCTATAGAATCCATGCCCGTCTTCGAGATGTCGACCATCATATAGAACGTTGCATCAGGAGCCTTGACATCAAACTTGTCAATCTTACTCAGTCCTTGATAAAGTACATTACGACGCTCAGTAAAGATATCTACCATGTTTCTGGAATAGTCCTCCTCACCACCGAGAGCCTTGATGGCTGCATATTGGGATGGTAATGGCGCACAAGCACAGATATTTTCCTGCAATTTAGTCATGGCTGCAATAACCTCCTCTGGGGCCAACACGTAACCAATACGATAGCCAGTCATACAAAACTCCTTTGAGAGAGAATTGATAAGAATTGTGCGCTCGCGCATACCTTCGTACGCTACAATGCTCTTGAACGGAACTCCATCATAAATGAGACATTTATACACCTCGTCAGAGAAGACGACAAGATCATGCTTTCGGGCCAATTCTGCGATAGCTGCCACCTTGTCCTGAGGAATAATGCGACCGGATGGATTTGATGGCGTATTAATCATTATTGCTTTCGTCTTAGGTGAGATTGCCCTCTCTATGTCTGCCACATCAAAAGACAAATCAGTACGTTCAGGATTGTCTATTATAACAGGCACCGCATGACACATACGAACCATCTGGGTATAGTTCACATAATATGGAGCAGGTATGATTACTTCATCACCAGGGTTCAATATAGAGAGCAGGGCTAAATAAAGACCTTCCATAGCACCAACCGTCACCATAACTTCGGTTTCCGGATCATACTTGAAACCCTCCTTCCGCTCATAATAGCAACTAATAGTCTTACGAAGGTCTAATAGTCCGGCATTCTGTGAGTAGCGGGTTTTGCCCTGCTGTATAGCCTGGCAGGCAGCATCCTTGATGGCCTGATGTGTCTGTACATCAGGGTCACCCAACGTAAAATCAATAACATCGTCATATTTTTTTGCCTCATTGAAAAGGCTACGTACTAATGACAGTTTTACGCTATCAGCAACTTGTGATGTCTTAATCATAGTATATTTGTAGTTTTAAAGTATAGCATTGACAATAATCTGGATTATTCTCTCTATATCATCATCTGCCAGCGTGAAATACAATGGCAAACAAAGAATTCTGCTGGCAATATCCTCAGAGATTGGCATTGGCGTATACGGCACGAGTCTAGTGAATGTATTCACAGAAGGATAGAAATAGCGACGTGGGAAGATGCTGTTTTCCTGAAGTTTAGCTTGAACCTTAAGAAGTGTTGCTTCATCCGGGAATATAACAGGGAAATAGCTATAGTTGCAACCTTCATTGATTTTTTGGAAACTCAAGCCGGGAATGACAGATAATTTTTCTTTATAATAGAGATACTTTCTTTTTCTGTCGGCCAAGGCTGCGTCAAGGTATTTCAAATTAGCCAATCCTACGGCAGCATGGACTTCTGTCATTTTCCCATTAGTACCATCCTCAACGATGTCTGCATGATTCTCGAAGCCGAAGAAACGGATACGACGGAGTTTCTCGTCAAGTTCCTTATCCTGAGTGAAGCAACCACCGCCCTCTGTGGTATTAAGCATCTTCGTAGCATGAAAACTGGTGACGGAGATGTCGCCATAGTTGAATACACTTTGTCCCTTGTAATCTACTCCTACTGAATGGCATGCATCATAGATGACTTTCAAATTATGTTTCTTGGCGATGGCACCAATGGCCTCTATATCGCAAGAGTTACCAAAAACGTGCACGGGCATGATACCCACTGTATGATAAGTAATTTTCTCTTCTATCTTTTTGGGGTCTATACAAAGCGTTTCCGGATCGATGTCAACAAAGACTGGTGTACAACCCTCCCAGATGATAGAACTGATGGTAGCAATGAAAGTGAAGGGTGTAGTGATAATCTCCCCTTTAAGTTTCAAGGCACGGATTGCCATCTGAAGAGCAATTGTGCCATTTACGCAAGAAACCATATTAGGCACCCCAAGTTTAGCAGCACACTCTTTCTCAAAACGTTGTACCAAAGGTCCATTATGGGTCATAATACCCGAAGCCCATATGCCCTTCATCAGTTCATTAACTTCTTCCAGCGGAGCTAACGTGGGCATGGTTACATAAATGTTCTTATTTTCCATTTTTGCTTAATTTTTTAAATTCGTTTACAAATGCGGACTGTCGCTCTATGACACAATAATTGTCCTCGCGCACTTCGTCTGAGGATAGACATTCATAGAATCTGCGAATAGATTTCTCGAAAGCGCTATCGGCCGGCAATTTGCATGTAGTGTAATCCTGGTTATGCTTGATGGTCATGTCTGGCTCGAGCCCGTCTGGAGCCGTCAGTATACGTCCAGTTGAAATCGTGCCTGTGCTGCCCCATGCTTCGAGTTCGCATTTATAGTCACAGTCCATGCCAAATGACATCTGAACGACTGTACCCTCATCGTTGACCATAGTGCAAGATCCGAAAATATCTACTTCATATTCAGGTTCGAAATAGCTGTTAGCACAGACCAACTTTGCTGTTGGGCCCAGCAACCATGAAGCATACTTCATACAGTAGCCACCAGCATCAAGCAAAGCACCGCCACCCAAAGCCTTGTTATATCGGAAATCGTTGGCAGCACGTCGTGGAAACCCAAAGGTGACACGATACTGACGCACCTTACCGATTTCTCCAGACGCAATGAAATCCTGTACTGCCTTCAACTGATTGTGGTATATAAACATATAGTTCTCATGAACTGCCAGCTTCTTTTGGCGAGCCAATGCCAATAATACCTTTGTATCCTCAAGCTCCGTCGTGAAAGGCTTTTCCACGTATGCATGCTTACCATTTTCGAGAGCCATTTTCGCCCACTTGAAATGCAAAGCCGGTGGAAGGGGTAAATAAACTACATCTATTTCCGGAGATGTTATCATGGTTTGGTACCCCTCAAAAATCCTTCCGCCATAGTTCTCAACAAAAGTCTGTGCCTTCTGGCGTTCCTTGTTAATGATATTCTCTGTATCTGCTGTCACCACACCATTACCGGCCCATTCCTGAGGACTGGCTATGGCCACACCCGCAAATGAAAATTCACTGACCTTCTGTAGAGCAGGCAGAAACCTTCGGAAAGCAATTTCTGAAGGACAAATAATACCTATTTTTATACTCATATACTCATTTATACGACAAAGCTGAAATCAGACTGCGAGCCTGGATATTCAGATAATTATTAAATTCTAAGAACTTATAAATTTGGCGGAGCGTCATCCACGTATAGCGTTCTGGCACTTCCAGAGGGAAGTTATCGTCAACTTCTATAATCATGTTGCGGTTTTGCTCCTTGAAAAAACGTCCTCCTTCTTCAGACTGCAACGTATCGAAGATGACTTGCTCTTTCCGAGCATTCAGGACGTAGTCTGCAAAAGAAGGCTTCTCAATATTATCTGCATAAACATTACCGGTAAGACACTGTACCGTTGGAGCAAGTTCCATCACATCAAAGTTGCCACATTCCAGTTTGGCCTGTACAAGAAAATGATAGACTCCGTTTATCTTCTTAAGAATAAATGCGCAAAGACCCTGCTGCATGGGTTCTACCAATGGCTGACACCAAGAAGAAACCTCACGATTTGATATGGTTACATTAACCCCAATAATCTTGAAATACTTCTTATCATCACGCACTATTTCCGATTCTGTTTTTTTCCATTCATCCATACCCTTAATCGGGCAATAGTTCACGAACAAATCATATCTGGACTTTAGGTTAGTGAGCCATGAAAGATGATCGTTTGTAGATATATAATGGTGATCAGTGCTTGCCGAAAGAATCAGGTCTTTGCCAAACTGAGACATTTTCCTCAGTCCATCAAGTGGCGTTACATAATTACTGATCTTCAGGCCAGACAGCACGGTACGAGTATCCATGTTTACCATGTTATCGTAGCACATTAATTCCTTTATCTGTCCAAGGGTCATCCAACGGAAGTCCTCCAACACGGGAACATCCTCGTCAACTTTGATTATGATGTTGCGATTACGTTTGCGCATAAATCGTGCCCCCTGTTCAGACTGTAGCTGGTCAAGTATGATATTCTCTGGTTTGGCATTAACAAAATATTCCAGATAATTGGGAGATTTCCCCTCATGTACCCGAGAATAGTTACTTTTTGTTGCTTGAAGTGTGGGTGAAATCTGAACACAATTCACATTTCCGGGTTCTATCTTTGCCTGCATCAAGAAATAGAGCACGCCATCAATCTCCTTGGTCAATATGCCCAAATAGCCCACCTCCGGCTGAAGTATTATCGGTTGGCACCAATGATGTTTCTCACCATAGTCCGTTTTTACGTCAATGCCGACAATAGAAAAGAAACGCCCAGAATCGTGTCGGATGCTTCCATCCTCTTCCGAATGCCAACCTCTCATTTGGTCAAAGGGAATCTTCTCCACTTTCACCTCAACCTCTCGATTACGTTTTTCAATCCATCCCTTTATCTCCTCTGTCGTATTAAAGGGGTTTTCGTTTGTTAATAACGAGCGTATTATCATATTTTTAAGAGTTTATTTGGAAAAAGGATAAGATTCATTTTTCTTTTTAATCAAGCCCTCCTTAACGATTGGCATACATATCGTTATAATACTTCATGTAGTCACCGCTCGTGACATTGTCCATCCACTCCTGGTTGTCCAGATACCAGCGGACGGTCTTTTCAATGCCCTCTTCGAATTGGAGACTGGGTTCCCATCCGAGTTCGCGCTGCAGTTTCGACGAGTCAATAGCATATCGGAGGTCGTGGCCAGCACGATCGGTTACATAGGTAATCAGGTCCATATCTGCACCTTCGGGACGGCCCAGCAGACGGTCGACGGTATTGATGAGGACACGGATGATGTCGATATTCTTCCACTCATTGAAGCCACCGATGTTGTAGGTCTCGGCTATCTTTCCTTCGTGGAATATGGTATCTATTGCTCTTGCATGGTCCACCACATACAGCCAGTCGCGAACGTTTTCTCCCTTACCATACACAGGTAGCGGCTTGCGATGACGGATGTTGTTGATGAACAGGGGTATCAACTTTTCTGGGAACTGATAAGGGCCATAGTTATTGGAGCAGTTCGTCACTATCGTCGGCATACCAAAGGTGTCGTGGAAGGCGCGTACGAAGTGGTCACTCGAGGCCTTCGCTGCACTGTACGGGCTATGCGGCTGGTACTTCAGGTCCTCGGTAAAGAACTTCTCACCGTATGCCAAATGGTGCTTGCCCGAACTGGCCTTGGTAGTGAAGGGCGGTTCGATGCCTTCGGGATGAGTCATCTGCAAGGCTCCATACACCTCGTCGGTGGAGATGTGATAGAAGCGCTTGCCTTCGTACTTCTCCGGCAGGCTTTCCCAGTAGGCCTTTGCCGCCTGCAACAGGCTCAGTGTTCCCATCACATTGGTCTGTGCGAAAGTGAACGGATCCTTGATGGAACGGTCCACATGGCTTTCTGCAGCCAAATGGATGATGCCATCCACCTTTTCGTCCTGCATCAACGTCAGCACCCCGTCGAAGTCGCAGATGTCCATCTTTACAAACTTGTAGTTTGGTTTGTCCTCTATGTCCTTCAGGTTCGCGAGATTACCAGCATAGGTTAACTTGTCCAGATTAATGATCTTATAATCGGGATACTTATTCACAAACAGCCTAACGACGTGGCTTCCTATAAATCCGGCTCCGCCGGTTATGATGATATTCTTCATATAAAAACTATTTTCTAAAATATAAAAACTATTTTCTAAATGTGTCAGAAGAGACGTTTTCTTTCAGTTCATCAATAACCCTTATGAGATACTGACCATACTGGTTCTTCAGCATGGGCAGGGCAATCTCTCGCATACGCTCCTCGCTAATCCATCCATTACGATAGGCAATGCCTTCGAGACATGCAATCTTCAATCCCTGACGTTTCTCGATGACTTCGACAAATGTGGAAGCCTCTGCCAGACTGTCGTGTGTACCAGTGTCTAACCAGGCAAAACCACGTCCAAAGACCTGAACTTTCAGTTCTCCGTCGTTCAGGAACTGCTGGTTGACGGAAGTGATTTCCAGTTCGCCACGAGCCGAGGGCTTGATGTGCTTAGCAACATCCACTACCTTGTTGGGATAGAAATAAAGCCCCACTACTGCATAGTTGCTCTTGGGTGCCTTGGGTTTCTCCTCAATGCTCAAGCAGTTGCCCTGTTTGTCAAATTCAGCTACCCCATAACGCTCAGGGTCCGACACCCAATAGCCGAATACGGTTGCCTTGTTGTTCTCCTCCGCATCCTTGACGGCATTCTTCAAAAGTTTGGTGAAGCCACTGCCGTAGAAAATGTTATCACCAAGAACTAAGCAAGCACTATCATCACCAATGAACTTCTCTCCGATGATAAACGCCTGAGCAAGTCCGTCGGGCGATGGCTGCTCGGCATATTCGAAGTGCACCCCATAGTCAGAGCCGTCCCCGAGCAAACGTTTGAAGCCTGGAAGGTCGTAGGGTGTAGAGATAATGAGAATATCCCTGATGCCGGCTAGCATCAACGCACTGATGGGGTAATACACCATCGGTTTATCGTAAATGGGTAACAGTTGTTTACTCACGCCCTTTGTTATTGGATAGAGGCGTGTTCCGGAGCCACCTGCGAGAACTATTCCTTTCATAATTTTACTTTTTGTGTGGTTCTATATTTCATCACTGCATGCTTACTTCATGGGCAGGCATAAAACTCTTTATACCATTCAGCAAAATGGCGCAAGCCTTCGCGAAGTGTAATCTTGGGAGTGAAACCAAAATCCCGTTCCAATGCTGTGGCATCGGCATACGTGGTGGGTACATCGCCAGGCTGCATGGGCACCAACTGCTTATGCGACTCAAAATCATAATCTTGAGGAAGCACTCCGGCGCGGAGCAGTTCCTCTTGAAGAATGTTAACAAAGTCGAGCAAATTCTCCGGTTGACCACCGCCAATGTTATACACGGCATATGGTGGAACGGGCAGGCCGTCTTCGCCTGTCTTCTTCGCGGGTGCCTTGTACATTACACGAACAATGCCTTCCACGATGTCGTCCACGTAAGTAAAGTCCCTACGACAATTGCCGTAATTGTATATCTGGATGGTTTCTCCCCTCAATAGTTTATTGGTAAAACCGAAGTATGCCATATCAGGGCGTCCTGCCGGACCATACACCGTAAAGAAACGGAGCCCCGTGCTGGGAATATCATAGAGTTTGCTATAGCAATGAGCCATGAGCTCATTGCTCTTCTTGGTAGCAGCATAGAGGCTTACGGGGTTGTCCACACGGTCGTCGGTGCAGAAGGGCACTTTCTTATTTCCGCCATACACGCTTGAACTGCTGGCATAGACAAGATGCTCAACCGGATGGTGACGACAAGCCTCAAGGAGGTTGTAGAACCCGATGATGTTGCTCTCTATGTACACATCGGGATTCTCTATGCTATAGCGCACACCAGCTTGAGCCGCAAGATTGACCACAATGTCGAATTTGTACTCATTAAAGAGTTTATTCACCAATTCCCTGTCTGCAATGCTACCCTTCACAAATTGATAGACGTGAGTGTTGACTGTCGATTCTTGACAGCATTTCTCCTCTATTTGCTTTAGGCGATACTGCTTCAGCGCTACATCATAGTAGCTGTTCAGGTTGTCCAGACCAACGATACGAACAGGCTCCTTGCTCTCAAGAAGCCGCAATACGAGATTGGCACCTATGAAACCAGCACTTCCAGTTACCAAAATTGTTTTCATAACTATCTTTGATACGATTTAATGACAAAGATACGGAGATGGATTAATCACGACCTTCACTTCCCCGAATCATCATCCGCAATATACCGCAGATGGTGGCGAGGCACGTGCAGGATAGCGACGGCCGCCACTTGCTCGATGGGGAGAATGAGACAAATGTTCTTCTTGATGCGCTTCACTACACCGGTAACTCCCGTATAGGGTCCCTCGGTGATTTGGGCCTTTATGCCTGGTTTGAAGGCAAAGTCCAGATTGTCAAGGAATATGACATCGTCGCTGCGCTCGCGAGTAACTCGGATGAAGTCCTGCATCATGGCATCCGGCACGAAGATGGCTTCACTATGGGTCATCTTATTCTCCGTCACAGGATGCATGATGTAGCGAAGCGGTTCGTAGAGAAGCATATTCTTACGAATGTCCGTCAGGTCGTTATAGCTGCTACGGACAAAGATGAGGTTGTTAATCACCGGCACATAGTCCGTTCGACCGTGTTCCGTGCGATACTCCATCGGGATATACGTTTCCTGGACACCCTCCTCATGGTCGAGCCGTTCCTTCATAGAGAGCAGACGACTCGCGCAGGAGTGTCTCACCCTTAATGGATACCAATAAATAGCCTTGCGGTCAAGCATAGTGAGTTCGGTCAAGACAAAGTCCTAGGGTCACCACATATCGGTATGTGGAGGGAATGACGGAAACCGTCGCAACTTATTGCCTGTTTTGTACTGATTATCAGCGACATAATAAGACAATTCTAAGCAAATGCCCGAACGTGCATGTTGCGTGCATGTTGCTTGTATCCGACAAAGTTACAAAAAAATAGCATATACAAGCAACCTTTCCGAAACAAAAATTAAAAAAAAAGCAAAAAATGAATAAAAATGATGTAGCAACTTATCTGGAACATGACAATAACTTTTCCAAAGCGATACGAGGAAAACTCCGTTCATCGACGATGTACGGACATTCACCGACGGCGGACGCCCATTCATCGTCGGCGTACGGCCGTCCACCGACGATGAACAAAGAAGCTCTTGCTTACTTGTACAGAAATCATTGTTTTTCTATGCTTAAGGCAATACAGTGCGTGTCATTTATAATTAAGAAATATGCGCGCGCATGATGATAGTATGGAATTATTTTTGTACCTTTGCGCCCGATTAGTTATTCTATGGCAAAATGATTGTTTACAATACGACATACACCATGCCCGTTCATGACGCACGTGACTTTGTCATTTGGGTCAGCCAGAGTATGCTGCCACGCGTATCGGAGAACGGCATACTGACAGCACCGAGGATGTTGCGCATCCTGTCGCACCACGACCAGGAGACGGAGTGTTTCTCCCTGCAATTCGAGACGGAATCGTCGGCAACGCTACACCGCTGGTACACCCAACAGGGAGCCACACTGCGGCAGGAACTCACGAAGATGTTCGACGGCCGCGTCGTGGGGTTCAGTACAATCATGGAAGAGATTGAGAATTGAGAATTGAGAATTGGAAGTTGAACGCATCATATTGGGCATTGACCCTGGAACGAACCTGATGGGCTACGGCGTACTGAAGGTGGTGGGGCAACGGGCAGAAGCCGTTGCACTGGGCGTCATCGACCTGCACAAGATGGGCGACGGATACTTGAAGCTGGGACACATCTACGAACGAGTGTCAGGCATCATCCAGTCGTACCTGCCCGACGAAATGGCCATCGAGGCACCGTTCTTCGGCAAGAACGTGCAGTCGATGCTGAAGTTGGGACGTGCCCAAGGCGTAGCCATAGCGGCAGCCATACAGCACGATGTGCCCATCCACGAATATGCCCCCATGAAGATAAAGATGGCTCTGACGGGCACGGGCGGTGCCTCGAAAGAACAAGTGGCTGGTATGTTGCAACGCATCCTGAAGCTGGACGCAGAACAGATGAAACAGCACTTCGATGCCACTGATGCCCTGGCGGCTGCCTACTGCCACTTCATGCAGTCGAGCCGTCCGCAGTCGCAAGTCAGCTATCGGTCGTGGAAGGACTATGTGAACAAGAATAAGGATAAAGTGAAGGGGGATTGAAGGATTAAAGATTAATGGCAAAGGAGGTTATACGCATACATAATGGTGTGACACGTCATCCGGACAAACGGATGGCGGAGCCTGTCGACTTGACGATTGAACAGGGCGAACAGGTGGCCATCGTGGGTGACAACGCTGCGGGCAAGAGCCGACTGGTGGACATCATCACGGGCCGCTACCCGCTGTTGCAAAATGCTGTCGGGGGTCATCACGGACTGATACGCCACATCACCTTCCGCGATTCGTACGGCGAGCAGGACGGCACCTACTACTACCAGCAGCGGTGGAACCAACACGACATTCCCGACGATATGCCCCGTGTAGACGGCAAACCCATCATCGCCCTATCCAGCGGCGAGATGCGACGCTATCAGTTGGGGCGCGCCCTGAAGTCGGAACCCGACGTGCTCATCATCGACAATCCCTACATCGGGTTGGACGCCGACACACGGCAGTGGTTGACGCAGTTGTTGCAGAAACTCATCACAGAACGCGGCCTGACCCTCATCCTGGTCCTATCCAAGACTGACGACATTCCAGCGTTCATCACTCACGTGCAGCCTGTCTATCAACTGCGTCTGGGACAAAAACTGACACGCGACGAATACATTGCCAGCCGTTGCCCCCTACCCTCGCCCGCCTTGCCGAACGAGGAGCGCAAGTGGATTCTTGGACTACCCCAGAAGGACCTCACGACGATACCCTTCTATCCCCAACACGGTGGCGAAGTGCTTCGCTTCAACAACGTCAGCATCCGCTACGGCGAACGCACCATACTGAAAGACCTGTGCTGGACTGTCGGCGAGGGTGAACGTTGGGCACTGAGTGGCAAGAACGGTTCGGGCAAAAGTACCCTGCTGAGCCTCGTCTGTGCCGACAACCCGCAGGGTTATGCCTGCGACATCAGTCTCTTCGGACACCGTCGCGGCTCGGGCGAAAGCATTTGGGAGATAAAGCGTCACATCGGCTACGTCAGTCCTGAAATGCATCGTTCCTACCTGAAGGACATCCCGGCCATCGACATTGTGGCCAGCGGTCTAAGCGACAGCATCGGCCTCTACGTGCGTCCACGTCATGAGCAACGCGAGGGCTGCCTGCGCTGGATGCAAGTATTCGGCATTGAAAATCTGGCCGACCGCACGTTCCTCACCCTATCGAGTGGCGAACAACGACTGTGTCTGTTGGCAAGAGCCTTCGTCAAAGACCCCGAACTGCTGATTCTGGATGAACCCCTGCACGGACTCGACGACACGAACCGTCAACGGGTGAGGGAAATCATCGAAGCCTTCTGCCTCAGGCTGCACAAGACCCTCGTCATGGTGACACACTACGAAGAGGAACTGCCCCCGTGCATCGACAAACATTTGGAGTTAAAAGGGAGTTAAAGAGACTATAATATGGAAGTAGCGATTATAGATTATAAAGCGGGAAACGTGTATTCGGTGATTCATGCACTGGAGCGCTTAGGCATACGCCCCATACTGACGGACGATGCCGAACGTATACGCAAGGCCGACAAGGTGCTGTTTCCTGGACAAGGCGAGGCCAGCCAGGCGATGACCTATCTGCGTCAGCATGGGTTGGACCAGTTGATTCGCGACTTGAAGCAACCCATTCTGGGCATCTGCATCGGACAGCAACTCATGTGCCGCCATTCGGAAGAAGGCAATACCGACTGCCTGGGCATCTTCGATGTGGATGTTCTGCGCTTCCAACCGCAGCGCCATGAGGAGAAAGTGCCGCACATGGGATGGAACTCTTTGAAGTTGAAAGTTGAAAGTTTAGAGTTGAAAGAAAATTGTCCGCTATTCAAGGGCTTCGACAACGGCGAATTCGTATATTTCGTTCATAGCTACTACGTGCCTGTATGCGAATGGACAATGGCCACCACCGACTACATACAACCCTTCAGTGCAGCCCTGTATCGTGACAACTTCTTCGCCACACAGTTCCACCCCGAGAAGAGCGGCAGCGTGGGTGAACGCATCCTGCGCAACTTCTTGGAAATTGAGAAATTGAGAAAATGAGAAAGATAGAACTGATTCCTGCCATAGACATCATCGAGGGCCAGTGCGTGCGACTGAGCAAGGGCAACTACGACACGAAGAAGGTGTACGGACGTCCCATCGACATGGCCCTGCAATTTGAGGAACTGGGCTTCCAACGCTTGCATCTCGTGGACCTGGATGGAGCTAAAAGCAAACATGTGGTCAACGATGCCGTACTGCGCGAGATATGCCAGAAGACCAGCCTCGTGGTGGACTTCGGCGGCGGTGTGAAGACAGAGGACGACCTGCAACGGGTGTTCGATGCCGGAGCCACGATGGTGACTGCTGGCAGCATAGCCGTCACACATCCTGAGGTCTATCTCCAATGGTTGGAGAAGTACGGAGCCGAACACATGATACTGGGAGCCGATGTCCGCAACGGACGGGTAAGCATAAACGGATGGAAGGAGGATAGCGAAGTGCGACTGACAGACTTCCTCACCCAATACATGCAAGCCGGCAATCGTAATGTACTCTGCACCGAAATCAGCCGCGACGGTATGCTCCAAGGACCGGCCATCAACCTCTATAGGGAAATCATGGCCGCGCACCCCAACTGCCACCTCATAGCCAGCGGTGGCGTCAGCAGCATAGAGGACATCGAAGCACTCGACGAGGCAGGCATCCCTGCCGTCGTCTTCGGCAAAGCCATATACGAAGGAAGAATAGACCTGAAGAAGTTGAAAGTTGAAAGTTGAAAATTGAAAGCATGTTAGCAAAACGCATCATACCCTGCCTCGACGTGAAGGACGGACAGACCGTCAAGGGCACAAATTTTGTTCAGCTACGACAGGCTGGAGACCCCGTAGAGTTGGGTCGTGCCTACAGCGAACAGGGGGCCGACGAACTCGTATTCCTGGACATCACCGCCAGTCACGAAGGCCGCAAGACATTTGCCGACATGGTGGAGCGAGTGGCTGCCACGCTGAGCATCCCCTTCACCGTAGGCGGAGGCATCAACGAACTGCGCGACGTGGATCGTATGCTCTCGGCCGGAGCCGACAAAGTGAGCATCAACAGTGCTGCCCTGCGTCGACCCGAACTGATAGACGAAATCACCCGCCACTACGGCAGTCAGGTCTGCGTGGTGGCCATCGATGCCCGACAGGAGACCGACGGCCAGTGGCAGTGCTACATCAACGGAGGACGCATTCCCATAGGCCGAAGTCTTTTCGACTGGGCACACGAGGTACAGGAACGCGGTGCCGGTGAAATTCTGTTCACCTCCATGAACCACGACGGAGTGAAGACGGGCTTTGCCAACGAAGCACTGGCCCAACTGGCCGACAACCTGACGATTCCCATCATTGCCAGCGGCGGAGCCGGACGGATGGAACACTTCCGCGACGTATTCCGACAGGGGCATGCCGACGCAGCCTTGGCTGCCAGCGTGTTCCACTTTGGAGAGATAGGCATACCCGAACTGAAACAATACTTACGAAACGAAAATATAAGCGTTAGACTATGACCATAGACTTTGACAAGATGGGCGGACTGGTACCAGCCATCATACAAGATGCACAGACGCTGCGCGTGCTGATGCTGGGCTTCATGAACAAGGACGCCTACGAAAAGACAGTAGAAACCGGTAAGGTTACCTTCTGGAGCCGTAGCCGTAACTGCCTTTGGACAAAGGGTGAGACAAGCGGTAACTTTCTGCATGTAGTGGAAATACTGAACGACTGCGACCAGGACACCCTGCTCATCAAGGCACATCCTGACGGACCGACCTGCCACACGGGTGCAGACACTTGCTGGAATGAGGATAACACAGAGAAGAATCCCTTGCTCTTCCTGTCAGAACTGAACGACTTTATCGAGAAGCGCCATAGGGAGATGCCCGAAGGTTCGTACACGACCAAACTCTTCATGCAGGGCATCAACAAGATAGCCCAAAAGGTAGGTGAAGAGGCTTTGGAAACCGTCATCGAGGCAACTAATGGTACCAACGAACAAATCGTCTATGAGGCCAGCGACCTGCTCTATCATCTAATCGTCTTGTTGACCGACAAAGGGTTACGCATTGAGGACATAGCCGAAGAGTTGCATCGCCGCCACGACCCCGAATGGGATAAAAAACGCCGACAGGCCAAAGCCGCAGGACTTATGAGTTGAAATTTGAGAGCTGAAAATTGAGAATTGAAAGTTATGTTAGCAAAATACGAACAGGTACAAATAAATCAGGACGAGCGCACCATCCTGTCGGACATCAACCTCGAAATCAACGAGGAACAGTTCATATACATTCTGGGCGAAGTGGGATGTGGCAAGACATCACTCTTGAAGACCATCTACGGCGAACTGCCCATTGCCGCGGGGGATGCTACGGTGCTGGACAACGACATGGCGCGAATCCGGCCGCGCCAATTGCCGAAACTGCGTCGACAGTTGGGTATCGTATTTCAGGACTTCCAGCTTATGCGCGACCGTACAGTCGACGAGAACCTGAGTTTTGTCCTGCGAGCCACAGGTTGGAAGAAGAAGATTGATCGCGAACGCCGCATCATCGAGGTGCTGGAACAAGTGGGACTGCCCGATAAGACCCGCCACATGCCCTTCGAACTATCCGGTGGCGAACAGCAACGAGTATGCATTGCCCGTGCCCTGCTGAACAGTCCCAAACTGCTGTTGGCCGACGAGCCCACGGCAAATCTGGACGCCGAAAACGGACATCGGGTGATGGAACTGCTAAACAACATCCGACTGCAGGGGACGGCCGTAGTCATGACTACACACAACGAACAGTGGACACGCGAGTTCCCAGGCATCATCTGGCGTTGCAAAGAAGGAATAATAATCATAGAATAACTATAAAGGTAAAAAGAAATGAAAGTAATGAAATTTGGTGGCACCAGCGTAGGTTCGCCCCAACGAATGAAGGAAGTGGTGAAGATTTTCAACCCGGCAGAAGGCGAACAGAGCTTCGTCGTTCTGTCGGCCATGAGCGGAACCACCAATAGTCTGGTGGAAATATCCGACTACCTTTACAAGAACAATCCCGAAGGTGCCAGCACCATCATAAACCAACTGGAGCAGAAATACATGGGGCACATCGAAGAGCTGTACGCCACACAGGAGTTCCGCGAGAAGACTGCCCAGTTCCTAAACGAGGAGTTTAAGTATCTGCGCTCGTTCGCCAAGGACGCTCCCACGTTCTCCAGCAAGGAGGAGAAGGTAATCCTGGCCCAAGGCGAAATCATCAGCACCACAATGGTCACCAACTACCTGTTGGAGCAAGGCAAGAAAGCCGTATTGCTTTCTGCACTGGACATCGTGCGTACTAACGAGAATGGCGAGCCAGACCTCAACTTCATCCGCAATGCCACTGTTGCCAAACTTAAGGAAGTGCCCGACTACGATATCTATATCACGCAGGGCTTCATCTGTCGCAACAACGAGGGCGAGATTGACAATCTGCAGCGCGGCGGCAGCGACTATACAGCCTGCCTCATCGGGGCTGCCCTCCAGACGAGCGAGATACAGATATGGACCGACATCGATGGCATGCACAACAACGACCCTCGCATCGTAGACCACACAGAGCCCGTCCGTCAACTTTACTTCGAGGAAGCTGCCGAATTGGCCTACTTCGGAGCCAAGATACTGCATCCCACATGCATTCAGCCTGCTAAACTTGCTGGTGTTCCTGTACGGCTACTGAACACGATGGACCCAGCCGCACCAGGCACCATCATCAACAACGAGATTCAGAAGGGAACCATCAAGGCCGTTGCAGCAAAAGACAACATTACGTGCATACAGATTCAGTCCTCGCGTATGTTGCTGGCATACGGGTTCCTGCGCAAGGTCTTCGAGATATTCGAACAGAACCGCACCAGTATCGACATGATTTGCACCAGCGAAGTGGGCGTGAGCGTGACCATCGACAACCGTTCCCACCTGACCGACATCGTAAGCGAACTGAAGAAGTACGGAACGGTTGAGGTCGATGACAATATGTGCATCGTATGCGTCGTGGGCGACTTGGCCAGCGGCAACGTAGGATTCGAAACGCGAGCCTGCATGGCCATTAAGAAGATACCCGTGCGCATGATCAGCTATGGTGGCAGCAACTACAACATCTCCTTCCTGGTAAAGGCCGAGGACAAGAAGCGTACCCTGCAGGCCCTTAGCGAAACGCTGTTTAAATAATGCATAACAAACAAGGTAAAAAGATAAAGATTATGGAATATCCAATAGATAAGTTTCAATCGCTGAGGACACCGTTCTACTACTACGATACGCAGTTGCTAAACCAGACACTGGACGAGGCCAAGCGCCACCTACGTCCCAACTATCACCTTCACTATGCGGTGAAGGCCTGCACCAATCCACAGGTATTGCGCCACATCGTGGCTGCCGGATTGGGGGCCGACTGCGTCAGTGGAGGCGAGATTCAGGCATGCCTCGATGCAGGATTTCCTGCCGACAAGATAGTCTTCGCCGGTGTGGGCAAGAGCGATTGGGAGATAGAGCTCGCCCTGCTGTCCAACATCTTCTGCTTCAACGTGGAGAGCATCCCTGAACTGGAGGTCATCAACGAACTGGCACAGCGCCACGGCAAAGTGGCCCGAGTGGCTTTCCGCATCAATCCCAACGTCGGTGCCCACACCCACGACAACATCACTACAGGCCTAGCCGAAAACAAGTTTGGCATTGCCTGGGAGGACGCTCAGAACGTGATAGAACAATCGCGCATGATGAGCCACGTCGAATGCATCGGTCTGCACTTCCACATCGGCAGTCAAATAACCGACATGGACGACTTTGCCACCCTGGCTCTGCGCATCAATGAGTTGCAGGAGGTGCTCGACACCTATGGTATCCGTCTGCCCCACATTAACGTAGGTGGCGGACTGGGCATCGACTACGAACAGCCCGACGAGCATCCCATACCCAACTTCCAGGACTACTTCGACACGTTCAATCGCTACCTACGCCTCCACCGCGACCAACAACTCCACTTCGAGTTGGGACGTTCGCTCGTGGCTCAGTGCGGCAGTCTGATTACACGTGTGCTTTATGTCAAGGAGGCTTCGCTGAAACGTTTCGTCATCGTGGATGCCGGCATGACCGATCTCATCCGTCCCGCCCTTTATGATGCCTACCACCGCGTGGACAATCTCTCCCGTCACGAGGGCGACGAGGTCTACGATGTCGTGGGCCCCATCTGTGAAAGCAGCGACGAGTTTGTCAATGACTATCACATGCCTACCACCCATCGTGGCGACCTGCTGGCCATTCGCAGTGCCGGTGCCTACGGCGAAATCATGGCCTCGCAATACAATTGCCGCACGCTACCTGTCGGGCACACTGACGAGGAACTATGCCACCAATAAGTATCATCATAGCGGTCTATGAGCAGTGCGATGTTCTGCGACGACATCTGCCTGCATTCTTGGAACAGGATTATCCCTCCGACTACGAGGTGATTGTCGTGGATATGAACAGCAGCGACGACACCATTTCCATGCTCGAAGGGTTGCAAGTGTTCAATCCCAACCTGCACATCATCCGGCTGCCCGATTCCTCACGCGACGTCAGTCCCATACGTTTGGCCCTGACCTTGGGTGCCCGATCAGCCAGCTACGAGTGGCTGATGCTGACGCAGGCGGACTGCATACCCGCATCCTCCCATTGGCTCAGCCACATGGTTTCGGTTTGCGAATCACGACCCGAGCTTCAAATTGTGCTGGGGCAGACCCGATTTGTCGACGGACACGGTTGGAATGGACTACGCTGCCGTTTCTTCCGTGCCTATCAACAACGCCTAAACCTGTATTATGCCCGACAACATGGAGCCTATCGTTGCGACGGGACCAACCTGTGCTATCGCCGTTCGCTCTTCTTCGAGCATCGTGGCTTTGCCGACCATGCCAACCTGTTGACTGGTGCCACAGACATCATGGTCAACCAGCATAGCACCGCACAGAACACGGCCGTCTGCATGCACCCCGATGCCATAATCCTGCAAGACACGCCTCAAGCACCGGAATGGTGGAACCGTGAGCGTCTCTTCTTCATGGAGACACGTCGCCACTTCCGCCACACCTTCCGCTACCGACTGAGGTACTTCACGGTAGCCAGTCTGACGTGGTTTTGCACCTTGCTGCTTGGTGCCATCACCGTCATGGGATTAGTCTATCACAATTACTTGGCAGTAGGTCTTTCCCTCTTCGCATGGTTATTGTATATGGGATATTGCACCCTGTCGTTCAACCGATACCTGAAGTCCATCGGCGAACCGCCTATCATCCAGCCACTGCCCTTGCTGCTGCATCTCGTGCCCTATTGGGACTCTACTGCGTGGCTTCACTGGCTATTTTCCGATAAGAACAACTTCAAGAAGAGATTCATCTGAGCAATTTACATTCTTCATTTAACATTTTACCAATAGATGCAAAGTATACCATTCATTGCCTGGTGTCTCGAACACCTTAACTACTGGGTCATCACCTTACTTATGGCCATCGAGAGCAGTTTCATCCCCTTCCCCAGTGAGGTTGTAGTTCCTCCAGCTGCATACCTGGCAGCAAGCGGCAGCGACTTGAACATTTTTTTCATCATCGTCTGCGCCACAGTGGGCGCCATCATAGGTGCTCTCATCAACTATTACCTCGCATTGCATTTGGGACGCCCCATCGTCTATCGTTTTGCCAACAGCCGACTGGGACATATATGTCTGATTGATGAAGAGAAGGTACGAATAGCAGAGGAATATTTCGACCGACACGGGGCTATCGGCACCTTCGTTGGCCGACTGGTGCCTGCCGTGCGCCAGCTCATCAGCATTCCAGCCGGACTCTCTCGCATGAGCCTTAGTCGCTTTGTGCTGTACACCTCGTTGGGTGCCGGCTTGTGGAACAGCATCCTGGCTACTATCGGTTACTATCTGGCCAGCGTCGTCCCCTATGAAGAACTGGATGCAGCCGTAGCCGAGTACTCCGTCTACCTGAAGATAGCCATGCTGGCGCTTGGCGCCGCAGTGGTCGTATTCCTTATCTATAAAGGAACCAAGAAATGAAACGTCAGGTTGTAACATTAATTCTTTACCTTTCATTCTTCACTCTTCACGCGCAAGTGTGGGACACATTGTGCATCGAACGCTACCGTATCGATTCCACAGACGTTGGGACACTGAAGGCGGAATTCAACGCCCTGGCTTTCTTTCAGAACAATGAGTTCAGCAGCGACATAACCAAGGGCTACACCCTGCCTGGAGCATGGCTGCAGCCGAAGCTTACCTATGCCCCCCTTCCCCAGTTGCGCATAGAGGCGGGCGTCCATCTGCTCCTCTTCAATGGAGCCAACCGCTACCCCAACTATGCCTACCACGACATTGTGAAATGGAAGGGCAACCAGCATACCCACGGCGTGCATGCCCTACCGTGGTTCCGAGCTCAAGCCAACTTCAAGCGACTCACGCTCGTACTAGGCGACATTTACGGGGCACAGAACCATCAACTCATCCTTCCGCTATTCAATCCAGAACAGAACCTGTCTACTGACCCTGAAATGGGATTCCAGTTACTGCTTGACAGGAAGCATGTACACCTGGATATGTGGATAAACTGGCAGAGCTACATCTTCAACCTCGACACCCACCAGGAGGCCTTCACTGTCGGTGTGAACTCTATGCTGAAATGGAACCGCGACAACCACCGTCGGTTCCTGTGGGAAACCCCCATACAACTCATCCTGCAGCATCGTGGAGGCGAACTCGATGTCACCGATGCCGGAGTACAAACCGTGATGAACGCCAGCATCGGTGCACGGATGACCTATCGCCCTGTGCGCCAACATGTGCTGAACCATCTGCGTGCCGAAGCCAACGTGCTTGGATCATGGCAGCAGCACGGCACACTCTGGCCCTTCGACACGGGGGTAGCACTCCACGCGGCCGTCTCCGCCCTTCTTCTCAAGGGACTGAATGCAGAAATAGGCTATGTGGGTGCGCCACGCCAGTATGCCAACCTCTACGGTTCGCCCTTCTTTGGCACCATCAGCCTTCGCTATCCAGGAACGACGTTCCGCGGTATACACACCGCATACGCCCGAGTGGGCTATACCTATTCGTTCACCCCTGCCTATCGCCTCGGTGCCCAGATTGACCTGTACAGTGCACACGCTCCAAACCTCAATGCACTTCCTTGGGGCTTCGGATTATACTTACACGTCTGCCCAGCATTTTTAATACACTCAAAACGTTAGTGTTTTTCATATTGTATTTGTCGTTTCGATTTTTTTTCGTATCTTTGCAAGCACTATATATATAATAATAAGGTATAAAGATAATATGCTTAGAATAGCCGTACAATCAAAGGGCCGCCTCTTCGAAGACACGATGTGTCTGCTGTCGGAGGCTGGTATAAAAATACCGAGTAGCAAGAGGACATTGCTTGTGGAAAGTCAGAACTTTCCCCTCGAAGTGCTCTATCTGCGCGACGACGACATTCCGCAGAGTGTGGCTACCGGTGTGGCCGACTTGGGCATCGTGGGCCAAAACGAGTTTGAGGAGAGACAGGAGGATGCCGAAATAGTCCGTCCGCTGGGCTTCAGCAAGTGCCGTCTTTCGCTGGCCATCCCCAAAGCCGTAAACTATCCCGGCCTCACCTGGTTTGAGGGCAAGAAGATTGCCACATCCTACCCAGGCATTCTGCGCCGTTTTCTGGAGGAGCATGGTGTACATGCCGACATACACGTCATCACGGGTAGTGTGGAAATCAGTCCGGGCATTGGTCTGGCTGACGCCATTTTCGATATCGTATCTAGCGGGAGTACACTGGTCAGCAACAACCTACGCGAGGTCGAAGTGGTGATGAAGAGCGAGGCCATGCTCATCGGGAACAAACAATTAACCGCCGAGAAGCGTGCCGTGCTGGACGAACTGCTGTTCCGCATCGAGGCCGTGAAAAATGCCGAAGACAAGAAATATGTCCTGATGAACGTGCCCACGGAAAGTCTTGATGCCATTATCAAGGTTCTGCCTGGTATGAAGAGTCCCACGGTGATGCCCTTGGCCACCCCTGGATGGAACAGCGTGCACACCGTCATCGACGAAAAGAGTTTCTGGCAAATCATCAGCCAACTGAAGGATCTGGGTGCCGAAGGAATCCTCGTCATCCCCGTTGAGAAAATGATATTGTGAAAAGGTGAAAACATACAGATACCCTAAGGAGATGGAGTGGGCGGCACTGCTCCGACGCCCCACGAAAGATGCCACCGAGCTGAACGACGTGGTTGCTGGTGTGCTCCACGAGATTCGCCAGCGAGGCGATGAAGCCGTTCGCGAGTTTGAACTGAAGTTCGACAAGGCACAAGTGTCCGACCTGGCCGTCAGCGAGGCCGAGATGCAGGAAGCCGAGAGCCTGGTCAGCAACGAGCTGAAAGAAGCCCTGCAACTGGCACACCACAACATATACACCTTCCACGAGGCACAACGATTTGAAGGGGAGAAATGCGAAGTAACCAACGGCGTTACCTGCTGGCAAAAGGCCATCCCTATAGAACGTGTCGGCCTGTACATACCTGGTGGCACAGCACCCCTGTTTAGTACGGTTCTGATGTTGGCCACACCAGCTAAGATAGCAGGTTGTCGCAAGATTGTACTTTGCACGCCTCCCAACCGCAAAGGAAAAGTGAATCCCGCCATACTCGTTGCTGCCCGCATCGCAGGCGTGGACCGTATCTTCAAAATCGGTGGCGTGCAAGCCATCGGTGCCATGGCCTACGGAACGGAAAGCGTGCCCAAGGTCTACAAGATATTTGGTCCAGGCAATCAGTACGTGATGTGTGCCAAACAACAAGTGGCGCTTCACGACGCAGCCATTGACATGCCTGCCGGTCCCAGCGAGGTGGAGGTGCTGGCCGACCACTCGGCAAACCCTGCCTTTGTGGCTGCCGACCTGCTTTCGCAAGCCGAACACGGTGTGGACAGCCAGGTGCTCCTCGTAACCACCAGTGAGGAACTGATTCCACAGGTCGAGCAAGAAGTGGAGCGCCAACTGGCCCTGCTGCCTCGAAAGGACATTGCCACCCAGGCATTGGAGAACAGCAAAATCATCCTCGTAAGCCACCGCGACGAGATGATGCGCCTGACCAACCAGTATGCACCAGAGCACCTCATTATTGAAACAGAGAATTACATGGAACTTGCTGACAAAGTGGTAAATGCCGGCAGCGTGTTCCTTGGACATCTGACCCCCGAGAGTGCAGGCGACTATGCCAGCGGCACCAACCACACCCTGCCAACCAACGGCTATGCTGTGGCCTACAACGGTGTGAATCTGGATAGTTTCCAGCGCAAGGTCACCTTCCAGGAACTCTCGCCCCAAGGGCTTCACACCATCGGACACGCCGTTGAGTTGATGGCCGCTGGCGAGCAACTGGATGCACACAAAAACGCAATGACAATCAGACTGAAAACACTATGAACATAGAAAAACTAGTCCGCCCCAACATACTGCGGCTCACGCCCTACAGTTGCGCACGCGACGAGTTTAAGGGTAAATCGGCCAACGTATTCCTCGATGCTAACGAGAACCCTTATACGCTGCAACCAAAGTTGAATCGCTATCCTGATCCTTTGCAGGAAAACTTGAAACAGGAGATTTCCCGCGTAAAGGGTGTACCTGCCAGTCATATTTTTCTTGGCAACGGCAGCGACGAAGCTATTGACCTCGTATATCGCATTTTCTGTGAACCGCGAGTAGACAACGTCGTAGCCATAGCACCCACGTATGGCATGTATGAAGTGAGTGCCGACATCAACGATGTGGAGTACCGCCCTGTTTTACTCGACGATGGTTTTCAGCTGAATGCTGACAAACTTATTGCCGCCACTGACGAACGGACAAAGGTTATCTGGATATGCTCGCCCAACAACCCCACGGGCAACTGCATGAAGCGTGAAGAGATAATAAAGGTGCTGACGAAGTTTCAGGGCATTGTTGTTTTGGACGAAGCCTATAGCGACTTCACTCAGGAGCGTCCCTTCCGCTACGAGCTGGACCAGTACCCCAACCTCATCGTACTGAACACCATGAGCAAGGCATGGGGCTGTGCTGCCATACGCTTGGGGATGGCATTTGCCAGTCCTGAAATCATTGCCTTATATAATAAGGTAAAATATCCCTATAACATCAACATTCTCACCCAGCAACAAGCCCATGAGGTACTGCATAATCTACCCAAGGTGCAGCAATGGCTGACCACCATCTGCACCGAACGCGCCCATCTGGTACCCTCCGTGGCCGAACTCCCTTTATGTAAGCGTGTGTACCCCACAGAGGCAAACTTCTTCCTGGCCGAGGTGACAGATGCCGACCGTATCTATCATTATTTGGTAGAGCATGGAATCGTCGTACGCAACCGAAATCGCGTGGCACTTTGTGGCAACTGCTTGCGCATCACAGTCGGCACTCCTCAGGAGAATTGCGAACTGCTCTCCGCATTAAGACAATACAAAGCATGAAGAAGATACTATTTATCGACCGCGACGGCACCATACTGCGTGAACCAGAGGACGAACAGATAGATTCATTTGAGAAGTTCCAGTTTGTATCAGGTGTCATTTCGGCCCTGCGTTTCCTACGCCAGCATACCGACTACCTCTTCGTGATGGTATCGAATCAGGACGGACTGGGCACACCCTCCTATCCTGAGTCGGACTTCTGGCCCACCCACAATCTGATGCTGGAGATTCTGCACGGCGAGGGTGTTGAGTTCGACGCACAACACATCGACCGCTCGTTCCCCGAGGACAATCGTCCCACACGCAAACCAGGAACGGCCATGCTGACACCCTACATAGACGGTACGTTCGACCTTGCCAACAGTTATGTCATAGGAGATAGGGAAACAGATGCACAATTAGCTCGTAATCTGGGATGTAAGTACATCTTGTTAAACGAATCAACAAACTGGGAAAAGATACGCGAAATCGTCTATGCCGGTGAACGGACAGCTGAAATACGACGGACAACAAAGGAGACGGACATCAGCGTGAGTGTGAATCTGGACGGCACGGGAAAAGCCGACATCGAGACAGGACTGGGCTTCTTTGACCACATGCTGGAACAGATAGCCAAACACGGCAACATCGACCTCTACATCCACACCAAAGGCGATCTAAATGTTGACGAACACCACACCATAGAAGATACTGCACTCGCCCTCGGTGAGTGTCTGCTCCGAGCCTTGGGCGACAAACGTGGCATTGAGCGCTATGGCTACTGTCTGCCCATGGATGACTGCCTATGTCAGGTGGCACTGGACTTCGGCGGACGTCCCTGGCTGGTATGGCAAGCGGAGTTCCATCGCGAACGCGTCGGCGATGTACCTACCGAGATGTTCCTGCACTTCTTCAAGAGCCTGAGCGACAGTGCGCGCATGAACCTGAACATCAAGGCCGAGGGCGAGAACGAGCATCACAAGATCGAGGGCATATTCAAAGCTCTGGCACGAGCACTGAAGATGGCCGTTCGCCGTGATATAGAGCACATGCAACTACCATCGTCCAAAGGAATACTTTAGAGATGGAAGATTTGTACATGGAATACGGTCTAATTGTGCATTAACATGATGTACTATCCCTCACAACTGCTGGAACGGGCAGTCGACGAATTTGCCAAACTGCCAGGTATCGGCTCCAAGACAGCCATGCGCCTGGTACTGCACCTCCTGCGACAGGACACCAAGGCCGTGGAAGCCTTTGGCCAGAGCATCATCCGCCTGAGGCAGGAGGTGAAGTTCTGCCGTGTATGCCACAACATCTCCGACAACGAGACCTGCGACATCTGTACCAATCCACGACGCGACCATTCCACCGTCTGTGTGGTCGAGAACATCCAAGACGTCATGGCCATCGAGGCCACGCAACAGTATCGTGGTACCTATCACGTGTTGGGCGGAGTCATTTCGCCCATGGACGGCATCGGCCCCAGCGACCTGCAAATACAGACCCTGGTGGAGCGTGTCCAGACGGGAGACATCCACGAAGTCATCCTTGCCCTGAGCCCCACGATGGAGGGCGACACCACAAACTTCTACCTCTACCGCAAACTTTCCGAGTCGGGCGTGAAAATCAGTGTCATTGCCCGTGGTGTAGCCCAAAACGACGAACTGCAATATACCGACGAAGTAACCCTGGGACGCTCCATCGTCAATCGTACACCCTTTAACATCTCTCTGTAATGAACCACGAATATCTGTTACAAGTCCTCTGTCTGCTGACACTCGTCGCAGTACCCATAGCCCTGAGCAAGAAGAGCCTCAAGCGCACCATTCGCCTCGCACTGGCCATGTTTCCAGTGATTTTCGGCACCGTCTATGCGTTGATGACTCGCAAGACCAATGGCATCTTTGTGGCCCTGATAGGGCTTTGGGCCGTATTCTTCGTTATGGCTAACCGCAAAAGGGAGGAGAAAGATGATTGACCTCTCCGTCGTTATAGTCAATTACAACGTCAAATACTACCTTGAGCAGTGCATTCGTTCCGTTATGGCTGCTCAGGGCGAGTTGTCCATGGAAGTGTTCGTGGTTGACAACAACTCGACGGACCAAAGCGTCCCGTATCTCACGGAGCGTTTCCCACAGGTTCGCTTCATTGCCAACGAAGCGAATCTTGGATTCTCGCGCGCCAACAACCAGGCCATACGCCAGTCACAGGGACGCTACGTGTTGCTGCTCAATCCAGACACCATCGTGACAGAACATACGCTGACTGACTGTGTCGACTACCTGGACAGTCATCGCGAGGTGGGTGCCACGGCTGCTGCCATGTATGGTTCGAACGGCCGTTTTGCCTGGGAGTCACGTCGCGGCGTACCGACGCCCTGGACAGCCTTCTGCAAGATGGTGGGACTGACTGCCTTGTTCCCTCATAGCCGCAGGTTCGGACACTACTATATGCGCTATCTGAACCGCGAGGAGAGCAACTACATCGAAGTCATTTCGGGTGCCTTCTTCATGGTGCGCAGAGAAGCCTTGGAACGAGTGGGACTGCTGGACGAGACTTTCTTCATGTACGGCGAGGACATCGACCTCTCGTACCGACTGCTGCAAGGCGGCTGGCGCAACGCCTATGTGCCCACCCCCATCCTGCACTACAAAGGCGAAAGCACACAGAAGTCATCGTTCCGCTACGTGCACATTTTCTACGAGGCCATGCTCATCTTCTTCGACAAACACTTCAGTAGCCGCTACCGTCTCATTGCCTTGCTCATTCGTCTGGCTGTCTACCTGCGAGCCGCGCTGGACATGCTGAAGCGGACCATGCAGAAGCCACTCAAGTGGATACCAAAGCGTACGCCTGCTCCTGAATGTTGTTTGTGCCTGGGTTCTGAGAAGGCACTTCAGGAGATGCGGGACATCTGTCGTCGCAACCGACTTGTTTACACGGAGAATCCCTGCAATCCCCATCTCTACACCATCTTTGACACCTCAACCTACCGTTACGAGGAGGTTCTACAGCACCTAATACGCATTGCTGGAGAAGGCAAGCCGACAGCACTAGGAACATACCATCCGCAAACCGGACTAATGATATTGCCCAACGATGTATTCTGTTAACCTACGCGCACTGGAGCCCGAAGACCTGGAATTGGTTTATCGCATAGAGAACGACGAACGCCTGTGGCCTTCATCGGCCTGTAGTCAGCCCCTGGCGCGCTTCATCGTTCGCCAGTACCTGCAAGAACAGCATGCCGACATCTATCAGGACGGGCAGTTACGCCTCGTCATTGAGGCCGACGCCCAACCCGTAGGGCTGGCAGACCTTACCGACTTCAGCCCCCACCACCTGCGGGCCGAGGTGGGCATCGTCGTTTTGCCCGAATATCACCGTCAGGGCATTGCCTCGGCCGCCCTACTCCAACTGGCATCGTATGCTCGCGACCGCCTGCATCTGGTTTCTCTCTATGCCTACGTGGCCCAGAACAACGAGGCCGCCAGAGCGCTCTTCCATCGAATGGGCTATCACGAGGCGTGTACCCTGCCCAAATGGATAGAGGGCAACCAGTCGGCCACCCTCTATCAGTATCTCCTGTCCTGACGCCGCGTTTTATCGGCTTTGCAGTTTCAGCGTGCCCTTCAGACTGGGCGACGTAGCTCGTAGCGTGACGTCCCCCGCCTGCCTCGTGCTGCGCAGAATCACCTGCATATATCCCTGCTGCATGCGCTTTGTTCTGACGTCGTGGAAGAGGTAGTCCGTATAATGGTCGCCATTGTCCATCGCCAGGAACGAGGCCTCGCCTTTTACATCGATGGTCAGTTCCTCATCGTAGGTCGGCACCACACGTCCCTTCTTGTCCACGGCATAGATGTTGATATAGCATAGCGACATACCGTCGGACCGTAGGCCGCCATCTTCCGCCTCCATGCGCAGGGCAACGGGCTTCCCAGCGGTTTCCAGTTGATGGCGTGCCACCTCGCGCCCGTCGTTGTATGCGATGGCTGTCAAGGTTCCTCCCTTGCCGTAAGCTACATTGTTCCATTTCAGTATGCCGCGCTTGAAGACGTCGGTGGTGTCGTTTCGCTGGCGTCCCAGACTCTTAACTTGCCCTTTACCCTTTGCCCCTTGCTCCTCTACAATCAGTTCCACCTCATCGCAGTTGGTGAAGGTTGTTACCTGCTGCTTCGAGTCCTCGGGCCAATTCCAGGCTGCGGTGTAGGTTTTCTGTCCCACATTCACGGCGTTCCAGCTGAGGCTCTCGGCCCCCGTCATTACGCCGATGCGCACCACGGGGTCCTCGGGTTGGAAGGCTCCCTTTATTAGCCAGGCCTGCGGATTGGGCTGCAGCGTGTGACGGAAGAAACTGTAGTTCCAGCCCTTCTTTGGCCATTTATTTGACTCGCCCCAGTACTCTATGGCTCCCCAGTAGGCAAGGCCCACGGTGCGTCCTTGGTCCATGCCGTAGAAGGGGGCCTGTAGCTGGTTTGTCACAGCCTCGCTTTGGAAGAGTATCATGTCGGGCTTGTGCTCGAAGTACTTTGGATAGCAATCCCACTGATAGTTGAACGAGCTCACCTCCGTGGCGCAAGCCAGTTCGGGCGGTGCCATATAGGTCTTGAATTCCTTCTCCTCGCGAATGGCTCCAGCCCGTGCAGGGAACATAGCTACGGTGGTGGGACGCGTCCGGTCGTAGCGCTTCACCATGACGTCAAACAGGCGATAGGTGGTAATGCCCCAGTCATTGGTCTTGTAGCCCGACCAGTTGTCACGTATCTGCAACTCGTTGCCCAGGCTCCACAGCACAACGCTCGGACAGTTGCGGTCACGCGTAATCCACTCCTGTATGAGTTCGGGCCACAGTTGGGAGAAAGGTTTGCGTCCGCCCCAATATTCGTCGTCCGACCACTTATCAATGAGTTCGTCTACGATGAGTATGCCTTCCTCGTCAGCTATGCGCGTGAAACTCTCGCTATAGGGATTGTGAGAGCAACGCAGGGCATTGAAGCCGAACTGCTTCAGCCGACGGAACTGGCGACGGATGGCGTCGTCATACGAGGCCACTCCCAGCGCCCCCATATCGTGGTGATTGGCAATACCTTTCAGGAACACCTTACGTCCATTCAGCTTGAAACCAAACTGCGGACTGTACTCGATGCTACGCACGCCAAAGCGCTCCGTCCTGTGGTCCACGAGGAAGCCGTCGACCATGACGTCTACGTCTACGTAGTATAAGTAGGGATTATCGATGTCCCATAGCGTGGGATTCGCGAGAGTGATGGTCGGCAGGGTTACTTCGTCGTGACTGTGCTTCGTCAGGCTGTTCACCTCGGCATCGGAACTGCCCAGCACACGTCCATCCTTGTCCTTCAGCGTGGCGCGTACAGTGGTCTTGGGCTGAGGGGACGAGCCGTGGGGGAAGCCGCAGACGTCCACCGTGATGCTGATTTCGGCCTTAGAGGCACTTCCCCTTAGGGGGAAGACGGAGGGGGCCACATATATCCCGTGCCGTCCGATGTGGGTGGGATTCTGCAAACGGAGGCAGACATCGCGGAACAGTCCGGCACCCGTGTACCAGCGGCTAGCCTTGGGCTTGCCCGAATGAGCGTATATAGCCACGACGTTCTGTGCACCGTAGTGCAGTTGTTTCGAGAGGTCGGCCTCGAATCCCAAATAGCCATACTCCGAACTTGCCACCTTCTGTCCATTGAGGTAGACGTCGCCGTGATACATCAGGCCGCCCACATCGAGCAGCACCTGCAGTCCCTTCCACTCAGCCGGAGCCACGAACGTCTTTCGGTACCAACCCTCGCAGGAGGCCTTGAAACCCCGTGCGCCTCCGGCCGATTCATCCCAGGGCTGCTCGAACTGAAAGTCGTGGGGCAGGTCGAGGCGTCGCCACTGCGAGTCGTCGTATTGCTCCTCCTCCGCCCCTTGGGGGTTGCCGAGCTGGAAGCGCCAGTCGAAGTTGAACAAAGCCCCTCCCAGCAGCTCTCTCAGAGGGAGGGCAGTTTCCTCTACAAGAGAGGCGATTTCCGTATACGGACGATTGGTGCCAACGGTAGTTTTCTTCACCTCGTCATACTGGGCATAAGCGGAAATGAGAAAATGAGAGAGTGAGAATGTGAGAAATAAAACGAGTCTCTTCATAACGTTACACTTTATTTTGCCTTAATACTGTCCTTACGCACATAGCTGGCAAACTCCTGCGGACGAATGGTGACGGGACCCATCATGAATTCGGGTATGTTGTACGAACGCATGAGTTCGTGGTGGTAACGCGGATTGCGCTGCGGCAGTTCGAAGGGACGGGAGAATCGGCCCTTGCCGTCGAAGTGGGCAATGTAGGGACGCGTGAAGTTGCCGTCGGTACGTCGGCTGCTGAACACCACCCAACGCCCTGAAGACGACCACGAGTGGTACGACTCCACGTTGTCCGAATTCAGTTCCTCGACCATGCGGCACTCGCCCGTCTGCAGGTCGAGCAGGTAGAGATCGGCATCGGCATGCCAGATGTGGAACACACCGTGTCCGCCCATCGTGAACAAAAGCCAGCGCCCATCGGGACTGATGCGTGGTAGTGTGGCCGACATGGAGTCGCGGGCCGCATCGAACACCATCTCGCGCTCGCCGAAATTGCGGTTCTTCAGGTCGAACGGGCGCCGATAGAGGCTGTACTTCACGTCCTTGTAGTGCTGGATGAGGTCGAACTCCTTGGTCACGGCCTCGCTACTGTCCTGCTTCTCGTAGTGTGCCGAGCAGTAGTAGAGGAACTTGCCGTCTGGGCTCCAGGAGGGGAAGCAGTCCAGGTCGTTGGTGTCCGTGGGCAGGGGCAGCACCTCATGGCGCTCCACGTCGTAGAGCATCAGGTCGCTGTAGGTGTCTTGTACCTCCACCTTCTGATTGTCATTGGTGTGGAACGACTGTCCCGTGTGGTTGGTCGAGTAGGCAATGAGTTTCTCCGTCGGGTGCCAGGTGGGATAAACTCCGGCAGACACCGTTTTGCCCGTCTTCATGTCGATGCGCTCCACCTTGCCGTCGTAGGCGATGATTGTGCCGCCGCGTGCCTGTCGCACATGGAACTGCATGCGCTGGGGGTTGTACTGCTGATAGGCATGGCAGTTTATGCACTGTCCGTCCCTCTCGTCCGAGTTCGACATGTTGCCGTAGATCAGGCTTTCGTCGTAGTTCTCCAGGCAGCGCTGGTTGATGGTCAAGTCCTCATAGGTCACATACGACGGAGCTATCAGTCGGTAGGAGATGTAAGGATCAATGCTATCTGGCGAAACATGGATGGCAAAGGGCCTCATACGCTGCCACTTGCCCTCGCTGCCCACGAAGACCTCCACCATTATTTTATCAGCCTTCACCATTTCCCTCCACTGCTTCTTCGTGGGACAGACGTCCTGTCCACCGTAGAGCCATTCCTTCCCGTTCGCAGTGAAGCGAGTCACGTAGTCCGTCCCCTCGTTCAGGATGGCGAAGGTCAACGGGGCTATGTTCACGGGCACCGTGACGTCCTGATACTCAGGGAACAGCCTCGGCAGCTGCTCACTCTCACCATACTGACTGGGTACCTTGGGATTCGAGCAAGCGACAAACAATAGCAGCCCCAAACCCATACCCCTTCCGAGGGAGGGGGATATATACTTCCGTAGATTGAACTTTATCCAATTCATATATTTCAACATTTAATTTGTCTTTTGATTCCTGCGCAGGAAGTAGAAGTAGTAGAACGTGTCGCCATACTGCGGCGCGAAGGCCACCTTCTTCTGTTCCTCCGACATCGAGCCGCACTGGGCATTGAACTGCATGAAGTTCTGGTAGCGCTGCTTCACCTGCGAGTCGAAGGGGATGCGCTCCGCTGCCTGAGCATTCGTCAGGTCGGGCCACAGTGCACTGGGGCGCTGCGGTTCCAGCATGCTGTAGAGGTAGGCAGCCTCCTGATAGTAGCGCGGCACGCGGAAGCCCGGCTCCTGCTGGTGCATGTTCAGGTACTGGCGAAAGCGAGGCCAGAAGAGCTCGATGTCCTTCATGATGAGGGCACAAAGCAGTGTCATCTCCTGGTAGCCCGGGTCGGCACCGAATCCGCTGGAGAAGGTTTTCAGCAGATACATCTCCACCAGCGTGTTGTCACCGTCCAAACGGTCGGGGAACTGGGCCATCGGGATGATGGGCTTCATCTCCTCGTCCTGCGCCATCAGTTCGGGATGGCGCACATACGCGGCATATTTCTCGGCCCACGGGCTGTGATAGGTGGTCCGCCGCAGCATGTCGATGTACTTCTTCGCCACGTCCCAGTCGTGGGTAATCAGGCTGCATTTCGTCATGTACTTCAGCACGTCCACGCTCCAGCCGAACTCCACGCCGTCCTCCATACACCAACGGTAGCAGAAGCCCTCCTTGCCGTAGTGGTAGTAGAGCAACTTTCCACCGACCTGTGTCATCCTCACCTGCCACGGGGCGTGCTGCTGCTCGGCACCCTCGGGGTAGCGGAACATCTCGTCGCCCGCCCTGCCCAGTCGGAACAGGGCCAGGTTCTTCATCATCACCATTACGCGCGTCGGCGCCATGGGTTCGCCCATCTCCTGAGAAAGGCTGATGCGCAGCACCTCCTCCCAGTCGAGCCGCTCGATGGCATTGTTCATAGCCACTTCTTTGTAGAAGTTCGTGTCTCTATACCATCGCTTCGAGACACCGAAGGCGGCAAGCCCCAGCAGCAGAAGCACCACGAGCAACTTACTCTTATTCCTACGCTCCAGCACAAAGGGGAGCAAGCTGCACAGCACGAAAGACAGGCCTATCGCATAGTAGGCATACCGATACTCCGCAAAGTCCTCCTTGCCGTACTGGAACGAGGGCATTGCCGCAAACCACGCCGTCTTCATCTGTACCTGCCCGTAGAACTGCTGCACCATGACGAGGGGCACAAGCCCTACGAGCAGGAGCGCGAAGCCGCCTTCCACCACCCTATCCCTTATCAGCGAGGTATATCTTCCCTTCTCATGGGGGGATAAGAGGGGGTCTTCAAGGGGGGATATGAGGGAGAGCGCCAGCGCCAGAAAAGACCAGGCACCCATCAGCGGATAACCCACGACGCCTACGACGGCCATCCCTGCCAAGCGGCCCCAACGGTTCGAGATACGGCTATGAGGCAGCGCCAGGAGGAGCGACAGCAGTACCCCCAGCGTGGGCACCCACGCGTAGCCCTGCAACTTCATGTAGTAGAGCCAGTAGCCCGTCTGCACCAGACAGGCCATCAAGCACAGCGGCACCAGCAGCGACAGCCCCTGCCACACGCCGCGCAGACGGAACAGCCGGCACGTCAGCCACATGACAAAGGCCCATGCCAGCAGCAGCAGCCCCATGCCCAATGCAGGGTGGTAGAAGTGCTGCGTCAGGTAAGCCGCCGCCCAGGTGAGCACACCACCCGGATAGATAGTGGACAACCCGAAGAAATACTTCGTGGGCAACCACAGCGAAAGTTCCTGCATACGATTGAGCACATCCCCCTCCGTACGCAGTACCAACCCGCCCATCACCAACAAGGCCACAGCCAACAGCAATGGGACAATAAATCGTTGTACGTATTTCATCTTTTTACGTTTTATTCCATATATAATCCGTCATTTCACGCTCAAAGTTACGAAAAAGACGAGAGAATTGCAAAGAGTACGGGGATTTTTTCGTATCTTCGCAGCGCTTTCAACTTTAGTTCAAGCATGCAGAGGATGAAAAGAGTGAAAGGATTGGATTACGCCAATGTGATTGCGATGCTGGCTGTGGTGTGGTTTCATGTGCCTTCCACAGTAGAGGCTCCTATCCGTCATTTGGAATACATTTCCGTGAATATCCCTTTCTTCCTGCTTTCGGGCTACACCTTCGCTCTGGCTCATAAGGAGCAGCTTGGTGTAAGGCCGTTTCTGATGCAGTTGGGCAGGTCTCTTCTCGTGCCTACGTGTTTCTTCTACGCCTTCTTCTATCTGCTATGGCTGCTTGTGGGCAGGCAGATGGCGGGAGACACCGAGATGTGGTATGTTCCGCTTGCGGAATTTGCTCAGGGGCAGTTCAATGTGGTGCTTGCCACATATTGGTTTATCATCTGTCTCTGTGTGATGAACCTGATTTACTATGCTTTGTCCAAGAGCGGTGCGAGGCTTCTGACGGCTTTGGTTTGCGGGTGTCTGCCAATGCTGCTGCTGTTGGTTCCCGTTCCGGGAGAGTTCCGGATAAGGGAAGCTTGTGCTTTCATTCCCTTCTTCGCGATAGGAGCGACGTGCAGCCATTGGCACGAATCCCAATCGGCCTACATCGAAATCCTGCTTTGCCTGCTTGGTCTCGCAGCTTATTGTCTTGTTCAGGAGAGGTTGGCTTTGGGCTCTGCATATCAATGGAATGAGATTCTTTCGGGCCTCGCGCTTTGCTGCGTTGTCTGCCTTCTGGCAAAGTTCCTCTGCCGATTCAGCATTCTCGACGGCTTTGCAGGCACCTTACGCTATGGCGCTTTGGTGCTGCTGGCGACCCAAAACTATATAATAGGCGTAGTGAAAGGTGTTGCTGACATCAGTAACCTTGTTTACAAGCCCCTCGTTATTGTATTGGTTTATGCAATCACATATCCGCTTATCTTGCTCATAAAGAACAAAATGCCATTCATTTTAGGTAAAAAACAATAGATTATGAAACGACTCATTTCAACAACATGGCTCACACTTGCCCTACTGGTTGCCGGAGCGGGAGGCGCGAAGGCCGAAAGCCAAACACCGAACGGTCCGACCAACCAGACGGTGAATATCACTGTCGGCGGCGAGACGCGTTCCTACCGGCTTTACGTACCGAAGGGCTACGAGTCCAATCTCCCCTTGGTCATCGCCATGCACGGCGCCGGCGAAAGCATGGATAATCAGAGCCCACGCTTCAACGAAATTGCCGACACGGCAAAGTTCATCATCGCCTATCCTCAAGGCAAGCAGATATACTTCCCCGTGTTCGGAGGCAATACCACGGGTTGGGATGCCTCGGGCGAGGATAATGCCGACGCGGCTTTCCTCAGAGCCATCATTGACGACCTGGCCGGGGAGTACCAGATTGATCGCAAGCGCGTGTATTGCTGCGGTTTCTCCAACGGCGGCATGAACACGTACGCTATGTCCAATGCCTGCAGCGATGTGTTTGCCGCCTTTGCCAGCATCAGCGGCTTCCCGCTCAACGAGTTCCACCTGCGCCACGTTGGCAAGCGCCCAGTCCCCTTCCTGCACATTCACGGCAAGAACGACGACTTTGTGCGCTATCGCCTCATGCCCACCATTGTCGACGAGATGGTGGCACGCATGGGGGCAAACCCTGTGCCTATAAAGAAAACCGTCAGCGGCAAGTACGACAAGAACGTCTATGAAGCCATTGACGGCAGTTTCCCCTTCGTCTATTACGAGATTGACGGTATGGGCCACAGCAACTTTACCTCGAACACGGAGGACGGCAACTCGTCACTTACCATGTGGAAGTTCCTCCGTCAGTACACGCTCGACACTCCGTGCGACACTACGCTCAAGTGGATGCCACGCATAGAGACCGAGGGGTTCAGCCCCAAGACCCACGGATGGAGTGTCAACTCCGGTAAGACGATACTGGCTTTCGGCCTTGGTTCCAAGACCGATGCCAACCAAAACGTCTATCCCTCCCTGCAGTTCACGAACGGCCGCTATAGGTTGTGCTTTAAGTCGCAGGGCGAGCCAGGAAAGACCATCGGCGTGAAACTTCAGCGGTTCCAGAAGACGTCTGCAGCCATCAATACGATCGTATCGGTGGGCGAAGAGGCCACACTCTACTTCGCTATCGAGAATGACGACTTCGGACAGTACAAGCTCACCTTCACCCGCGAGAACACCACCGACGAGATATCCGTCAGCGACATCCGCATTTATTCCCTGACCGAAGAAGAGGCGACGGGCATCAGCACCGTCGGAACAGTCCCACCGTCGGCTGGTCGCGGTTGCTACACGCTCGACGGCATTCAGGTGACCCCCTCCTCGAAGGGCATATCCGTCAAAGACGGCAAAAAGACCATCATCAAATAAAGACAATCAGTTCTTGACCGCCCCGGGAACCCACCCCTTGAGGAAGCTCAGGACCTTCTTCCGATTGTACCCCTCTCCTTCCTCCAGGAGGCCCGAGTCCTGAATATGAATCACCCTGCCTTCTTCATCGAGAACGACGAGAACGGGGAATCCGAAGCGTCCTGCGTTATCCAGTCGCCTCATGAGGGCTCTCCCCTGCTCCAGCCCTTCTGCTCCCTGGGACCTACGAGGATTGTAGTTCACATGGATGTACTCGTAGTTCTCGCCGATGACCCTACTGACAGCCGTGTCCTTCGCGACGAAGTCTGCAAAGCGCAAACACCAGGGACACCAGTTGCCACCGACCTGACAGATGACGAACTTGCCTTCGGACTTGGCCCTGACAACAGCCTGGTCTATCTGCTCAATGGGGTTGATGTCCTCGTCATACACCTTCTTCGGACCCGTTTGGGCGCTTGCCAACAGAGAAAGGGGGACGGCAAGCAACACAACAAACCCCCTTTTCATACCCCTTACAATACGTCCTGCGTACGCCATATATCTGTAATCCTTTTTCATATATCCTAAATACTAAGACGCAAATATACGAAATATATTCCAATGATTGAATGAAAAAGACAATAAGATGGCAGGTGCCTTGTCGTGCGTTTTTATTCTACACGAGTCATGCTGAATTGGGAGGTGTAGGTGGAACCATCCGCATTCTGGCGAAGGGCTGTCCAATTCATCTTACCATCCTTGATTGATTCGATCTCCCAACTTTCACGGTTTTCCGTATCATTGCCCACATTCTTCCATCGCGAACAAAGTAGTGTGCCATCAACGAAATATTCTGCCATCGTGTTCACATCTGCAATCCACTCACCATTGTTGTTCTGACGATAATAGACGAAGGTCCCGTCGGCCTTATATTCCCAACGATGCAATTGGTTGTCGCTATATGCATCGTGTTCGCTGGTAAGACGTCCTTCCCAGGCACCTATGATGTCATCGCTGTAGTCGTGAGTAATGCGTACTTTACGCTCCCTCAGACCTTTCGTTATTCGGTGAGACTGTCCATCGATAAATGTCTCGTTGTTGGTAATGAGCTGGATCTCGTCATCAGTAATGGAAATGATGTTGAGCTGCTGTAAGAATTTGATGTTGTCATCAGGCAGTTTCACCGACTGTGCCAACGTGGTGCCGTTGACGTAGAAACGACCTTCGCAGTGGTTCACCCACACATTCAGGTCGCTAATGGCGCTGATAGACAGACTATAATAAAACTTTGAGTCAGAGACGTAAGTCAGCACCTGCTTGGAGTTTGTCACCACAGGCTGACCGTTGACCTCATCCATCATCCATTTTCCTTTGAGCTTCGCGGCGAGGTCGTCGATATGGTTGCTTTTCTTTTCAAGCTCTGCCATCAGTTCGATGTCAGCCTTTGTAAGAGCATGATAGGTCGAGATTATTTCTTCCTCATTTTCTTCCTTTCCCAGCGTGAGTGTATTACCGACAACTTCCCACCAGTAAAATACCGACTGAGAATAATCGTTGGCGTAGTGAATCTCCAAGACCTTTTCGTCTTCATCATCATCACACTCATTAAAAACCTGGGTATATTCGGTGCGAATGCACTCGTCGCCCTTGACGGAATAGATGATGGTTTTTAAGCCGCTGTCCTCGGTGAAGTCAAGCATGACGTAGGTGCATTGCCCGTTCTCCTCTTGAGCGCTAAACCACTTGCCTGTGTAGTCATCGCCCCACAACGATTTATCGTAAACGGCAAGGAGGTCCTTTTCTTCCTTGGAGGGGCGATGAAGGATCAGCGACATATTACGCTCAGAATCTTTATCGTAGATGTTGAAGATCAGTTGATTACTGTCAAGGCTGTACTGGATGTTTGTGGGTTTTGAAGAGATATTTTCAAAAGTGAGTGTACGAGCCGCTTCGTCGATAGTGTAGATACCGTGACGGTGCATGCGTTCCCAATACTTGACAGGGTCATTCGTACTGCCGATATAAATATCCTGCGTTATGACGCCGTCTTCGTCAAAGGAGAACAATATGTACTCCACCTCGTCTTCATCGCTATCCTCGTCGAAATCATGACGATTGATACTTGCGAACCATTCACCCTTCAGTTTATCGGTAGGTGTAGGATTTACGGGGTTATCATTTTCTTCTGCACACGATGTAAATATAGCACCGCAAGATAGGATGACAGCGAGCATCCATAATAGATTCTTTTTCATTGTCTGATCATTTTATTATTAATATAATCCAGCTTAACTGTCTATTGTCGCCAGTGGCGCCTTCTTCACTGTTTTTTTAATTTGCTTCTTCCTATCTATCACTACATTCATTCTTAGATTAGTTAGTTTTTCTTTTTTGCTCTTCTTTGGTCACAACAACTACAAAATTACACTTTTTTTCGCAATTCACCTAAATTATTTGGGAAAAAACTCCATAAAGAGATGATAATATAACTATTTCTTACGAAAAATAAGCAAATAAGAAATAAAATAAACAATGACACAAACTACGTACAAGAGAATCCAAGTCGAGGATGTCGGCGCGGCATCCGCACGTTAATATACGGCTTTTCTTGCTTTCAGGCAAGGAAAGCCTGTTTGTTTTTAATCAATAAAAAAACAAAAGTTTTATATCAATAACATTATTAACAATCTAATTACAAAACAAGTATGAGTAAAAAAAATTATGAGAAACCGACGATGGAATTCGTCGAGTATGAACAAGAAGAGCAGTTGCTGGCTGGCAGCGTGGAATCTACACGCTTTGACAATGGTGATGCGTACGAAAAACACTTGGGAATAAGGGACTATCCCTCGCCACGAGTGATGCTAAAAGTGGTTATATATTCTGGAGGACATCAGAAACAATTACCCATGACTACAGGCCTGGTTCTGATACTTTTGAGAGCGAGAGCGACCTGCAATACAATAGTGAACAAAACACTGACGAATATCCCGCTTTCAAAGCTGCGATAGTCAATAATGGTGCTACACCCACTGGCAGCTCTGCTTGGTTCCTGCCCACAGGCTATCAATGGACGCAGATGAAAGATGCAGCAGGTGGCTTCGATGAACTGCGAACAATGGCGAACTTGAATAATGGACGGTATTGGTCAAGTACGGAAATCAGCTCCCAGAGAGGCTGGGCGTGGAGCATCAAATTAAACCAAAAAAACTTTGGCATAAACCCCATGGATACCGACAATACGATGTATATTCGTGCCTGCCTCGCGTTCTGACGTATAAACTCAATGAGCTTTTCCCATATATGGGACGAGTTTTTCCCACGTATGGGAAAAACCCATGTCGCGCGTGATGCAAACTTCCCCTCCGTGTTGCGATGATATGGAGAATTTTTTGTATATTTGCAGCACATTATTAACGGAACCATAAATATTGTCTTGCCCGGCTGCCTCGGCAACCTCATCCAGAAAGTATGAACAAAGTGCGAATTACAGCCATACGACAGACGGTCTATCCAGACCTGATGGCAAGGTATGAGAACCCCATCGAGCATGCTTGTGACGTGAGGGAGGGGCATCAATGGGTCTCGGAGAATGGCGAGTGCCCCGAAGGAATGTGCCCCTCTGCCTGGCATTCCATGCGGGAATTTGTGGAATCGCTGGCCAAGGGCGAGGGAAACTTCTACGATGGCTGGATGAAGAATCCCATGAGCGCAATGATCAGCTGTAACGACGGATTCCGTCCGTTCAGTTTCTATATTGAGGTAATTGTTGATTAGTTCGCTTCTTCACATCGCCGGCGGATGGAGGGTTCTTAGTATCTCTGCAACAAGAGTCTGCCTGATTAGATTTCGTGGGGGGACTATTGCCCCGTGGCGTGACGGTATTCCAGAAGTTTGCTCTGATAGTCGGCATAGGCATCGGTGCGGCGGTCGAGCGACTGCTGGTAGAGCAGTTGGGCTTGGAGGAGGTCCGACATCCTTGAAGTGCCAGCACGATAGTAGTCGCGGTTCAGGCGTAGGTTCTCCTCTGCCTGCTCGATGCTGCGCTGAGCAATCTCGAGCTGCTGGCGCGACTCCTCGACATTGTTCCAGGCATTCTGCATGCGGATGCGAAGTAGTTGCGACTTATCCTGCCGCTCGTCTATAGCCTTCTGGTATTCTATCTTCTTACGCCTGATGGCATGGGAGCCGCCCCACCAGTCGGAGATGGGTACGCTGACGGTGGCGAACACCATGCCGAAGCTGCGGTCGTTGTCCAAGACGTTGTGGTAGTTGCAGCCCGCACCGACGGCCACGGTGGGAAGGTTCTGGCCGACTTCCATCCTCTTTTGAAGGGCGGCGACTTCCACCTGCTTGTTCAATAGCTGATACTCGGGAAGCGATTGAAGTGAAGAATCACATTTCCCATTTCCATCAGATGGTAAGTTTGAAAAATAATTATTAACTCAAAAACGGTTTGAAAATGGAAAAACGCAAATTTGTTTCCGATTTATTGTCGGGCTGAAAAATCAAATGAGTCCAGATTTGCGAGTTTTCCCGCTTTAGAAGAAATTTTGTTGCAAAAAATGCCTATCTTTGCAACACAAAATCCACCTCGGGTGGAAAATACCGAGGCCCGCCCACCCCTAAAAAGGTAGGTTTATTTTTTGATTGTGGTGTCTGCCGACAGCGATATGATTCCCGTAATGGATCTGGCTATGGAAGAGAGCCGTCCTGTTTGGTGTTGATAAACTCAAGGCCAAGAAGTCAATGTGGCGCATTAGAGAGACAGCGCTATTGGGATTGATTGGAAGGATATATGTCACGCTCCATTACTAAGCGTCCGGCCTCGGTCATTAGCCCTCGGGCTATCAAATCATGGCAGCGTTCTATGTTTAACTGTGTCCAGTGACTTCTTTTGCGGCGTGGTGAAATACGTTGGGCATTACGTCCATCGGGGAGTCGCTTAACCGTGGAGTCAATCCATCCAAAACAAAGAAGTTCCTCAACGACTTCAACATAGGGAATGGCATCCTCGCGAGGATGTTTACTACGATTGGTCGTTATCCATGCTTCTTTCGCAGTTGCATGATTTGCTGTCAACCAATCACGCAGTTGTTTACGATGGGCAAAGTTCAAAAGATTTACGATTTCCATTTTTTACTTTACATTAAAAACAAGTAGTTCCACTACCCTTCTTGCGTCTATAGGCATAGAGACGTCACGCTTTTCCTTCAATATTTGTACTTTTATGTCCACTAAGTAGGCAGTTTTTGTAATTATGTGATGCAAATTTAATCAAAATCGCCCGATTATCACTATCTTTGCAAAAAATAAGTATATATTAGGTACAAAGGAAACATTATGAAGAAAATTATAAAATTATGAAAAGACTTATCACTTGCATCGCTGTAGTTCTTTGTGTAAGCACCTTACAGGCTCAGCCGAGGACTTTTGAAGTCCGCCACAATATTCCGCTGGATTCCATCAGACTGAGTGACCCGGCCATACTTGCAGACAGAGAGACCAAGATGTACTACATGACAGGCACTGGTGGCATGATGTGGCGCAGCAGCAACCTGAAACGATGGGAAGGACCCTATCGCGTGACGGAGTTCGAACGGGATTCATGGATGGGACCACGTCCAATGATATGGGCTGCCGAACTTCACCAGACGGGCGATGGAAAGTACTATTATTTTGCCACCTTCACCAATCAGGCAGTAAAGATTGACACGGTCAGAGGCTATGTCATTGAGCGACGTGCCTCTCAGGTGCTGCGTGCCGACAATCCCATGGGACCTTACCGTGCTTTCGGTGATGCCACTTATCTGCCAGCCGACCGTCCAACGCTCGACGGCACATTCTGGCGCGATACAGATGGTAAGCCCTACATGGTTTTCTGTGGTGAATGGCTACAGAACTGGAACGGAACAATAGAGAAGATTGAACTAAAACCCGACCTGAGCGGGACTATAGGCTCGCCAAAAGTTCTCTTCCGCGCCAGTGACTCGCCTTGGAGCCGTGAAAGGATACAGGTAGACGACCAGGGGTCGGGAATGAAGAATGAAAGCAGCAACGTAACCTGGAACAAAGTAACCGACGGCCCCTGGCTGTTCCGTACAGGCACAGGCCGTCTTGGTATGCTCTGGACATCGTGGGTATTTGATGTCTATACCCAGGGAGTGGCTTATTCTGAAAGCGGAACTCTCGACGGGCCCTGGATTCAAGAACCAGAACCCATCACCCCTCCGGGCTTCGGCCACAGTATGCTCTTCCAGCGTTTCGACGGTCAGTGGATGATGTCTGTCCACAACCATTCTAAGGATGCCAAGGAAAGAACTGTCCGCATTCCCCACCTCTTTAAAGTTGATTTATCGGGTGACAAACTGATTATAATAGAATAAATGATGAAAAAGGGACTAACTATCATAATGGCATTCTTCTTGACATTGGGAATGTCAGCACAGCAGGATATAGAAAGAGAACCTGTCGCCCATCTGCGTGGTTGCAGGGTGGGAACGCCTAATCCCCACTTCAAGCCCCATCGTGCACCATTGTTGCAAGGCGGTGAGAACCCGTACGTTGGCAACCGTCATCAATTGGTGGTACTGGCATCGTTTCAGGATCAGGACTTTGCAGAAGACCACGAGGGCGCATTGCAGAAGTGGGACAAGATTTTCAATGCCGAAAACTATACCGAGGACAGTTTTGTGGGCTCTATACACGACTACTTCATGGAACAGAGCTACGGACAGTTTAACCTGATGTTCGACCTCCTCTTTGTGGAGTTGCCCGACGTGCGCTACAGGTATCGCAGCACGGCGACGCATGATGAGAACTCCCAGTACATGGTCGATGACATTGTGGATGTGCTGATGACGCAGGAAATAGATTGGAGCCTCTACGACTGGGATGGCGACGCATTCGTTGACCAACTGCTCATCATCTATGCCGGGCAGGGCATGAATGCGGGTGGAGATTTCAACACCATCTGGCCGCACCAGTGGTGGCTGAGTCAGCACCTGAATCAGGAGACGGAGGAACCGATGGATTACCGCAGCTATCGCACCGTTACGCAGGACAACAAGGAATACTACGTCGATCGCTATTGCTGTCTGCAGGAAGTGGTAAATATTTCTTCCGTACGAACATCTTTTGGCACCATCTGTCACGAGTATAGCCACTGCTTCGGTTTTCCCGACTTTTACGATGGTGGTGGAGCAAAGGTGGTTGGCAGCTGGGACCTGATGGACAATGGCAACTACAACGGCATGGGTTTCCGACCTTGTAATTATTCGGCTCACGAAAGGATGTTTATGGGATGGCTCACGCCTGTCGAGCTCTCCAGTACCGCTACCATCACGGATATGCCTGCCCTCGCCGACGAACCTGTGGCCTACCTCATCCGTAACGACGGTGCGGAAAACGAATACTACATCGTGGAGAACCGCCAGCAAAGGGGCTGGGACGAGGAATTGCCCGGCAACGGTATCGTCGTCTTCCACATTGACTTCGACATGGACCTTTGGGGCAGCACGACGACATATGTCAATACGGCGAAAAATAAACGCTACCGCATCATCCCTGCCAACAACAACTCCCAAAACAGTGCTTCAAGTGAGTGGGCATATCCGTATGTGATGCAAGACGTACTCGGCAACGACTCGATTGCCAACGAATGCCTGACCAACACCTCCACGCCAGCCGCCACGCTGAACAATCAGAATATCGATGGTGAACTGCTGATGTCGAAGCCCATCACCAGCATGGCCGTTGACGCCTACGGACTGGCCTCGTTCGTATTCATGGGTGACACTATTACGTCTGTACGTGAAGTGCTCTTCAACCAAGAGCGTGAAACCGATGCCCCCATCTACGATTTGCAGGGCCGTCGCCTGTCGTCACCAACGAATGGCCTTTACATACAAGGGAGAAGGCTGATGATAACTCCCCGCTTCTGTCCGTATGCGTCTGGCAGGAAAGATTAACTAAGCGAAAACATAACCCAACAAATACGATTATGAAAGTTCTGATTTTACAAGGCTCTCCACGAGCCAACGGCAACACCGCTTGAATGGCGGAAGAGTACAAAAAGGCTGCCGAGTCAGCAGGTCATGAAGTGACACTGGTGAACGTGTCGAAGAAGAAGATTGCAGGCTGCCTGGCCTGTGAGTATTGCCACAACAAGGGTAATGGAGCCTGCATCCAGAAGGACGATATGCAAGAGCTTTATCCGCTGATGAATGAGGCAGAGGCAGTGTGAAACGTAACGGCATCTATGACCAGGTGGTGGACATCTTGAAAGAGGCCGGCAAGACCATCGTGGAGAACCCGGGCGTGATGAGCAATCCCACGCCCGAGGATATCACGGAGATACTACAGGAGAGTATGTGATACGAAGAACTACCGTACAGTCAAGGCACTATGCAACCAATCATTTCATCCAGCATGTTGATGCTGTCCTTTATGGCCTTTGCCCTGGAGTATTCGCCCAAAAGGAAGTGATGGCTCCGCATGAATGCCAAGGCGCAGCGGCCGTCGGTTCTGATCGGGAGTGGTACGAAGGGAAGAAAGCGCAATGGCAGCAGGCCCAATAAATGCTTTATTTATTGATAGTTTTTCCCATGTGCGGGAAATTAACAAATCGTTAAACAAGCTTAAAATTTTAGATAAATCGCTTGCGATGTAAAAGATTGTTCTTATCTTTGCAACCAGAAACGTCGCAAACGACATAAGTAACAACAAAATAATAAGATATGGCAAAGATTTATGATTTCAAGGCTCTGACGAGCAAAGGCAAGGAACTGGATTTCGCTCAGTTCGAAGGCAAGGTGCTGCTGATAGTGAATACAGCCAGCAAGTGTGGTTTCACGCCCCAGTTCGCAGGACTGGAGGAAATGAATCAGAAGTACAAGGATAAGGGTCTGGTGATTATCGGCTTCCCCTGCAACCAGTTCAAGGAGCAGGACCCTGGCACAGACGGGCAGATTGAGGAGTTCTGCCAACTAAACTACGGCGTAACCTTCCAGATTATGAAGAAGACCGACGTGAACGGCTCTGCAGCTGAACCCATCTTCGAATACCTGAAGGCACAGGCTTCCACCGAGGAGTATAACGGCCTGAAGGCAAAGGCAGCCAAAACGCTCTTCAAGGCTATCAGCAAGAGCGTGGAGAAGGACAGCGACATCAAGTGGAACTTCACCAAGTTCCTGATTTCCAAGGACGGTGAGACCATCAAGCGCTATGCTCCCACGACTGAGCCCAAGGAATTCGAGAAGGACGTAGAAGCCATGCTGGCTTGATGGAGAGTTGAAAGTTGAAAGTTGAAAGTTGAAAGTTGAGAATTGTGCACGCGGAATTACAGCTTGACAATCAGATTTGCTTCCGGCTATACACAGCAGCACGACTGGTGACGCAGGCCTACACGCCGATGCTGACGAAACTGGGCATCACCTATCCTCAGTATCTCGTACTGATGGTGCTCTGGGAACAGGACAATCAGCCCGTGAACGACATCGCCCATCGCCTGTTGTTAGAGACGAACACCGTCACTCCCCTGCTCCAGCGTATGGAAAAAACCGGTATTGTCTCTCGCAAGAAAGGCAGGCAGGACAGGCGCCAGCAAATTGTCTCGCTGACAGATAAGGGGAAGGCAATGGAGGAACAGGCCTACAACTCCATTCCCAAAGGCATGGGCGAGAAGCTCTCCGGCTGCCCGCTCCAGATGGAAGACTACGAGCATCTGGCCCAGGAACTGGATGCAATGATAGAAACACTTAAAAACAAATAAATTACCAACCCATTAAAACAAAATATTATGACTAAAGAAGAAGCTTTGAAGCAGTTTGCCCAGCTGGGCGCTGTGTGGTTTGGAAACAGTAAGCAACATTTCGCCTTCTCGGCATACTGCCGTCTGCAGGGCTGGAACAAGTTGGCCGACAAGTGGAAGGAAGAAGCTGAAGAGGAGTGGGACGAGGCAGAGGAAGTGCTGCAGCGCCTGGTGGAACTCGGCTGCAAGCCTGCCGACCTGCAGGAGGCTATGAAGACTCAGGAGTTCCCCTTCTACGACGATCCGAAACAGCAGATTGAGACGGACTTTGAGCCCAATGCCGTCAAAATCCTGAGCGAGCTGGCAGAGGCATTCAACGACGATTATCCCACGAAGAAGCTCATCGAAAAGTGGATTGACGGTGAGAAGGAGCACATGGCTTGGGAGGCTCAGTACCTTAACTACATCGAGAAGCTGGGCTACGAGAATTTCCTCGCCGCAATGATGTAAAAGAACAAGGGGGCCCCACCAAAAATAGTCTATGACCTTACTCATTGGCTTACTCATACCGTTTTTCGGAACCATGCTCGGAGCGGCATTCGTCTTTTTCATGCGAGGCGAAATGTCGCTCCGTTTGCAAAAAACATTGTTGGGTGTCGCTTCGGGCGTGATGGTGGCGGCGTCGGTATGGTCGCTGCTCATCCCCGCGATGGAGATGGCAAGCACCCCCACGCATCAATTGTCGATTCTCAATTCTCAATTGAACGAAGTTCTGCCTGCTGCCGTCGGTTTTTTGCTGGGCATCGGATTTCTGCTAATGATAGACGAGCTGACCCCCCACCTGCATATCGGCACAGACAAACCGGAGGGACCTCGCTCCCGTTTGTCGCGCACCGCCATGCTGGCCCTCGCCGTCACCATCCACAACCTGCCCGAGGGCATGGCTGTCGGTGTGGTGTTTGCAGGGGCTGAGGACGGCGCGGCAGGACTGTCGCTGGCCAGCGCTCTGGCCGTCAGCATTGGCATCGCCATCCAGAACGTTCCTGAGGGAGCCATCATCTCCATGCCCATGCGGGCAGCAGGCAATTCCAGGCGGAAGTCATTCTTCATCGGCTCATTGAGCGGAGCCGTGGAACCCCTCGGAGGTATGGCAGTAGTGTTGCTGGCCTCGCTCATGACACCCGTACTGCCCTACATGCTAGCCTTCGCTGCAGGAGCCATGTTCTACGTGGTTGTGGAGGAGCTAATCCCGGAATCCAGCGAGGGCGAACACTCCAACCTCAGCACCATCGGCTTCTCCATCGGCTTCGTCCTCATGATGGTGCTCGATGTGGTATTAGGTTAGTTATATTCCTAACGACCGGCACCGGAGGCCGTATGCGTACGGGTTCGGGACCTAGGATTGTCTGGCAACAAGAAACATTTCAGTCTGGCAGCATACGCCTCCGGGTAGTCCCGATAGGATGCGGCATGATGTGAGCCTTCGGTCACCCACAGCTGCTTGGGCCCGGGCTTGGCTTCGTAGAGCGGATGCACCATCCACGAGGGTACGAAGCCGTCGTTGTCGCCATGAATCAGCAGCATCGGATAGCTGCACCTGGCCATCTGCCTGACGGGCGCTGCCTCCTGAAAGTTCCAGCCATAGTGTAGCCGGCAGAGCAGCGAGGCGGTGTGGAGCAACGGGAAAGCCGGCAAACCGAATTCCGCCTTCAGCTCGTAGCGGAACTCGTCCCACACGCTGGTGTAGCCGCAGTCCTCTACAAACCTCATGTCGCGAACACCCTCCGGCATCTTCTCGCCCGACACGTTCATCGCTGTGGCGGCCCCCATCGAGATGCCGTGCACCACCATCGTGTCCGCCCGGAACAACGTCATCCACTGGAGCACATCCTCGCGCTCCCTCCAGCCCATACCGACCGCATCCCCCTCGCTGAGCCCGTGAGCATGCAGGTCGGGCACCACGACGTTATACCCCATTCGCTCGTACAGGCGGGCTATCATCAGCATGGCGATGCCCTGTTCGCGCCAGCCATGAACGGCGATGGCCGTCTTCCCGCCCTGCGGCTGCCGACGGATGATGTAGGCATGGTGTTTCTCCCCCGTCGGCATCACCACAAAGGTGTCCTTAAAAGCCCGAACACTGCGCAGGCTGTCCAGCCACGGCCCCGTCTCGGGATACTCCTCACGGAGCCGTGCAAAGCGCCTCGCCGTATCCTGTCGCTCGGGATGAGGAGCCAGGGCATAATCGAGCATATAGTAGCTGCCACCGACAGTCGTTAGCAACAACAGTGCAAACAAAACGATGGCCGCGGAGGCAATCTTCCTGAGAATCTCGCTGTGCTTCATTCTTCACCCCTCGCTCAGCGCCGGCGGCCCATCGCCATCCGCTCCGTTCGTTCTATCCTTGGCATTCTTCATCACTCGCCCGACATTCTGCACAAGACAGCATCGGTACGCCTCCACCTTCTTGTCGAACGACAACGGGTAGGCACGGGAGGAGGAGGGAAGACGCCACAGTCTGATCTGCTCACCATCCCGATTCTGTGCCCCCGGAATTGGGACAGAGCTGCCAACACGCGGAGCCTTCGCAATACGCAATGAGGCACAGATGGTCTCTGTGGACTTCTCGCCTGTGGTGACGATAGCCCTGCAATAGGGCAACTGCTGCAGCAAGGCGTTGATATCCGTCGGCTCCACCACCTCCAGAAACCTATCCGAGGCATTGTCCTGCAAACGTCGGATGGCGGTGGCGGCATCAAAGAAGGCAAGCCCCCTTTCCGTGCAAAAACTTACAATCTCGTCTATCTTAAAGCGCCTGGCCCCGTCGTCCACAAAATAGTTCTTATCGCCAAAGAACACCTCTCCCTCAATGCGCCAGTGGTCGTTGATGAAGTTGGGATAATAGAAATCCATGCACCACCGCTTCCTTTGCGGGGGGAAGCTGCCGAGAAACAGCACCCTGGCCCTCTCCGGCAGAAAGGGACGAAGCGGATGATACTCCACCCCGCATCCGCTCCGTTCGATGTTGTCCGTATTAAGGTAGGAGGGCATCAATAGTTTTCCGCCATAATCTGGAAGTAGCCTCGCGGATGGTCGCAAACCGGGCAGACCTCCGGAGCCTGCTTCCCGATAACGATGTGCCCGCAGTTGGAGCATTGCCAAACGACATCGCCCTCGCGACTGAAGACGACGGCGTCCCCGATGTTCTTCAGCAGTTTGCGGTAGCGCTCCTCGTGGTGCCTCTCTATGGCCCCCACCATCTCGAACTTCGCGGCTATCTCATCGAAGCCCTCTTCGCGGGCCTCCCGGGCCATGCGGGCGTACATGTCCGTCCACTCGAGGTTCTCGCCGTTGGCGGCGTCTGCCAGATTGGTCCTGGTGTCGCTCACCCCGCCGCCGTTCAGGTACTTATACCACATCTTGGCGTGCTCCTTCTCGTTGGCCGCCGTCTCCTCGAAGATGGCGGCAATCTGCACGTAGCCGTCCTTCTTGGCCTTCGAGGCAAAGTAGCTGTACTTGTTGCGGGCCATGCTCTCCCCGGCAAAGGCCTCGCGGAGGTTTTTCTCGGTCTTGGTTCCTTTTAGGTCTTTCATCTTCCTTAACGCTTATTGTTTTTTTTACGGTTTCGCGCTACGAAGATAATCAATTTGTTTCATCCAGCCATCATCTTTATGAATATTTTCGCCAGAAAGACTAAATTTTACCCCATATTGCTCATTTTCTAGCTGATCTACATCCTTCATAATTTGCTTATGCAATGGTCGCTTTACTTCTATCACGAATTCATCTTCACTATCTCTTTTGATGATAATGTCTGGTACAATGCTGTTATTGTTGCCAAGATGAATACCTGGTTTATGACATATCTCGCCCTTGTATTTAGCCCAGCCTAAATGTTGCAGTTGGCTCTCAAGCAAAGTATGATAGTTGTCTTCATCAACATCTTTCTTCTTGGCCTCACATAGGTCATATACGAAGTAAGTCCATTTCTCTATCATAGCATGGTGTTTTAGTTATTTCGCTCCTTTTCTTCTGTTACATTCCTTACACAGCATCTGACAGTTCTCTGCAGTTGTTACGCCGCCTTCGGCCCACGGAGTGATGTGGTCACCCTCCATTTCCTCCAACTCGAAGTGCTTGCCGCAACGAGGGCAAACACCTTGTTGCCGTTCATAAGCTTCACGTTTCTGTTTCTTGTCGAAAGTGCGGAAACTGAGGTCACGCAGGTCGTTACTCAACACATAACTGTAGATGCCTGACTTCTTCATGATTTCATCGTCCTCCATCAGGTCATGTATGCGCTGTTCCAACTCGGCTGTATCGAATATCTGTTCGTGATACGTATCATAGAGCAAGCCCCAATCCAGCCCCTTCATCTCCTTCCTATATTTTATAAATGTGGAGCGCACCCACGTAACAACAGCCGAGAAATAGGCCCAAAGTTGGTTGGCGTTGGCATCGTTCTGATGCAACGACATATATTCGCTCACCTCCCTGATACCGTCTCTACGAGCTGCCCAGTGCAGGATGGTAGACAGATAAGCCTGTTCTATGGCATTACCATTCAATAGGTCACTGCCCAGTTTGTAAGCAGGACATCCGTTCTTGGAGAAGTGGCGACGGGCATCACTGATAAACGGGCCAACATAGATGGCGTTCAGCAGTTCCTGATCGAGCAGACGTTCACCTGCTATGTTGATGACACGGAACCAGTCGAGTTTCTCTTTGTCCGTTCCAGTACAAAAATATACGGAAAGCTCATAATCCAGGAAGTGTTCCTTTTCCTCGTCTGTCAGCGAGCCAAAGAACAGCACACCACGCTCTGGGTCAACGATATTGAAGTCATGATAGCGGTATTCGCAGATGCTGAGTGTGCGCTGCTGACCGTCTATCATTTCAAACTTATCATCCCCCACCACGCTCCAATACATGATGTTGAGCGGGAAGCCCTTCAGTATCGTGTTTACAACAGCCTGCTTTTGTTTCAGGTCGTAGCGGAACTCACGCTGATAGGGAGGACGTATATCGAGCCTACCACCATATCCCCACACGCCTTTGTCGGCATCATTCTCGTAGCCTGCCACAAGGTCACGAACTCGGATTGATTGCAGTTTGATTTCCATGTTATTTCTTTCTGCGGATTACTATTCTATCATATAAACGCTGATATTCTCCATTCTTTATTAAATAGAACGCAGGTCCTCCTTGTTTGCTTTTGGGTAAATCTTTAGGTTTATTTGAGCCAAGGACTAAACTAACACCTATGATTTCAAACTGGTTGGGATTGTATTTGTCCATAAAGGTAATAGGAACTCCCATTAGTCCATCATAATCATATGGTATCAGTTCAGTTTTAGGAACTTCTATTGCATCATAATTTACATATCTAGGGTAACCTTCTGGTGTATAATGCTTATATAGTATTATTTCTTCTTGTCTTTTCTTAATTTCCAAGTTGGTAAACCAATGTACACCAGATACTCTTATCATCCCCTCACGATGGTCACCTGCTTTTGCTTTGTCTTCGTACGTTGACATAAAATGCCCCGCACCTCCTTTGAAACCATAGCCAAGCCATATTTTGTTCTGCATAATTAGAGGAAATATCTCCTTATATTTGACTGCATTTTGATGACCTATTATCAAGAACTTCTTGTCATACTCTATTAGCTGCGCCACATACTCACGGAAGAGCGAAAAAGGAGGATTCGTCACCACTATGTCAGACTGCTTCAGTAGTTCGACACATTCCTTTGAACGGAAATCCCCATCACCTTTCAGCGGATGGATGCCTATTTCTTCAGGGTCGGGAATGTTGTTGCCGTTCCTGTCGCCGTCGTATATCAGATAGATGGCCTGCTCACTCTTGTTCTGACTGAAGAGGTCCATATCCTGGTTCTTATAGCAAGTCGTGATAAGTCGCTTCAGACCCAGAAACTCGAAGTTATAGGCAAAATAGGTAAAGAAGTTTGACACACGCGGGTCATCGCAGTTGCAAAGCACCGTCTTCCCTCGGAAATGCTCACGGTAGTGCTTCAACTCGTTGTTGATGTCCTCCAGCTGCGTGTAAAACTCATCCTTCTTGGCCTCTTTGGCTGCATTCAGATTTTTGTTTGCCATACACTATGCGTTCTTCATGGCGCTGCTTATCTTCGGAGGCGCAGGCAGGCAATAGAGCACAGAAAAAGCATGAACGATTTCTCATCCAAGCTTTACAGGCTCTACCACAAGCCCACCAATCCAGATAAGTCACGCCCATGCTTGACGCACAGGCGCTTACACTTATTCTTTCGGATTGGACTCTTCTTGAATGTGGTAGATTCGTAAAGCTATCCGAACAAAGCAAGCGCTTCGTTATTTTTCCAATAAGATTTCGGCAAAGGCACTCTCCGCTGACGGCGAATCGACCCTTGCCGAGTACAAAGATACGGATTAAAATTGAAAGTTGAAAATGGAGAGTTGAAAATTTTAATGCGATTGCATCATTCATCCTTAACTCTCAAACGAAAAAAACCTCCCTACCTCCCTCAATAGGCTTGGAGGGCCGATGAATAAAGGGCTCGCTGTACGGGAGGTGTTAGCGCGAGACCTCCCTCAGACGTCCCCTATCACCTCACGTAAGGCCAACTTTGGGGGTGCAGTTCAGAGGTGTTAGGGAGGTGTCAGGGAGGTGTTTCCCACACACCTCCCTCGCGTTCAGGCCTGTATTCATCGGGGATGGAGGCGAGTGAAGGGAGGAGGGAACATAAAATTCTTGAACGAGCCAAGCGTAGGCCTTCGGGCGTCCGATTAGAAAAAATTGAAAACGTGAAAACGTGAAAAGGCCATACTAATGCCTGGGCCCATGTCGCGCGTGATGCAGGCCCAGGCGTTAGTAATGTCTGGGGCTCGGCTATCGGCTACGCCAAAAGTGGCAGCGGTGTGTAATCCAGCCCCCAGACCTTGGCCACGGCCTCGTAGGTGCAACGGCCGTCCGCCATGTTGACTCCGCGCGCCAGCGATGCGTCGTCGCGGCAGGCCTGCTGCCAGCCCTTGTCGGCCAGGGCCAGCACGTAGCGCAGCGTGGCGTTCGTCAGGGCCATGGTGGAGGTGTGGGGCACGGCGCCGGGTATGTTGGCTACGGCATAGTGGACGATGCCGTCCACGGTGTAGGTGGGTTCGCTATGGGTGGTGGGGCGCGAGGTCTCGAAGCAGCCTCCCTGGTCGATGGCCACGTCCACGAGCACCGTACCGGGCTCCATCAGCCGGAGCATGTCCCTGGTGATGAGCTTGGGGGCGGCGTCGCCCGGGATGAGCACCGAGCCGATGACCACATCCGCCGCGGGCAGCTGGCGCCGGATGTTGTGTTGCGAGGAGTAGAGTGTATGGACGTTGGCGGGCAGTTCGGCAGCCAGTTGCTTCAGCCGGGGCAGCGAGACGTCGGTAATCGTGACGTTGGCCCCCATGCCGGCGGCCATGCGGGCAGCCGCCTCGCCCACGGTCCCGCCGCCCAGGACCAGGACGTTGGCCGGCATCACTCCCGGCACGCCTGCCATTAGCTTGCCCTTGCCGCCCTTGGTCTTCTGCAGGTAGTAGGCGCCGTTCTGGGCCGCCATGCGCCCGGCCACCTCGCTCATCGGTATGAGCAGGGGCAGCGAGCGGTCGCCGCGCTCCACGGTCTCGTAGGCGATGCACGTGGCTCCGCTCTTGAGCATGGCGCGGGTGAGCTGCTCCTCGCAGGCAAAATGGAAGTAGGTGAAGAGCAGCTGCCCCCTGCGCACCAGCGGGTATTCGGGCGCTATCGGTTCCTTCACCTTGACAATCATGTCGGCCTCCCTGTAGACGTCCTCGATGGTGGGCAGAATCCGGGCCCCCACCGCCTCGTAGTCCCCGTCGGCAAATCCGCTGCCCTCCCCGGCAGTGTGCTGCACGAACACTTGGTGTCCGCGACGTGTCAACTCGGCCACACCCGAAGGTGTCATGCCCACTCGGTTCTCGCTGTTCTTAATCTCTTTGGGGATTCCGACTTTCATGGTAACAACGATTATAACTTAACTTCTTAACTTCTTAACTTCTTAACTACTTAACTTCTCTACTACTCAACTTCAACCCTCAGATGCAGCTCGTCCAGCTGGCTCTGGTCGATGAAGCCGGGAGCGTCAAGCATGACATCGCGGCCCGAATTGTTCTTCGGGAAGGCTATGCAGTCGCGTATGCTGTCGAGTTGGGCAAAGAGGCTGACGAAGCGGTCGAGACCGTAGGCCAGTCCGCCGTGAGGGGGCGCACCGTACTTGAAGGCATTCATCAGGAAGCCGAACTTCTGCTGGGCCTGTTCGGGGGTGAAGCCGAGGATTTCGAATATCTTCTGCTGCAGTCTGGCGTCGTGGATACGGATGCTGCCGCCGCCCACCTCCACGCCGTTGATGACCATGTCGTAGGCATTGGCACGAACGCTGGCGGGGTCGGTGTCCAGGAGGGCGAGGTGAAGGGATGGTGCATGGCCATGAGGCGCTGCTCCTCGTCGCTCCACTCGTACATGGGGAAGTCGATGACCCAGAGGCAGGAGAACTTGTCCCTGGGGCGCAGGCCCATGCGGCTGCCCATCTCCAGACGCAGTTCGCACAGCTGCTTGCGGGCCTTCAGCGTGTCGGGGCCGCTAATGATAAGGATGAGGTCGCCGGGACGGGCCTGCATGGCGTTCTTCAGGTTCTCCAAGACTTCGGGCGAATAGAACTTGTCGACGCTGGACTTCACAGCGCCGTCCTCCCCCACTCTTGCGTACACAAGGCCCTTGGCGCCTATCTGCGGGCGGCGCACGAAGTCGGTCAGCTGGTCAATCTGCTTGCGGGTGTAGACGGCCTGCCCCTCGCAGCAGATGCCGCCGATGTACTCGGCCTCGTTAAAGACGCCGAACTCGCCCGTCCCCTTCAGCACGTCCATCAGCTCCACGAACTTCATGTCGAAGCGGGTGTCGGGCTTGTCCGAGCCGTAGTATTTCATGGCATCGGCCCAGGTCATGCGTGGCAGTTTGGGGATGTCGATGTTGAGGATGGTCTTGAACAGATGGCGGCTCATGCCCTCGAACATCTGCAGGATGTCCTCCTGCTCGACGAACGACATCTCGCAGTCAATCTGGGTGAACTCGGGCTGGCGGTCGGCACGCAGGTCTTCGTCGCGGAAGCACTTCACAATCTGGAAGTAACGGTCCATGCCGGCCACCATAAGCAGCTGCTTCAGCGTCTGCGGGCTCTGTGGCAGGGCGTAGAACTGGCCGGGGTTCATGCGCGAGGGGACCACGAAGTCACGGGCGCCCTCGGGGGTCGAGTTCACCAGGACGGGAGTCTCTATCTCCATGAAGCCCTGCTGGTCGAGATAGCGGCGCACCTCGAAGGCAAACTTATGGCGCAGTTCCAGATTCTTGCGCACACAGGGACGGCGCAGGTCCAGGTAGCGGTACTTCATCCTGAGGTCGTCGCCACCATCCGACTGCTCTTCGATGGTGAAGGGGGGCGTCTGTGCCTCGTTCAATACGACGAGCTGGCGCACGATGATTTCGATGTCGCCCGTAGGCAGGTTCTGGTTCTTCGACTGTCGTTCGCTCACTTCGCCCACAATCTGGATGACCCACTCGCGGCCCATCCGATTGGCACGCTCACAAAGGGCGGCATCGGTCTGCTCATTAAATACTAACTGGGTGATGCCGTAGCGGTCGCGCAGGTCGGCAAACGTCATGCCGCCCATCTTGCGCGTACGCTGCACCCATCCGCTCAGCGTTACTGTCTCTCCTACATTGGCCAGCCGCAGCTCGCCACAAGTTCTTGTTCTGTACATCTTTTATAATACTGTTTGACGATTTCAATTTTACAGAGTGTATTATTCCGCCTTGTAACCGGCAATCCGGGCCATGTCTGGGGCTATCTCGATGTTGTCGATGCGCCCCTGGAATATCTCAGTGCCAGGACCGATGGCATAGACGGGCACGTAGCCGTTGGAGTGGCCACCACTGGCCCAACTGATACGGGCCACCTCGCTTAGGATGCGCTTGGCGGTTTCGCACAGGTCGTTGATGCGGTCCTGCACCTTGTCGCCCTGGCCGATGGCCTTCTCGATGGCGTCCCAACGGTTCTGCAGACGCTCCTTCTGCTTGTCGTCGAGCGGGATGCCTGCGCCCAGGCCCATCTCCTCCTGCAGAGTCTTCTCCACACTGGCCCAGGTGAACTTCTTAGGATTCTTCCTGTACTGCTGACCCAGCATCCACTTCAGCTCGTCGATGCTCTTGTGCTGGAAACGCAGGAGGTCGGTGTGCAGCTCGTAGGGGCCCGTGCCCATGACCAGTCCGCCCGTCTCGTGGTCGGCAGAGATGACGATGATGGTCTCGTCAGGGTGCTGCTGATAGAACTCGTAGGCGACCTTGATGGCCTTGTCCATGTCGAGCACTTCGTTGATGGCGTTGCCGATGTCGTTGCGATGGCAGGCATAGTCAATCATGCCGCCCTCTATCTGGAAGAAGAATCCGTCGGTGTTCTTCGACGAGAGGAAGTTGATGCCGGCACGTACAATCTGCTCCAGCGTCAGGTCGTTCTTGTCCTGATCCAGCGCGTAAGGCAAATGGTCGCTGCCCAGTTTCTCGTTCTGGTAGTCGCTCTGGAGCATGATGAGTTTGTCGGCCTTGCGCCCCTTCTTCTCATACTCCTTATATCCGCCCGTCAGGATGGTGTAGCCGGCAGCCTTGGCCTGTTCGCGCAGCGAGGGCTCTCCTTCCTTGGTGTTGGGTTTATGGAAGTCGGCCCCGGCAAAGAAGTCGAAACCGCTCTTGCAAAGGTCCTGACCAATCTCGTAGTACATCTGGCGACTGCGCTGATGACCATAGAAAGAGGCAGGAGTGGCGTGTGTGATGGCCACCGTCGTGGCTATGCCCACGGCCTTTCCTGCATTCTTGGCCCACTGGGCGATGCTGGTGCAGGGAGTCTTCAGGTCTTCGAGCACACCGATGGCTCCGTTCTTGGTCTTCTGTCCGCAGGCCAATGCCGTACCGCCAGCCGCCGAGTCCGTTACGCCGTTGGTGGCGGAATACGTGTTCACCAGTCCCACGACAGGCAGGCTGGACATCAGGATGGGTTCGTAGCCAATCCTGCCCTTCAGAGCAGCCAGATAAGTCTCCGTGACATTAATCTGGTTCACCCCCATGCCGTCGCCGATGAAATAAAACACGTACTTCACCTTGCCCTGAGCCATTGCCGGCAATACGAGCGTCATCAACAGCAGAATAGAAAGAAAATGTTTTTTCATATCAGTCTTTTTAATGATTTATGCGGATTCGTGGTTACAAAGATACGATTAAGCGAGTATTTTACCAAATTTTATTTGAGTATTCACTCAGAAAAGTGTATCTTTGCAACACTTTTAATCTTCAACCTTCGATTTTATATCTTCAATTCTCAATTTATAAAGCCGTGCCATTAAGACTTCCCGATAGACTACCCGCCATAGAGCTGCTGAAGAAGGAGAACATCTTCGTCATGGGCAGTTCGCGCGCTGAACACCAGGACATACGCCCCCTACGCATCGCCATACTGAACCTGATGCCGCTGAAGATAACGACGGAGACCGACCTCGTGCGCATCCTGTCGAACACCCCCCTGCAACTGGAAATCCACCTGATGAAGGTGAAGGCCCACACCAGCAAGAACACGCCCGTGGAACACATGCGAGCCTTCTATCGCGACTTCGAGGTGATGCGCCATGAGAAGTTCGACGGTTTCATCATCACGGGTGCACCGCTGGAGCACCTCGACTTTGAAGACGTGAACTACTGGGACGAAGTGATGGAAATCTTCGACTGGAGCCGCACCCACGTCACCAGCACGCTCTACATCTGCTGGGCAGCGCAAGCGGGTCTCTACCACCACTACGGCATACCCAAATACCAGCTGCCGGAGAAGATGTTTGGCATTTTCCCCCAACATATTCTTGACCCCAAACTCCCGATATTCCGAGGCTTCGACGACGAGTTCAACATGCCCCACAGCCGCCACACCGAGTTGCGTCGCGAGGACATCCTGGCCAACCCCGAACTGACGCTGATAGCCGAGAGCGAGAAGAGCGGCGTTGGCATGGTGCTGGCACGCGGAGGACGCGAAATCTTCATTACAGGGCACTCGGAATACGAGCCTTACACGCTGGACACCGAGTACAAACGCGACTTGGGCAAGGGGCTGCCCATACACAAGCCCGAAAACTACTATCGGAACGACGACCCCACCCAGCCCCCACGCGTCACTTGGCGCGGTCACGGCAACCTGCTCTTCACCAACTGGCTCAACTACTACGTTTACCAGGAGACTCCGTTCAATCTGGATGAGATTCATTGAATTGCTGGCACCAGCGAGAGACCTGCAGACGGGCATAGAGGCCCTGAAGCACGGTGCCGATGCGGTATATATCGGGGCGCCAAAGTTCGGTGCACGAGCTGCCGCAGGAAACTCGGTGGAGGACATTGCCGAACTGGTTCGACACGCACATACTTATAAAGCAAAGGTGTATGTAACACTGAATACCATTCTGTACGACAATGAGTTACAAGAAATTTCTAAACTAATTGAAGAACTCACTGCCATCGGTGTGGATGCGCTAATCGTGCAGGATATGGCCACGCTGTCAGACGACAAACGACAGATACCCCTCCACGCTTCGACGCAAATGGACAACCGCACAGCAGAGAAAGTGGCCTGGTTACGCGACCTGGGTTTCGAGCAAGTGGTACTGGCACGCGAACTGACGCTGGAGGAGATAGAGGAGATACACCGTCGGGTGCCTGACGTCCGTCTGGAGGTCTTCGTACATGGGGCCATCTGCGTCTCCTACAATGGACAATGCTACGCCTCGCAATACTGTTTCGGACGTTCGGCCAACAGGGGCGAGTGCGCCCAGTTCTGCCGTATGCCTTTCGATTTGATAGAGGAGCGAGACATAAGGGGCAAAGAGCAGGTATTGGTGCGCCAGAAACATCTGCTCTCGCTGCGCGACATGAACCGCAGCAACGACCTGGAAGCCCTGTTGGATGCTGGTGCATCGAGCCTGAAAATAGAGGGCCGACTGAAAGACGTCTCGTATGTAAAGAACGTTGTGGCCTACTACAGGCAACAGCTCGACGAAATCATCCAACGCCGTCCACAGGAATACCGACGAAGCAGTATCGGTCGCGAATCCATAGCTTTTACCCCCAATCCGGCCAAGTCGTTCAACCGCCTGTTTACAGACTATTTCATGCATGGACGTACGCGCAACATGGCGAATATCCATACACCCAAAAGCATGGGAGAACCCATCGAATCTGCCGAAATTCATAACGGCGACGGACTCTGTTACATCAACGAGCATGGACAGCTGGAAGGCTTCCGCGTGAATCGCGTCGAAGAGCTGCCCAGATTCATGCCACAATCCCCCCTGACACTCTATCGCAATCACGACCAAGAGTTTGAGAAGCAGCTGGCGAAGCCAACGGCCACGAGGAAAGTGGGCGTATGCTGGTTGCTGAAAGAGAGCCGCGAGGGAGAGTTTCTGCTTCGCCTGACACGCGAGGACGGCGTCAGCGCGGAACGTACCTTCGTCCTGCCGTGCGAACTGGCACGCAGTCCACAGACAGAACCCATAACGCGCCAGCTTTCACGCCTCGGCGACACACCCTATGAGGCCACTGGGGTGGACATTAAGATGTCGCAGAACTGGTTCATACCTGGCAGTGTGCTGGCGGAATGGAGGAGGAAACTCGTGGAGAGTTTAGCGCGGAGAGTTGAGAATAATTATCCCGCCCAGCGCTTGGCGAGTCCATCCTCGTCCTCCAACAGCCCGTTCACAGACCTTACCTACCTGGCCAATGTGGCCAACCACAAGGCGCGCCAGTTCTATCTCTGCCGCGGGGCCAATCGGGTGGACTGGGCTATGGAGGTTGCCCCCAAGGAGGCTGGGCACAGTCCGCTGATTATGACCTGCCGCTACTGCATCCGCTACGAACTGGGAATGTGCAACAAAGTGAAGAGGGTAGAATTAAGAGGGAAGAATGAAGAGGGAGAAAGGCTCTGTCTGCGACTGGCCGACGGGCGGCGCTTTCGTCTACGCTTCGACTGTCGCAAGTGTCAAATGGAAGTCTATGCAGAATAAGTTTCTTCTCCTCGCCTGTCTGCTGCTGATGGGCTGCAAGCCCTCTCCACCGGTAAACCAGGAAGCAGGGGGGCAGCGCCACTACGACGTGGACTATAATTTCCAGCTCACGGCCGACAGCCTTGTGCTGCAGGAGGAACGTCCGATGCACCTGCTCATTGTGCCCGAAGTGGGTAACACATTCGTCGTCTACAAGGACGACCCGCTTGTGGTGGCACAGATAGAAGTTATCCCCGAGGACTCCATCGACAGTGTATGGGTGAAAGTGGCCCGCGACCAGTTGACACAGGGTTGGGTTCACGAATCCAGGCTGCTGGAGGCCGTAGTGCCCAACGACCCCATCTCGCAGGGCATCCATCTCTTCTCGGACGGGCACGTTCTCGCCGCCCTGGCGCTTTGCCTTGTAGCACTGGTGGCCTGGCTCGTACGCCGCATGAAGAGTCAGCGTTTCCACATGGTACACGTTGACGACATTGCCTCTCCCTACCCCATGCTGCTCTGTCTGGCTTTCGCCACAGACACGGTGCTCTATACCACAATTCAGATATTCGTGCCAGAGCTCTGGGCCAATTTCTACTACAATCCCACGCTCAACCCCTTCGGACTGCCCACGATGCTTTCCCTGTTCCTTGGCATCGCGTGGCTCATCGTCATCCTGTTCATGGCCTCGCTCGAGGACATACGCCGTTGCCTGTCGGGTGCTGAAGCCATCCTGTATCGGCTCTCCCTGACAGCCATTCTTGCTGGCATCTACCTCTTCTTCTCCATTGCCACGCAGTATTTCCTGGGCTACTTCCTGCTCATGGTCTATTATGCGCTTGCCCTATGGCAATATGTGTGCCGCCACCGTCCGCATTACCGTTGTGGACACTGTGGAGCACCCATTCACGAGTGCGGTCCCTGCCCCAAATGCGGCACGCTGAACGAACCAGAAGGGGAAGTGTAAGGAGAGAAAAGGGGAACCTGACTTTATTTCCGAAGTTTCGACTCTACGTCGGCCATACGCTGTGCAAACTCCTTGTCCGTTGCCAGACGGTCTTGCACCTGGCTGATGGAATGCAGCACGGTAGCGTGGTTGCGCCCGCCAACAAGCAATCCGATGCGGCTGGTCGTCAGTCCGGCATATCGATGGGCCAAATACATAATGGTCTGACGCACCAGTACGATGGGCGCCTTCCGCGAACGGGAAAAGACCTCGTCCTGGGGAATTTTCCAGGCCTCGCAGCACATCATCAGAATGTCGTCGAAGGAGACATTGCGCGAGACGTTGCGCACCGACCGCCGCACAAGCTGCTGGACCAGCGCCAAGTCGATATAGGTGTTGTAAACCACAGCATGGGCCATCAGTGAGTTGACGATACCCTCCAGGTCGCGCACGCTGTCGTTGACGTGCTGGGCGATGTAGTCGATGACATCATCAGGGATGGCCAGTCCGTCGTGCCTGATTTTGCTCTCCAGAATCTTGCGGCACAGCTCCTGGTTCGGTTTGGAAAGTTCGGCCATCAGGCCCCACTTGAAGCGCGTCAGCAGTCGTTCCTCCATGCCCTGCATCGTTGAGGGCAACCGGTCGCTCGTGAGGATGATTTGCTTCCCGTTCATACGCAGATGGTTGAAAATGTGGAAGAATGCCATCTGCGTCTTGGCCTGTCCGGCCAGTTCCTGTATGTCGTCGATGATGAGCGTGTCGATGGTCTGGTAGAACTGTATGAATTCGTTGCGATGGTTGGTGATGGTGGCATCGGTGTATTGCACCTTGAACTGATGGGCACCAATATAGAGGACGCGGCGCTTGGGGAATTTCTCCTTCAGGGCCGTGCCGATGGCATTCACCAGATGCGTCTTGCCCACTCCCGAGGGGCCGTAGATGAACAGCGGGTTGAACGTGGTCTGCTCTGGATTTTCGGCAATGCTCTGCCCGACGGCACGTGGCAGTTTGTTGCTTTCGCCCTCGATGAAGTTGTCGAAGCGATATTCTCCGTTCAGCTGAGAGTCGAGGTCGTTGGCCGGTGCCTTGCGGGGTTGGAAGGTATCGTCCTTGCGCTTGCGCATTTTCTCCCCCGTGGTCGAGCCTTCGACATCGACAGTGGCATCGCCCGTGCTGTCCACCTGTATGCGATAGCTGATGCGAGCATCCTTGTCATAGACACGCCACACGACGTTGTACATCAGTCGTTTGTACTGTCCGTCCAGCATCTCGAAAAAAAAGTTGCTGGGAACAGAGAGCAGGAGCTTGTGCGTATCGGGATCGTACGACACGAATTGGATGGGCTGGAACCATGTCTGGTATTCCTGCTCATGCGTGTTGCTCTGGAAGAACTCCTGACAACGCGTCCACTTTCTGTTCTCTGATTCTACAGGCATGCTCATTCCTCCGTCCTATTTCTTTGCCTTTCTACCTATCAGTGAGAAGTGAACATACCTGTGGGGATTTTCTTTCAGGTCCTCCAGCAAATTAGTAGCACTGTTGACCGTGTGGTTTAGATTGCCGTAGAGGCTGGTATCGTTGAGCAACAGTCCCAGGCTGTTGTCCGTAGTATGCAGCTTCAGTATGGTCTGCTGTACGTTGTCGATGGTTTTGTTGACGCGGCCCACCGTGGCCTGCAGGTCAAGCTGAGCCAGGTTGTGTGTGAGCGTGACGGCGTTCTGTCCGGCCTGGTTGAAGGTCGACGTCAGCTGTGGGATGTCCTTGTGGAGCAACTGGTCCAGCTGTTCCGTGCTCCGGTTCAGATTCTCCGCCACTTGCTCGGCATTGGCCAGTATGCGCGACAGATTGGGGTCGTTGGCCAACGTGTTCAGGGTCAAAATGAGCGAATCAACGTGTGCCAGCACCTGTCGCACCTGCGGCATCACATCGGCGGCTGCCGCCAGAAGTCCGTTGGCTGCCGTTCCCTGTATGGTGTCGCCGGGTGTGTATCGGTCGGCGGGGTTAGGCCCCATCGTCAGGTTCAGCGTACATCCGCCCAGCACAGCCTCGTCCAGTTTTGCAATGGTGCCGTGGGGTATCTTCACATCTTTAGCGACACTGATTTCTACCACAACGCGCCCCGGTAGGTCGTAGTCGTATTGTACATTGCGTACGATGCCGATGTTGTATCCGTCGGCAAAAACCTTGCTGCTGCGCGACAGTCCCTTGGCATCCTGAAAAAGAAGGAAATAACTGACGTTCGTATCGAACAACTTCACTCCCTTCAGGAACTTCATGCCGAAGAACAGCATCACCAGGGCTATAATTCCCGTAACTCCTATTTTCAGTTCGCGTCTCATTTATCTATGCTATGCTATGATATTACCTTACTTTCTCTCATTTATAATAAGCCTTGAAGGCATTGAAGATGGCCCGGCTCATCTTGGCCACCCCATCGGCCGTATTCAAGAAGGCCTCCTCGCTCTTGTTATTGATGTATCCCAACTCCACCAGCACGCCAGGCATGGACGTATTGCGCAACACCAGCAGTCCGGCCTGATGCACGCCACGGTTCACGCGTTTGGCATACGAGGCAAACTGTTTCTGAATGAGCCCGGCAAACTGCACGCTCTGCTTCATGTGCACATCCTGCATCAACTCGAAGATGATGTAGCTCTCGCTCGAACGCGGGTCGAATCCCTCGTAGCGCTCCTCGTAGTTGCTCTCCAACGTGATGACAGAGTTTTCGCGCATGGCCACAGCCAGGTTGGCCGCAGCGTTGTGCATACCCAGGGTGTATGTCTCCGTGCCTCGGGCCTGCGTGCCAGACCTTCCGGCTGCCGTACTGTTCGTGTGAATACTGATGAAGAGGTCGGCCTTGTTGCGGTTGGCGATATTCGCCCGCTCGTCCAGTTCCACGAAAACGTCCGTCTTGCGTGTGTAGACCACCTTTACGTCGGGGCAGTTCTGCTCCACAAGCTTTCCGAAAGCCAGAGCCACAGCCAGGTTGATGTTTTTTTCCTTCGAGATATATCCCAATGCTCCTGCGTCCTTACCACCGTGTCCAGCATCAATCACCAGTGTATAGGCACTGGCGTTCAGAACTGTGAACAAGCTGACAATCAGTACTATTATCTTACAATTTCGTTTCATAGGCGCATAATCCGTTGCAAATATAAGAAAAAAAAATGAAAGGACAAAGCAGTTTCCCCCAATACTTTTTCCCTGCCCTCATTTTATTGCAAGTTTTTCACTTTTGACATCTACACTTTTAGTTTTTCTTGTCTTAGCATGGTATCGGCTCCCACAATAGTAATGGCTGGCCTGAGCCGATATTAATAGAGATGTTCTGGAACGATAGTAATGGATGGAACTGAAAAAAACGGCGGAAAGATTTGCGCGCGTGTAGACTTTTTAGTATCTTTGCATAAATATTATGAAACTTTAACAGAATAATGCTTATGAACCAAACAGAAAAACCCTACGTGATAGGTCTCGACCTGGGCGGGACCAACTCCGTCTTCGGCATCGTGGATGCTGAGGCCAACGTGATAGCAGAGGTGTCCGTGAAGACTCGCGGCCACAACGACAACGCCCAGCAGTACGTGGACGACTGCGTGGTGGAGCTGCGCAAAATCATCGATCAGGTGGGCGGCATTGAGAAAATACGCGCCATGGGAATCGGTGCTCCCAACGGCAACTACTACAACGGCTGCATCGAGTTCGCACCCAACCTGGCTTGGGCCCACGAGATCGTGCCTCTGGCCAAGATGTTCAGCGACGCTCTGGGCATACCTGCTGCTTTGACCAACGACGCCAACGCTGCCGCCATAGGCGAAATGACCTACGGTGCGGCCAAGGGCATGAAGAACTTCATCATGATTACCTTGGGCACGGGCGTGGGTAGTGGCATCGTGGTAAACGGACAGATGGTGTACGGCAGTGACGGCATGGCCGGTGAGCTGGGCCACGTCATCGTGGAACGCGACGGTCGCGAATGCGGATGTGGACGCAAGGGCTGTCTGGAGACCTATTGCTCGGCTACCGGCATCGCACGCACGGCTCGCGAGATTCTGCAGAAGACGAACCGCCCCACCGTGCTGCGCGACACCCCCATCGACGAGGTGGACGGACTGGCCATCACGCTGGCCGCTCGCAAGGGCGACCCCGTGGCACTGGAGATCTTTGAGTACACGGGCACCATCCTGGGACGCGCCTGTGCCGACTTTGCCACCTTCAACAGCCCCGAGGCCTTCATCTTCTTCGGCGGACTGAGCAAGGCTGGCGACCTCATCATGGACCCCATACGTCGCGCCTACGACGAAAACGTACTGAAAATATATCGTGGCAAGGCCAAGATGCTCCTGAGCCAGCTGGACGACGCCAAGGCTGCCGTGCTGGGAGCCAGTGCCCTGGGCTGGGAACTGGCCATGCACAATGCGTGAAATAATGAAAGAATGAAAAGGTGAAAGAGTGAAGAATAAAGAGTGATAATCAAAATCTTTACCATATGAGAAAGAAATTCTTATTCGTATTTGGACTGATGGCTGCAATGACCGCCATGCAGTCGTGCATCGACAAGGACTATGACCTGGACGACATGGACCTGACGATTGGCACAGACAGCGACCTGACACTGCCCATGTGCAGCACAGGCGACATCATCCTGAAGAACATCATGGACCTGAAAGAGGACGGAGTGGTGCAGTTCGTAACGGACGGAGCAGGCAATTCTTACTTTGCTGTCATGCAGGACGGAAAGGCCAACATCGCCCCCGTCAGCATCCAAAAAATCAGCTTCAAGCCCAACCTTTCGTCCATCGACCCCATCTCCATCAATCTGCGTGAGCTTGCCAATCTGACACCCCGCCAGGCACGCAAGAAAATCAGCGTGAAAATTACCCTGCCCATCGTGGGTGAGCAGACGCTGACCATCCCCGATGACCAGATCAACTTCCACTATGACCTGAACAGTGACGATGCAAAGTACGTGATCGACGCCAGCAACTCAAGCTCGAGAACAAAGATTTCCAACGATGTAATCCAAATTAACAAGGTTGAGTTCAAGGACAACACCCAACTGGTGCTGAATATGTCGGTCAACGGCTTCTTCAACTGGATTCCCAGCGCCACACTGAGCAACATGGTACTGACCCTGCCCAAGGACCTGCACGTCAGCAAGTGCACCCTGATGGGTCAAGACGCCATCAGCATCGAGGACGGAACCATCAACCTCAGCGACGAACAGGGTGTGCAGATTCCCACCAACGGAAGCGACATCACCTTGGTGCTGACGCTCGCTGGCATGGAACAGGGTGAAAACTTCAAATTTGACAGCGACACACACATCGTAAGCTTCGGCGGCGAGTTCGGCGTCAGCGGTACGTTCCAAATTACGGCTGCAAACATCGACGAGGCTGCCCTGAACACCTATCTGGCCAACAATGTGACCCTCGAAAACCTGCAGACCATCTACACCACCCGGTCGCTGGCTTGCATCATGCCCGAAAAGGTAACCTTCACGGGGCAGGCCGAATTCACCGGCGAGGGCATCGTACTGGAGAAGTTCCAGGGTAAGCTGCAGCACGAGGTGGATCAAATCGAGCCCATCAAACTGGACAAGCTTCCCAACTTCTTGAACGACAGCAACGTAGTGCTCGACCTGAACAACCCCATTCTGCTGCTCAAGGCCCGTCAGGAACTACCCGCCACGGCCACCACGTCGCTCACCCTGAAGAGCACGGTCAACGGCGCGACTCAGACGGTGAAGATAAGCGACCTGTCGCTGCCTGGCAAGCAGGACATCTACTACTACATTGCCGACAAGCCCCTTTCGGACAAGGAGAAGTCCATGTTGCCCGCCGAGTATAGGAACGCTACGCGACTGACTTCCGATGGCAAGGTGGTTAACCTGATCAAGAAGATACCCGACCAAATTAACGTGGAGGTTGCACCCATCGCACTGGATGCCAGCCAGACACCCATCGACATCACGGACGAGTACGACGTCAAGGTCGAATACAAGGTATTTGCTCCGCTCACGCTGGGCAACGAGTTCCTGCTCGTCTATAGCGACACAGAACGCGACTGGGCTAAAGACCTCAAAGACTACGAAGACCTGAACGCCGGTTCGCTGGAACTGAAGGCCAAGGCCCACAGCAATCTGCCCGCGAAGGTGACCTTCTCGCTGACTCCCATCGACAATCAGGGCCACAGAGTACAGCAGCTGGACGTGAACAACATCGTAATCGATGCCAGCCCCAACGGAACTGACAAGGTTACCGACGTCGTCTTCACCATCAAGCCGAGGGGTTCCTACACCATCAACGACGTGCTCACGGGCAAGAACGGCGCACAGCAGCTTGACGGCATCACCTACGTGGCTCGCATCGACAACGCCGTAGCCGAAGCCACGCTGCGCGAGGACGCCAAAATTGTTTTGAAGGAGATACAGCTGACACTCAAGGGCGGCATAACCGTTGATGCCAACGACAAGAAATAATTCAGAAAGGAGGTACACGTATGAAAAAGATATTCAAATACATGATTGTGGCCATTGCCGCATTTACTGCCCACAACGCATTGGCACAGAACCTGAGCAGTGCATACTTCCTGGACGGATTTGCACAAGGACACGAACTGAACCCCGCCAAAGACTACGACCGCCAGGCATACTTCGGATTTCCGTTGGCCAACATAAACGTGGCAGCCAGGGGTAATCTGGCCCTGAAGGACGTCATCTTCAAGAATCCCGATTCGAACGGAAAGAAGGTGGTCACCTACATGCACCCCAGCATCTCCTACGAACAGGCGATGAAGGGCATCGGCAAGACCAACAAGATTCTCAGCGACGAACGTCTGGAAATCGTCAGTGTGGGCTTCCACGCCTTCAAGGGCTACAACAACATCACGCTGGGCATTCGCACCAATGCTGGAGCCAACATTCCCTGGGAATTCTTCGACATGACCAAGCGGCTGAGCAACCAGAACTATCAGATCAACGACCTCGGTGCTACGGCTATGGCATACGCTGAACTGGCTCTGGGACACAGCCACCAGATCAACGAAGCATGGCGTATCGGCGGCAAGGCCAAGATTCTGGTAGGTGGTGCATACGCCAAGATGAAGATGGAGAACTTGAACCTCGAGCTACAAGACCCCAACCAGTGGCGAGCAATGGCCAAGGCCACCATCGAGGCCGGTGCCAAAGGGTTCACCTGGGGCGAACCCCAAATAAAGGAGTACAACAACCGTCCTGGCGAATACTACGAAGAAATCGACTTCGACAAAATCGACATCAAGAATCCCGGTCCCAACGGCGGCGGTATAGCCTTCGACCTGGGCGTGGAATGGGACCTGGAGAAACAGTTCGGCATCGAGGGACTAAAGGCCAGTGCCAGCATCCTCGACCTGGGCTTCATCAAGTGGAAGAACGTGTCCATCGCTGAGAACAACGGCGAGGAATTTGTCTTCAACGGATTCAACGATATCCAGGTGAAAGACGGTCCAGGCGAGAAGTTCGAGACACAGGGCGACAACCTCGGTGACCGCCTGATCGACATGTATCGCCTGCAGGCCAAGGAAGGCACCGTCAGCAAGGTGACCGGACTGGGTGCAACCCTAAACTTGGCTGCCGAATATGCACTGCCCAGCTACAGACACCTGAAGTTCGGTTTCCTCAGCACCACACGCATCCAGGGACAATACAGCTGGAACGAAGAGCGCTTCGCCGTCAGCGTCAGTCCCGCCAAGATGTTCGAGGCCGCCATCAACGTAGGAGTAGGCACACTGGGCACCAACATTGGTTGGATTATCAATTTCCATCCACGCGGATTCAACCTCTTCATAGGCTCAGACCACTGCATCAGCAAGCTGACCAAGCAGGGTGTGCCCCTGCGCAGCAACTTCGACATCTGCATGGGCATCAACTACCCCATTGGCAAGAGCCGCATCGCAAAGTAACAGGCCTGAAACAGCGCTATGTCACACCACGAATCCCCTTCCCCCAAAAAACGGAAGGGGATTCGTTTTGTCATATCAGAATAAATCACTACTTTTGCAACGCGAGAAATCATTTTACAAAAGAATTGTATGAAAGACTTTAGCGAACTGATAACCATACGACGCAGTCATCGGAAGTTCACAGAAGAACCTGTAAGCCAGCACGACTTGCGAATGGTGATGCGTGCAGCCCTAATGGCTCCGTCGAGTAAAGGACTGCACAGCTACGAATTTCTCACCGTAACGAATCGGGACAGCCTCCAAGCCTTGTCTTCCTGCAAGGCTATGGGGGCCGAACTGGTTGCAGGAGCTGCGACGGCCATAGTGGTGCTGGGCAACCCTGAAGTGAGCGACGCCTGGGTGGAGGATGCCTCTGTGGCAGCCACCATGATACTGCTGCAAGCCGAAGACTTGGGACTAGGTGCCTGCTGGGTACAGGTGCGTGAGCGCAAAGATCAGGACGGGCGCGATGCAGAGACGAACGTGCGCCAATTGCTGGGCATACCCGATGGGATGCGCGTCCTGTGCATCGTGGCTCTGGGACACAAGGGCAGCGAGCGCAAACCCCAGAACGAAGAACGCCTGAAGTGGGAGAAACTCCATACGGAAACATGGTCGTAACGCTGATAGGAACAGGCAACGTGGGGACTCACCTCCTTCGAGCGCTCCAGTCTGCAGGGCACGAGACCGTACAGTTGCAGGGACGGACGTTTCGCTGCGACGACGTACGTGGCGAGGTGGTGATAGTCTGCGTGAAGGACGATACCATAGCCCAGGTTGCAGAGCGCCTGAAAGACACGAAGGCCCTGGTGGTACACACCTCGGGCAGCGTGCCGTTGACAGCCCTGCCCTGTCGACGCAGAGGGGTGCTGTACCCCATGCAGACCTTCTCGAAGACGCGCGAGGTGAACTTCTGCGAGGTGCCCGTATTCCTAGAGGCTGAGAACGCCGAAGACATGAAGTTATTAGTACGATTGGCCTCGACGTTGACCCGTCATGTGCAACAAATCGACAGCGACTGCCGTCGCCGACTCCACTTGGCAGCCGTATTGGCCTGCAACTTCGTGAATCACTGCTATGACATGGCCGCAGAAGTACTACACGATTGCGACCTGCCCTTCTCCACCCTGCTACCTCTGATTGACGAGACGGCACGCAAGGTTCACCAGCTCCAACCACGCGAGGCGCAGACGGGACCAGCCGTACGCTTCGACCAGCAGGTCATCCTACGCCAAGAGGTGATGCTTGCAGGCCGCGAGCGAGAGATTTACCACCTAATGAGCGAAAACATACACGACTATCATGATAAACTATGATCTAACGAAGATTCGTGCACTGGCCTTCGACATCGACGGTGTACTCAGTGCCGAAACCATACCCATGAGCGAAGAGGGCACGCCCTGCCGAACGGTGAACATCAAGGACGGCTATGCCCTGCAACTGGCCATCAAGATGGGGTTGCACATCGCCATCATCACGGGTGCCCGTGTCGAGGCTGTACGCGTTCGTTACGAGGGCCTGGGCGTGAAAGACATCTACATCGGAGCCGCAGTGAAGATGCAGACCTACGAGGAGTTCCTCCACAAGCACGACCTGCGCGACGAGGAGGTGTTGTACATGGGTGACGATATCCCCGACTACGAGGTGATGCTGCGTTGCGGCTGTCCCTGTTGCCCAGCCGATGCAGTATCGGAGATAAAGGAAATCAGCACCTACATAAGTCCCCTCATGGGTGGCTACGGATGTGGGCGCGACGTCATCGAACAGGTGCTGCGCGCACAGGGTAAGTGGATGGCCAACAAACATGCTTTCGGATGGTGAAATACGTTTTGGCAAGCGGAAGCCCACGTCGCAGGGAGTTGCTGGCAGGGCTTGGGATAGACTTCGAGGTCAGGCTCCTGCCCGGCATCGACGAGTCGTACCCCAATGGACTGTCGGGCGAGGAAATAGCTCGTACTATTTCGCAGAAGAAAGCTGCAGCCTATCGCCCCACATTGGCTCAGGACGAACTCATCATCACGGCAGACACCATAGTCTATCAGGACAGCGAGGTGCTGGGCAAACCGCACGACGAGCAGGAGGCCAGCACCATGTTGCACAAGCTGAGCGGTCGCACGCACGAGGTCATCACGGGTGTCACCTTACTCACCCAGGAGATGGAGCACACCTTCGACTGCGTCAGTCAGGTACGCTTCGCCAACCTCAGCGACGAAGAGATTTGGCACTACATCACTCACTACCACCCACTGGACAAGGCTGGAGCCTACGGCATACAGGAATGGATAGGCTATATCGGCGTGGAACACATCGAGGGGTCGTACTTCAACGTCATGGGACTACCCATACAGCGACTGTATCAAACACTGAAACAATACAACCTAATATAACGAGAAATGAAGAAGTTAACATTCCTACTTATCAGCTTCATGGTACTTGCTTTCGCAGCCTGTAACGATGACGAAAAGGGCAGCTATCCACCTACGTATCAGGGGTTCCGCTACCAGCCTGCGGTAGTTCATGCTGGCGACAGCGTAGTCATCACCGCTGTACAACAGAAAAAGGGACACTACCTGAACGCCACGAACTACACGTGGTCGATGACCATCCTGGTGAACAATAACGGAGAGGCAAAAAGCGAGGAACTGAACGCCAAGAAGCACACCAACTACGGAGGCATAGACAGCAGCGACCCAGAGTGGCGCATCATGTTGCCCCCCAACACCATACCAGGGACTTACACATGTAAGTTCGCTGCAGAATGGAGCAATTCGGCCGATGGAGTTGGTGGTATCTTTAACGGCGGAACGGGCGAAGGCTGTACGGGCACTATTGAGTCGCAAAGCTATGTGTTATACAGCAAAGCCAGCGGTTCCTTCCGTCTTCAAGTGCAATAAGGGCAATAAATCGACCTTCGCGCGCGTTATTAAAAAGGTATGACGCAAAAGTTTCTTCGAATTGCATGCTTTGTCGCCGTGCTCCTTATGGGGTGTGGCGACATACTCTGTGCTCAGGAAGAGACTGATACGGCAAAAGTTAAACTGCGTGGCAGCGTAGTAGACGAGAGCCAGGAGCCGATCCCCATGGTCATCGTACGCATAGAGGGTCAAGGGGTGGCCACAACAGCAAACCTGGACGGCAAGTACAACATCCAGTTCCGTACGGCTGACAGTGTGGTGGTGGTCTATCAGATGATGGGGTTCCAAACACGTCGCCGCGTACTGAAAAAACCACAGGGTGAACTGGTGCTGAATATCGTCATGAAGAGCACAGACCGTAGGCTGGACGAGGTAGAAGTGAAGGAGTTGCGCCAGCAGATGAACCAGATGCAAACCCTGAACACGGAGGATTTGAAACGAATGCCATCGACGACGGGCAACGCTGTGGAGGAACTCGTGGCCACACAAGCAGGCGTATCCAGCCACAACGAACTATCGAGTCAGTACAACGTGCGTGGCGGTTCATTCGACGAAAACTGTGTCTACATCAACGGCGTGGAAGTCTATCGTCCGTTGCTCATCAGCTCAGGGCAGCAAGAGGGTTTGTCCGTCATCAACAGCGACATGGTGGATCGTGTGGACTTCTCTGCTGGCGGTTTCGAGGCTAAATATGGCGACAAGATGTCCAGCGTGCTCGATATCACCTACCGCAGACCTCGCGGTTGGGAAGGCTCGCTCCAGGGATCGTTGCTTGGTGCCAACGCCTACGCTGGCTATGGCAATCGTAAGTTCTCCTTCTCCAATGGACTGCGTTTCAAGACCACCCAGTACATGCTGGGAGCGTTGGAGACGAAGGGGGAATATCGTCCCCGCTTCCTCGATTATCAGGCCTATCTCTCGTGGATGCCCTCGAAGGACTGGACGTTCGATTTCATCGGCTACATCTCGAAAAACAACTATAAATTCGTTCCTAAGGATCGTGAGACGAGTTTCGGAACGATGCAGGATGTAAAAGTATTTCGTGTCTATTTTGACGGCAAGGAGGAAGATCTATTCCGCACCCTCTTCGGTACAGCCAAACTGACGCGCCGAATCAACAACTATTCAAACCTGAGCCTAGCCTTCAGTGCCTTCTCAACAAAGGAACGCGAAACCTTCGACCTTCAAGGCCAATACTGGCTTGACGAATCCATCGCTGGCAAGCAGTTGGCCGTAGGAACGTATATGGAACACGCGCGCAACCTGCTGACAAGCAACACACAGACACTGAAACTGAACTATGACCTGCGCCGACGCAGCCACACGCTGCTGGCTGGAATTGCCTGGAAACACGATCGCATACAAGAAAATGCTCGCGAATGGGAAAGTCGCGACTCCAGCGGCTACAGCATCCCCCACACGGGCAAGGACCTGATGCTTATCTACAACCTGAAGAGCATCAACGAGATATCCACCAACCACATGGAGATGTACGTACAGGACACCTGGCGAAAGGAGTCAAAAATCGGCATCCTGAGCTTCAACTACGGCGCTCGTCTCTCCTACTGGTCGTGGAACCGCGAATGGCTCTTCTCGCCCCGTGTGTCGTTGGGATATGTGCCTGAGCGTAACGACAACTTCACCTTTCGACTGGCCACAGGCCTCTACTATCAGCGTCCCTTCTACAAGGAACTGCGCGACACCGTGACTACAGCCGGAAATACCGTGGTGCAACTGAACCGCAACATCAAGTCGCAACGCTCGTTCCAATTGCTGGCAGCGATGGAGTACAAGTTCCGCGTCCTGCAGCGTCCCTTCAAGTTCAGTGCAGAGGCTTACTACAAGGCTCAGAGCAACATTATCCCCTACAACGTCGATAACGTGAAAATCGTCTACTATGGCGAAAATCTGGCCAAGGGCTACGTGGCAGGTATCGACTTCAAGGTATATGGCGAGATGGTGAAGGGCACGGACTCGTGGATAAGTTTCGGACTGATGAGGGCTCAGATGACCCTGAACGGCAAGCGTATTCCACAGCCGACAGACCAACGCTGGAACCTGAATTTCTTCTTCACAGACTATTTCCCTGGCACCACGCGCTGGAAGATGAGCCTGAAAGCCTCGTTTGCCGACGGACTCCCCTTCGGACCCCCACACACAGGACTGGAGAAGCAAGTCTTCCGTGCCACGGCCTACAAGCGCATCGATATCGGCATGAACTATCGCGCGCTGAACAACGAAGACCGTCACCTGCGCCACAATGCCGTCAAGAATATCTGGGTGGGTCTCGACTGCTTCAATGTATTCGGTTTCAACAACGTATCTGGATACTACTGGGTAACGGACGTACAAGGCAGCCAGTTTGCTGTGCCCAATTACCTGACGGGACGCATGATTAACGGACGAGTACTAATAGAGTTTTAACCCTATATTTTAATCCATTAAACAAAAAAACAATGAAGATTTCAAGAATCGAACATCTGGGCATTGCCGTACAGAGCATCGACGCTGTACTGCCCTATTTCCAGGACGTATTGGGACTGGAAGTGTACAAGACCGAGGTCGTTGAAGACCAGAAAGTAAAGACTGCCTTCATGAAGGTTGGTGAAGTGAAACTGGAACTCCTGGAGCCCACTTGCCCTGAGAGCACCGTACAGAAATTCCTCGACAACGGCGGTCGTGGTGTGCACCATGTAGCTTTCAAGGTTGAGGATGGTGTGACAGAAGCTCTGGCCATGTGCGACGAGAAGGGCATCCGCCTTATCGACAAGGCACCTCGCAACGGTGCTGATAGTCTGCACATCGCCTTCCTCCATCCGAAGTCGACCTGCGGAATTCTGACAGAGTTATGTGAAGAATAATCGAAAAGGTAAAAGATACGGAGGTGGTTGTGTTCGATGCACAATCACCTCCGTACTTATTTCCCCTTTACCTACTCGAACCGTATCGCACGCGAAGGACTGATGCGACTAACAACGAGTGTGGGCAACAATAAGGCCAAGGCAGAAAGCAATAGCGTCAGCAAATTGATAACCGCTATCCAAGTCCACGAGAGTTGAATGGGCATCTGATGGACATAGTATGTGGCAGCATCCAGGGTGACGAGGCCCCAGCGCTGCTGAACATAGCAGAAGGCCAGAGCAAAAACGTTGCCAATAATCATTCCACGTCCCACAAGCAGCATGGCATACCAGAGGAAAACGTGGCGCAAGGTGCGATCGGGTGCTCCCATAGCCTTGAAAATGCCAATAAACTGCGTACGCTCCAGGATAATGATGAGCAATCCGCTGACGGTGGTAAACCCAGCGACGGCAAGCATCAGCACCAGAATGACGACAACATTGAGGTCGAGCAGGTCGAGCCAGGCGAAGATGTGGGGATAGGTGTCGCGAATGGTAGGCGAGGTGTAGGCCTGCCCATAATTGTCCTGCCGGTGATTGACGAGGCGCGATACCTGATCAGAAACCTCTGACAGCTGATCCATCCGAGCCAGAGAGAGTTCGGCACCACCGTACTGGTCGGGCCCATAGCCCAGCAAACGGCGAATGGTGTGCATGTCGCAGAAGGCCATACGCTCGTCGTACTCCGACAGATAGGTTGCATAGACAGCCTCTATGGTGAAACGGCGGGCACGCAGCGTCTGGTCGAAGAAATAGGCATAGACCTTGTCGCCCACATGCAGTCCCAGTTGACGTGCAAGCATCTGACTGACTGCCAGCCGACCAGTACTTTCCGTCTCAGAGAAACTATCGGTAAGACTTCCCTCAACAAGGCACGAACGAAGAAAATCGAGTTTGTAGTCAGGAGCTATGCCACGGAAGACTACACCCTGAAACGAAGCGTCGGTCTTCAGCATTCCTGCCTTCTGACAATAGCGTCGCACATCGGAGACACCAGAGACCTGACTCAAGCGGAAAACAAGCGAATCGCTGATGGCGATGGGTTGCGCCTCCGTATCGATGAGCGACTGGTAGTTCAATATCTGAATATGTCCGCCCATGCCCGTGACCTTGCGCTCCACCTCGGACTTGAAACCGAGTACGACGCAAACTGAAAGCAGCATGATGGCCAAGCCCAGGGCCACACCTGCCGTAGCAATGACGATAGCCGACCGTGATGCACGGCGACGAGAGTCATTAGCACGATAAAGCCGACGGGCGATGAACCATGTGTAGGCCATACGGAGGAACTATTGTTGGGTGCCAGGATAGGCTTCAAGAGCCTTCTGCAGGACGAAAAGTGCCCGGTTGAGGTCTTCCTTTTTCAGGACGTAGGCCAGGCGCACCTGGTCGCGACCTGCACCAGGCGTGGTGTAGAAACCTGCAGCTGGAGCCATCATGACGGTCTCACCCTCGTAGCTGAAGTCGCTCAGACACCAGGCACAGAAGCGTTCGGCATCGTCAACGGGCAGTTTAGCCACCGTGTAGAATGCCCCCATTGGAATGGGGCTGTACACACCAGGAATGCGGTTGAGTCCATCAATGAGGCACTTTCGGCGCTCCACATATTCGTCGTAGACCTCGCGGCTGTATTCCTCCGGCTCGTCCAACGAGGCTTCGGCTGCAATCTGTCCAATCAAGGGAGGAGAGAGACGGGCCTGGCAGAATTTCATCACGGCCTTTCGCACCTCGTCGTTCTTAGTAACCAGGGCTCCGATGCGGATGCCGCATTCCGAGTAACGCTTCGACACGGAGTCGATGAGGATGACATTTTGTTCAATACCCTCCAGATGGCAGGCCGAAATATAGGGTGACCCTGTGTAAATGAACCCGCGATAAACCTCGTCGGAAAAGAGATAGAGGTCGTACTTCTTGACCAAGTCGCGAATTTGGTTCATCTCGCGGCGCGTGTACAGGTAACCAGTGGGATTGTTGGGATTACAAATCAGGATGGCTCGCGTGCGTTCGTTGATGAGTTCCTCGAACTTCTCCACCTTGGGCAATGAGAAACCCTCTTCGATGGTGGTAGCGATGGTACGAATGACGGCACCTGCCGAGATGGCAAAGGCCATGTAGTTGGCGTATGCCGGTTCCGGCACAATGATTTCGTCGCCAGGATTCAGGCAAGCCAAAAATGAGAAAAGCACCGCCTCCGAACCACCAGAAGTGATGATGATGTCGTCAGGCGTAACGTCTATGTTGTACTTTTTGTAGTAATCGACCAGTTTTTTGCGATAACTGAGGTAGCCCTGCGAAGGCGAGTACTCCAGAATCTTGCGGTCGATATTCCGAATGGCGTTGAGTGCCGATTTAGGAGTGGGCAGGTCGGGCTGACCGATGTTCAGGTGATAAACATGCACACCGCGTTCCTTTGCGGCATAGGCCAACGGAGCCAGTTTTCGTATGGGGGATTCGGGCATCTCGTGTCCGCGAACAGATATCTTTGGCATAGGCATTTACATTTACGCGTGCAAAGATACGAATAAGCGAGCGAAATACCAAACTTGTTTGGATATTTCTTGCTCCGATAAATGTTGAGAGGATGGTCCTGTCTCTGTTGCCCTCTGCCTACACATCCCTGATGGGGTGACGGAGGCTTCGGGAGCCTTGGGTTTGTGACACGCGTGTCACAGACTTGTTCCACGTATGGAACGAGACGAAACGACGTGTCGATTAAGCTCAAACGACGCGTCGTCTAAGCGAGATCCTACCGAAGATAATTTTTAAGCTATGTATTTTTGCTTATTCATTCGGTTAATCGTATCTTTAACTTGGGGTTTTAGGTACTCACGCTCAACAATCTGCAAATAAATTTGCGATTGTGCTTGCTTATTCGTACCTTTGTCATTATGGAAGACCTATTCAGCAGGACGCGAATGCTCTTTGGCAGCGAAGCCATAGAGCGGCTCAGAGGGTGCCGGGTGGCAGTGTTTGGCATCGGGGGTGTGGGAGGCTACGCTACAGAGGTACTGGCACGCAGCGGTGTGGGACATCTGGAACTGTTTGACAACGACCAGGTGAATGTGACAAACATCAACCGCCAGATTGTGGCCCTGCACTCCACCATCGGGCAATACAAAGTGGATGTGGCGGCCAGTCGCATCCGAGACATCAATCCCGATTGTACCGTCGTGCCCCATCGCATGTTCTATCTGCCGGAAAATGCCGACGAGGTGGACCTGTCACAGTTCGACTACGTGGTGGATTGCATCGACACAGTCCGTGCCAAGCTGGAGCTGGTGCGACGTTGCCATCGGATGAGCGTACCCGTCATCTGTTCGATGGGGGCTGCCAACAAGTTAGACCCAAGCGGATTCCGTGTGGCCGACCTGTCGAAGACCAGTGTCGACCCACTGGCCAAAGTGATGCGTCAGACCCTGCGACGAGAGGGGATACGGCACGTAAAGGTGGTGTATAGCGAGGAAATACCCTCCCACCCCATTGAAACGTCCTCTCAAGAAAACGAAAGGCGCCGAAGCATACCTGCTTCGAACGCTTTTGTTCCACCTGCCGCAGGATTGGTCATCGGCGGCGAAGTTGTAAAGGACCTTATAGGTCTTGGATAATCTGAGCTATACGTTCGCCTGTACGTTCTGTGACTGGTACCAGGGGCAGGCGCAGACGATTGTGAATGCGTCCCATGTCGGAAAGTGCCGCCTTCACGCCCGCAGGGTTTCCGTCAATGAACATTAAACTGTAGAGCTCAAAGAGTTCGTCGTTGATGATGGTAGCCTCGGCCAAACGGCCTTCCTGCATCAGGTGAACCATTTCACTGAAACGCTGCGGAATGGCATTGCCCACGACGCTGATGATGCCCACGCCACCTGCTTTCATGATGGACAGGGTCAGGCTGTCATCACCGGATATGACATCAAATCCCTTGGGTTTCTTCTCCAGTATCTCCTTTATCTGGTCGAGTTTTCCGCTGGCCTCTTTGATGGCAACGATGCTGTCGAAATCGTGAGCCAGTCGCAAGGTGGTTTCGGCAGTCATATTCACACCCGTCCGGCCAGGCACATTGTACAGGACCAAAGGCAGCGGACTGGCCTCGGATAGTGCACGAAAGTGCTGGTAAAGGCCCTCCTGCGTGGGTTTGTTGTACATGGGACACACGCTCAGGATACCATCGATGCCCGTCCAGTCCGTCTGCCGTATCTCATCGACGACAGCCTGTGTACAATTTCCACCACACCCCATCAACAGAGGCACGCGACCACGAACGTGCTTAACCACGCGCTCTTTTATCGTTCGTTTCTCCTCGGTGGTCAGACAGGGCGTTTCGGCTGTTGTGCCCAGCACACACAGAAAGTCAGCACCTCCCTTTATCTGGTAATCGACCAACGACAAGAGAGCATCGTAGTCAACACTTCCGTCTGCCTGGAAAGGTGTTACGAGGGCAATACCCAAACCCTTAAAGTTATTCTCTTTCATACCTTAATATATGGTTATTCTATCATTTTCAAAAATTCATCTTCGTTAACAACGCGAATGCCCAGTTTCTGTGCCTTCTCCAGTTTGGCAGGTCCCATGTTCTCGCCAGCCAGAATGAAACTAGTCTTTGCCGAAATACTACCCACGTTTTTACCTCCGTGCCGCTCGATGAGCGCCTTGTATTCGTCGCGGCTATGATGGGCAAAGACGCCGCTGATGACAATGCTCTGGCCCTGCAGGGTGTCGCTATGCTGGCTCAGTTCGTCCTCGGAGAGTTCCATCTGTACGCCATACGAGCGCAGACGTTCCACGAACCACTGATTCTGCGGATTCTGGAACCACGTCTGTATGCTTTGAGCAATGACAGCACCAATGCCGTTGACTTGAAGAAGTTCCTCAAGCGAAGCCGTCGACAAACGGTCTATGGACTTGAAATAGCGTGCAAGGGTCTTGGCGGCCGTCTCACCCACGAAGCGGATGCCCAGAGCATAAAGCACGCGTTCAAAGGGGACACCTGTGCTTTGCTGGATGCTCTGCAGAATCTTACTGGCACTCTTGTCTTTCTGTCCTCGGGCACCACTAATCTGGTCACGACGTATCTCATAAAGGTCGGCAGGGTCGCGGATGATACCACGACGGAAATATTCGGCTATCGTCTCTGGTCCGAGCGAATCAATATTCATGGCCTTACGACTGATAAAGTGCTCGATGCGCCCCTTCAGCTGAGGAGGACAAGAAGTATCGTTCGGACAATAGTAAGCCGCCTCGCCCTCGTAGCGCACAAGAGCCGTGCCACATTCCGGACAATGAGTGATAAACTCGACGCATGGGCCAAGGCCTTCATCACGCGCGTCCAGGTCAACGTCCACGATCTTGGGGATTATCTCTCCCCCCTTCTCCACAAAAACACGGTCTCCGATGTGCAGGTCGAACTTCCGAATGAAGTCTTCGTTGTTCAATGTCGCACGCCGTACCACAGTACCAGACAACTGCACGGGGTCCATGTTAGCCACAGGAGTCACAGCCCCTGTACGTCCGACTTGGAATGTCACTTCGCGCAACGTGGTGGACTGGCGTTCTGCCATGAACTTATAGGCAATGGCCCATCGAGGGCTCTTGGCCGTCATACCCAGGCTACGTTGTTGAGCCAATGAGTCCACCTTCAAGACAATGCCGTCGGTAGCGACAGGCAGGTTGCGACGCTCTGTGTCCCAGTAGTCGATGTAGTCGTAGATTTCCTGCAACGTCTCCACTCGACGCATCTGGGGGCCAATCTTGAATCCCCACCTACTGGCAGCCTGAAGGTTTTCGTAATGACTTTCGCCAGGAATGCCTTCTCCCAGCAGGTAATAGAGGTAGGCATCCAGGCGGCGCTGTGCCACAACAGCAGAGTTTTTGCTCTTCAGCGTTCCGCTGGCCGCATTGCGTGGATTGGCAAACAGGGGTTCCTCGGCTTCGGCTCGTTCGCGGTTTAAGGCCTCGAAACTTTCCCAAGGCATCAGTATCTCGCCACGAATTTCAAATTCATCAGGATAGTCAGCCCCTTCAGGCAGAACGAGAGGTATGGAACGGATAGTACGCACATTTTCCGTCACATCGTCCCCCTGAACACCGTCGCCACGCGTAACCGCCTGCACCAAACGCCCCTTTTTGTAATGTAGAGAAATGCTCAGTCCATCGAACTTCATCTCGCAACATACCTGAAACTTCTGTCCAGACAGTCCCTCCTCTACCCTCTCGTACCACTCGCGTACCTCCTGTCGGTTATAGGTATTAGCCAGAGAAAGCATGGGGCGCAGATGTACCACCTGCTGAAACTCATGATTCAGATCGCTGCCCACTCGCTGTGTCGGACTATTGGGGTCGGCCAGTTCAGGGTGGCGAGCTTCTAAATCCTGGAGTTGGCGCATCAGTTGGTCGAACTCGAAATCACTGATTTCAGGCTGATTCAGGACGTAGTAGTTGTAGTTGTGTCTATGCAGTTCCGCCCTAAGTTGCTCTATCTGCGCATTATCATCCATATCTCTATTCTCTAATCCCTTATTGCTGTTGCAGTTTCTCCATATTCTCGTTGGCAACACGCAGGTACTCCTTCACGTAGGGATGATTGAGGAAGTACGAGGGTGCCCCAACCAAGAGTTCTTCGATTTGAGGGGTCAGCACAGGATAGGCCAGCTCCGATGTCATTATCATGAATACACCAGGACCGAGTACATTCGTATAATTATGCCTGATGAATGACGATACGAGTTGGTCGCTCTCGAACGAGAGCCGCTGAGCCTCCTGTCGCAGGCGTATCACCACCTCGTCGTGCTCCATACCGTCCATAACCAGTCGTCCCTCCTTGCGTGGAAGTTCGGCAAGCTGGTTGTCCAACTGCGTCTTCCGACGAATGAAGGAATAGAGCGAGTCGTTCAGTGGCGTGCCGCTCACACTTTGGGCCACCTCATCAATCTTCAAAGCCACTTGACCGCCCTCCAGCACTATGGGCATCAGGCTCTGGTCGCCCAGGAAGAGGTTGGCCATGACGGTAGTGTCCATGTTGCCACGAAAACTGAATTTGCCATGCGTGACGGAACAGGAATCGATACTCTGCAAGTCGTTGTCAGCATATATCTTCAAATACAGTTTCTTGCCCTCCATTCCGTGAACGGTGGTCGACCCCTCGACCTGATAATGGTCGGCACAAGACGAAACACCCAGCCCCATGAGCATGACCAAGGTCCACGAACGCAAGGCCTGTGGTATGCGAATGGCTGTGTATAGTTGAACGATAGCGGCAATTAGCAATAGGACAACCCACTCGTTGTGTTGGAACATGTGGCGATGACTTATAGTCTGATAGACGAGAGCGACAGCCGAGAGGACGAGCAGAAACGCGCCAAACAACTGCTGACGACGCAGGCGATCCACGACGAAATTGTTCCCGTCGTAACGAGACCTGAGCTGCATACTTACAAACAGGAGGACGCCGATACAGAAAAGAATACATGCCAACCTGTCCGAGAAGATGAACAAGGCGGCACCGGCAACCATCAGCAGAGCACCCACACGGAACGTCAGGTTCTCGATTTTAGAGAGTGGATGCATCGTGGTTATCTTCTGTCTCCTCATCGGATTGTCCCTGCTCCATGACTACAAAGACATCCTCGTTGGGATATTTCATGAAATACTGTTCGCGGGCTACGCGAACTACAGCTTCGGGGTTCGACTCCAGGTCGGCCAGCGTCTGAGTATCCTGCTCGTAGCGGTTCTGGAAACGCTGCTTTTCAGCACGCAGGACTGCTATCTCCTGCAAGCGTTCGTAGCGATGCCACATGCTGTCTTCGTCGACAAAACCTATCATGACGGCGAAGAAGAGAATCACCACCAACCATTTGTGGCGGCGAAGGATACTTAGAAAGGATTGTGTTCTACTCATTTGTCGATATTTCGTTTCTGGCTGCAAAGATAGTGCAAAGTATGCTAAATACAAAATAAAACTATTGTTTTATTGTCTGTCTGGTAAAACTTAATTACCGTCGGGCTTCACGAGGTCCACATGTTGGCTTTCTATCCAATGGAAACTGCCCAATTCATCGGGGTGTGACGGGTCAAACCCACGCGGGTATTCTGGGCGCAGATATTGCACAAAGGGAATCTCCTCCTTTATCAGTCCCTCGATGACACACTTGGCTATTTCGTAGGCTCCGAATGGATTGAAGTGGGTGTTATCGGCGAAGGCTTTGGTCTGGCCTGGATACGAACCTGCAGGATAGTGCACGAAGGCACGCTTCGAACCTTCCTCGCCCATAGCCTCAAAAAGCTGACGAGTCATCTGGTGTAGGTCGATGAGCGGACACTTTTCGCGCGCTGCCACCCAAGCCATAGCCTCCGGATAGTCGGCATGTGTCTCAACGATATGCCCCTGGTTGTCGAACCTGCGACGTTGTGTGGGCGTGATGAATATAGGTGTGGCACCACGTAGACGAGCCTCGTCGACAAAGGTCTTCAGGGCTGTGGCGAAGTTGTAGTAGGCACCCGAACCAGGCGTCTTTTGCTTCTGGTCGTTGTGGCCGAACTCCATGATGATGTAGTCGCCCTGCTTCATCATCGAGAGACCTTTCTTCAGTCGGCCGACAGCGATGAATGTGCTTGCCGTCTCGCCGCTCTCTGCCAGATTGCAGAAGCAGACCTTATCCGTAAACCAACGTGGAATCATCTGTCCCCACGAAGCCCAGGGCTCGTCGTCCTGGTCGACAACAGTGGAGTTGCCACAGAGGAATACGGTGGGGGCTATGGTGTCGCGCTCGATGGTGATTCGCTGCACACATTGGCGGTCACCCGTAATCTCCAGGGTCAGCAGGTCGTCCCAGTTTAGTTTCGAGCGTTCGCGAGGTTTTATGCGCACGTTCTCCTTATCAGAGATGCGTGGTGTACGCTTATTCACGAGGAAGGATACCTGCTTCGTCTCGCCCTTCTTCGTAGTTTCGTTCTCGATGAACAGACGTCGGCTCTCAGCCCTCACCGTGGTGCTGCCTGCACGTTTCTTATGCCCCAAGGTGACGGTTACCCGATAGTTGCCGTCAGGCACCTGTACTGAGGTGTAGTAATTCGTCAGCGCAAGGCTGTCACTCAGGTCGAGAGTGATGTTCTGTGCGTATAACTTGTGCCCCAACAGGGCGAGGAGCAGGATAAAAAGCTTCTTCATCATTGTATATTTCGTTCGTTAAGCGCCTTTGTGTAGCGCCGTGCGTTCTGCAAGTGTTCGGAATAGGTACGTGCAAAGTTATGTGTGCCTGAGAAATCCTCCTTGGCACACATGTAGAGGAAGTCGTGACGGACGTAGTTGAGCACCGCATCGATGCCAGCCACAGAAGCGATGCGTATGGGACCAGGTGGCAGTCCCGTGTTGCGATAGGTGTTGTAGGGACTGTCTATGGTGAGATGCTTCTGATAGATACGGCGCAGGGAGAAGTCGCCCAGGGCGAACTTCACCGTGGGGTCGGCCTGCAGGGGCATGTCCTTATGGAGACGATTGATGTACATGCCTGCCACCATAGGTTTCTCGCCGTTGTTGGCCGTTTCCTCGTCAATGATGCTGGCCAGTGTGGCCACTTCCTCACGGCTCATCCCCATCGCATGGGCTTTGCCCCGTCGGTCGCTGCTCCAAAAAACATCGTTCTCGCGCTGCATGCGACGCATCAGTTCGTCGAGCGACGTTGTCCAATACACCTCGTAGGTGTTGGGGATGAATAGGGTCGGAAGCGTCTGAGGCGTGAGTCCGAAGCCAGCGAGGTACGTCTCGTCAGCCCACGACTCGACAGTCGACAGCGAATCCAACATGAGGTGGTGCGACAGGAATCCTGCCAGACGGTCCATCGTACGCACACTGGGTATGATCAGCCGCACGGGCTCCTGTTGTCCGTTGCGCAGGCGGCGGAAGAGCGAAAGCATATTCTCGCCTCGCCGCACGACGTATCGCCCAGGCCTAACCTTGTAGCCGAAAGTCTTATCCAATAAGGTGAAGCCGAACAATCGTCTCACACCCAGCTCAGTCAGCGAATGCCGAACGTCGGTTTTCGTCTGATGGGGATAGATATGGACGTATCGCTCCCCCTCTGCAAATCCTGTGCATTCGCTCAACAAACTCAGCGGTATCGCCAGCACGACGCATACGCCTGTCAGCAAGACAGCTAAAACTAATTTGCGTCGCTTTGTCATATCATTCCTCAACTTTCTTCCTGCCTGTCTGCTTGATGGTTACAGGAGTGCTCACACCGTTGCTGGTGAGCACAATCTTCTCTTGGCGTTCATCGGTACTGGGGTTGGCATCCAAGGTAAGGGCAACCGTCTGCCGACCGGCTTCGCCACTCTGTACTACGGGATGAACGAAGGAACCGTCCGTCAGTTCCCAATTGCCGTGAACGCGGAAGCACAGGGAGTCGGAAACCTGTGTGGCCGAGTCGGTAAGCTGGAAGGCTGCATCCGTGATGACGCCGTCATTGTAGGCATAGTTAGGCGAAGGCGAAGTGATGTCGAGCCAGTGAAGCTGCCGGTAGGTGACCGTTGCCGTCTGATTCCATTCGTCGTTGCCCATGCAGTGAATGGAGAGCTGGGCCGTGCGCGAATGTCCTGTGACATTAGGCTCAACGATCAACAGCGAAACGACGGACCACACGTAGCGATACTGGTTCTGGATGTAACCTTGCTTCATGGAATCGGGAACGACAAGCCATTCCGCGCCGGAGACAATCTGGAAGTTGTCGGTTGTCCAGAACGCCACACTGTCCCGCGTCTGGTCGGCATAGACGATGGACACACGGTCGGGGTACTGCAGACTCATCGTGTGGTAGTAACTTTCCTTGTTGCAAGAGCCGAGCAAAACGGTTGTGACAAGCACAAGGGGTAAAAGGAGTTTTCTCATTTCTTTAGTATTTCGTAAATTTATGCAAAGATACAAAATATCTATGAATTTAGCACCCGATTTCTTGCGTTTTAACTCATTTTGACTTATCTTTGTGATGTAATTGATACAAAAGGTATGAAGAACGCCTATCATAACGACATTATGAGCATGTTGATTCGCTGCGGAAGCGACGGGATGAACGTCCGTCAGTTGTCGCGCCACCTATACAACCTGCACTGTGGCATTTTCTCGGTCGATGTCGTCTACGAACGGCTTTACAACCAGGTACGCAGCTACCTCTGGTATCAATCACGACAGCGCCATTCCCCCTTTGTCAGACTTCGTTGGGGACAATATGGCATCAAGCAGGACATCGCCGTACAGATGGACCTCTTCATCGACATTCCCCATGAGGAAGAACGTACCGCAAGAGTTGTGAAGCGCGACGAGAGCCGACAGCTTCTTCTTTTCGATTGCTGAGGCTATAGTTTGCTGACTGTGACGGAGCTGACGGACTCGCCAGGCGTGGGGTCGGCCTCGCGAGGGAAGTAGACGGGCATGTCCTTCTGCAGGGGCAGGATGCGCAGCTCCAGTTCGCGTACATCAGCTGGCAGTCGCCAGAGGCCCATGAGGAAAGGACGTCCGTTGTAGAAGTTGTCACCGATGAGTCGTCCGTTGGCATAGAGACGGGCCACATCACCACGATAGTCGATGCGCAGGAGAGCCGTCTGGAGGGCGTAGAGGGACGAGTCTGTAGGCAGCGTGATGCGATAGACGGCTGCCTGCTCGAAGTCGGCATCGACAGGCTCCTCGGCTACGCGTTGCACGCCAATGGTGATCTGGCGCAGAGGGTCTGCCTCTTGGAGCTTGTTGAAATGACAATGGACAACAGATAATGGAGAATTATTTTTCTCTAGAAACAGGTGTCCGGCCTCCGCGGTGGTGATGAGATAGAACTCCGTGCCGCCCAAAACGAGGAAGGGCTGGGACAAGCTGGTGCGCTTAACGGTCTGCACCTTGCCGTCGATGCAGAACTCGGCCGGGATGCCAGCCTTCTGCTCGAACCATAGCTGTCCGTTGCGATGGGCTACAGGTTGTGCTGTGGCATAGTTGAGGAGGTGGCTCTGGGGCAAGGGGAGGTTGACGGGGAAGAGGGTCATCGTTGAGGCAGGAATGGTGATGGGTTTCCGAGGGAAGCGCACGCCACAGACCTCGAACTGGACGTTGCGTTTCGCCGTGAGATTAGCAAAGCGTTCGTAGTTGTTGACAAAGACGAAGGCTGCCTCAACCCCAGCCCTCTGCGAGAGAGAGGGAACTGTGCGATAGGACCAGCGCAGACAGCTGTCGTCGAACTTCTTGGGTTGCTGCCCGACGGGGAATACGGCCTCCATCGGGGCCAGCTGTTCGCCAAAGTCCTGCATGAAGAGGTGCAGGGGACGCAGGCTGTAGTACTGGGGATAGGTCTGTCCGAACTCGCCCAAGGGGCACTGGAAGTCGTAGGTCTTGACGGGCAGGTCATTGTGGTTGGTGGAGGGTGTGCGCTGATTCTCGTTCAGATAGGTCAGCTTGCCCTCAGGATTGGTGCCGCCGTGGTACATGTAGTAGCCCAGGAGGTTGCTGCCCGACCCCAGCTTCACCAGAGCCATCGAGTAGGCATCTTCTGGATAGAGATAGACGCGACGGTGGTAGGAGGTCATCATGCCGCCACCCAGTTCGCAGGTGAAATAGGGATACGTTGAAAGTTTAGAGTTGTCCGTGGAGTAGTCTAGCTGTTCCGAGGCGATGGCACCAGATGTAGGCGAAGAGGTGAAATGGAAGGCTTTCCAGTAGCTGCCGGCAGCCTCCTTGGTAGTGCGGTCCCAAAAGCCGTCGGCATAGTCGCCATAGAGGGGAATCATCTCACCGAAGGGTGTGGGCGTGCGCATCTCGGGCCACCCCGTACGGGTGTAGAAGGGCAGGTCGAAGCCAATATCGTTGGCTATCTTTTTTAATTTCATCAGATAGGAGCCGTTACCTCCAAACTCGTTATCGAACTGGCAGGCCATGATGGGGCCGCCGTCTTTCCATTGAAGACCCTGAACCTGGGTAAAAATCTGACGATAGAGCGTCTCGACGTAGGACAAGAACTTAGGGTCCTCGCTGCGCATCTTACACCCCGAACGCACCACCCAGTCGGGGATGCCGCCACAGCGCACCTCACCGTGACAGTAGGGACCAATGCGCAGGACAACGGGGAGCTGCTCCTGCTGGCAGATCTGGATGAAGCGGCGCAGGTTGCGCTGTCCGCTCCAGTCAAAGATGCCCTCCTCCTCCTCGATGTGGTTCCAAAAGACGTAGGTGGCAATGATGGTCACCCCTCCCTCCTTCATCTTCCGTACCTCGTTGGTCCACTCGTTGGCAGGAAGGCGCGAATAGTGTATCTCGCCCATCACAGGCACTACGCGCCGTCCGTCTATCATCAGGCTGTGGCGGTCCCAAGTGACTTGGGAAATGGGGAAAATGGGAGAATGAGAAAATGAAAGAATCAGGGATAAGAGAATGAAACGTTTCATAAGTTATAAATTAGAGATTAGGGGGAGCAGAGTGCGGAGCGCGGCAGGCACGGGGTGGTTCACGTCGAGGGTTTCGACTTTGGAGAGGAAGCTGATCCCCCTCTCGCTGTGGCCCAACCCGATGTGTCCTAGTGCCATCATCAGGGTGCAGTGAATGGTGTTGCGCAACTGTAGGTCGCCGTCCCAGATGAGCAGGTCAGGCAACGATACGGCGAAGTAGTCCATACGCACCTCGTCGAAGATGTGCTTCTCGCCAAAGGTGATGAGTCGATAGCAGAGTCCGTTGGCCTTTTGTTCATTTCCCAACTTGCGATAGGCCAGTGCCGCATAGAAGATTTTGTCGGGCTTGGCATCGTTGTAGTACATGGCTACGGCTGGTTCCGTGGGGCCTTTGGTGGCCTTCAGCAGACATTCGTGCATGTGCTCCTTGTCACCCTTGCGCTCGTAGGCCAACGCCATCAGATAGTAGAAGTCGTTCTCCTGTGCGCCGTACAGTTTGCCTTCGCCCAGGTGGTGGGGATATTCGAGGCACTGGGCGAGCAGGGCGATAGCCTTGTCCAGTTCCTCTGTGCAGGCTGTCTTATCTGCGCATCCTGCCAGCAGGCGCTTCGCCTGTTCCACACGACAAATCTGATACTGCGCAGGCACCTTACCCTCGCCGCCCTCCCAGGGGTGGAACTTGTGGGCATCGAGCTTCTGCATGGCCTCCTCGTAGCACCCCACTTGGTTCAGCAGGGTTATCTCCTCCAACACCAGGTCGTCGCGCTGCTGGATGAGCGTCGGGTATTGCTGCAGGAATGCCAGGCGTTTGGCATGAGGGCGCTGTTCGACCTTGTAGAGCTGGTCGAGTTCCATGAGTATGCGGCTGTCCGATTCGTCGAGGTGGAAGGCACGCTCCATCAGGGCCACAGCCTTTTGCCTGTCGTGCTGTTTGTTGAAGGTGGCCAAGGCCAGGTTACGCCAGACGGTGGGGAATTGCGGGTTGATGTTGGCAGAGTGTTCCCAAAGACGAATGGCCTCATTGTACTGGCGCTTGTCGTAGCAAAGACAACCCAGCAGATAGGGTGCCTGTGCATCGTTTTTGTCGAGGTCCATGACACGCTGCAGGGCCAGGATGTCCTCCAAACGATTGGGAAAACAAATTGGAAGCGGAGCGTCTGGCAATGGACATATCTCTACGTTAATCCACGTTTTATAGTAATAGGTCATGGCGTTTACTGCTCCAACCTCTATAGCAAGGTCAAGCACCTTGTTGGCACGCATGCGGAGACCAGCCTGGGCATAGTCAAGAGCCAGTTCGTGGTAGTTCTGCGGATTGCCGTGCATGAGGGCAACCAGTCTGTCGCGTTCCCCTGCCTCGAACAGGATGCCATAGTTGAAGCGGTCTTGTTCCAGACTCTCTTCCATCAGTTCCTCGATGCCCTGCTTCATGCCCAGATTGGCCATCGTGGCCACCTTCAGGAGGCGAGCCTTTTGGTTGTGATGGCCTGCCGCCAGGGCACGGTTGACCTCGTCCAGGGCATCTTCCCAACGACCTTGTGCTGACGATATCTGGGCACAAGCCAGGTAGGCAGCACCCTGCCAAGCGCCGTTCCATGTGGCCTTATAAAACCAGTCATAAGCCTCATTGAGCTGCCACTGATACTTCAGGCATAGGCCCAGGTTGTAGAGGGGTTCACCCCAGTAGGGATTAGGGTTGCGCTTCATGAGCACCCTGACGGCCCGACGCAGGTAGGGCTCGGCCTTTTCGAAACGGCCGCGACGCAGAAACCACAGGCCCAGCTGGTTGTTACAACGCACATCGTCGGGGTCGCGACGCAGAGCCTCCTCGTAGTAGTCGAGGGGTGACCACGTGGCATGACGGTACTGTTCCAGATGGAGCCCCGTCAGGTAGAGCTGTTCCACCGTCTTGCAGTCCTTGGCCGGTAGGGCAGCTTCGGCGGCATCGGGTACACGACGCACTTCGTCCGTCGACTCGTGCCACATGAGCGGACGTACGGCACGGCCTACCTGACTGACGGTCAGTGTCAGCCCGTTAAATGGAACACCCTGTGTGTCGACCACCTCGTCGAAAACCTTCTCAGGCGACAGCGTCTCGCCTTTACCATATAATAAGGTATAGTCGTCGCTCGTCAACTCAATGCGAACCGCCTGTTCCGACGTTACAAGCACCTGTATGCGCACCTTCCCTTCTTCCGTGGGAGTGAGGTTGAAGATGATGTCCTTCGACGCCTGCTTCACGATGCCCAAGTCGCGATAGGGCATGAAGTACTGCGTAAATTCCTTCTCCTCGTAGGGCATTATCCACGAAAAGTCGGGCTGGTTCTCTGTGTACACACCTGCCATCAGTTCGATGTAGGGACCGTCCTCGTCCGTCAGGTTGCGGTCCCAAGCACGTCCGAAGTCGCCATTCCCCCAGGTCCACTGCTTCTTGCCAGGCGAAACGTGGTGGTTGGCCACATGAAGCATTCCACCACGGGTGTCGTTCTCGTACCCCCCCTCGAAGTCGTACTTGGAATTGACGCCCATATACGACGTGGGCACCTTGATGTTCTTGTAATTGGAAATGTCAATTCCTGCGGAATAGTCCATCTTGTAGTACGTGCCAGTGGCTATGGGGAAAGTGCTGACGGCTCGTTTGCCGTGATCGAAGACGGCGTTGATATCGGGTGGGAAAACACTTTGGTACGCATCGTTGACCGCTACAGCAGGATTGGCCCACCAAAGGAATGTCTGGGGCAGTTCCGTGCGGTTGTATATGCGAACATTTATCTCCAGATAGGCACAGCCAGGACGCAGACGGTAGCCAACAGTGGACTTCTGGTGGAACATGCGCTCCATTTCAGAGCACCATACCACGACGCCGCCATCCTCCTCTTCCTCGATGTCGCAGTCGACGGGCAGGAACGTAGAAGGACGATGGTGCTGAGGCCAGTTGAACTCGATGCCTCCGCTAATCCATGGGCCCGTCAACCCTACAAGTGCTGGTTTAACCACATGGTTGTAATACACAAAGTTTCTTTGCTTTATCTTGTCGTATGCCATCTGCACACGTCCACCCAACTCGGGCAGTATCATCACCTTCAGGTATTCGTTTTCCATCCACAGCGCATGATATGTGTGGTCGATCTTCGTGTCAGCTATCGACTCGATGACGGAATAGGGATACACTACCCCACTCGACCCCTGATAGACGCGATTCTCCAGAAAGATGGGGTTCCGTTCCTCCTGTCCCACTTCATACGTTGGGATGACGATGTCTTCTCTCCAAACTTTTGTCATTGTTCTTCGTTATTTCGTTATTACGATTTTTCGATGTTACGTTATTTCGAGTTCTGTTCCACCAGACTTCTTTCTAGTTCCTCCAGGCTCTTCCCCTTGGTCTCAGGACACCTTTGCCATAGGAACAGGAAGGCCATGAGGCAAATGAGCGAATAGGTCCAGAATGTGCCGTTGGAGCCCAACACTGCATTCATCGAGGGGAAGGAGAACGTCAACGTGCAACAGCCCACCCAAAGTGCAAACGTGCAGGTGGACATCGCTACGCCTCGAATGCGATGGGGGAAAACTTCGGCCAGAAGCGTCCACGTGACAGGACCCAGCGTCATGGCATAGACGGAGATGGCCGTCACCACCAGGAGAACCATCATCACACCCGTTACTCCCTGCCAATAGCACAAACCCAGGACGAAGTAGATGACGCCCAATCCGCCTGCACCCAAAAGCATCAGCGTGCGACGTCCCCATCGCTCGATGGTGTACAGCGCCACGAAGGTAAACATGACGTTGGCAATACCCGTGATAACAATGTTGATGAACATGCCGTCGACGTCGAAGCCTGCACCCACGAATATCTCCTGGGCGTAGTTGAATATGACGTTCGTGCCGCACCACTGCTGGAACACGGCAATGACGAGGCCCAGCCAGAGCACGCGACGATAGCGCGGCTGTAGCAATTGACGCAAGCTGGCCTGCTCACTTTTAACTTTTAACTTTTCACTTTTAATTCTCTCAAACACTGGGCTTTCAGGAATAAAGGAACTCATCACGAGGAACAAGGCTGCAGGAACGGTCTCTGCCCAGAACATCCAGCGCCACCCCCACTCCACGTTCCAGGCCTGAGATGCGGCTACGGAGGTGTCGCGAGCCAGCAGCATGTTCACAATCTGTGCGGCCAGAATGCCCAGAACGATGGTCATCTGATTCAAGCTCACCATCCGACCACGTATGTTGGCAGGACTGACCTCGGCAATGTACATGGGCGACAAGGCTGATGCAACACCAATGCCCACACCGCCTACGAAGCGTGCGATATTGAACAGTGTGAAGTCGTTGAACAGACCCGTACCAATGGCAGAGATGGTGAACAGCACAGCAGCCGTCGTCAGCAGGGGCTTGCGTCCGTAGCGGTCGGCCAACGCACCAGCCACCATAGCACCTACCAGGCAGCCTACCAGTGCCGTAGTCATCGCCACACCCTGCATCACAGGGCTGTCGGTAATACCAAAATACAATTCGTAGAATGGTTTGGCACCACCGATGACCACCCAGTCGTAGCCAAACAGCAAGCCTCCCATGGCCGATACCATGCAGATGAAATAGATGAATCCCTTGTTGTTGTCTTTCATCGTATTATTTGATTTACATACACGTTCCAATGCGCAAAGATAGTATTTTTCGTTCACATAGAACAACAAAATGTTGTAAAACAGCAAGAATAGTTGTATCTTTGCACGCGAAAACATTAGAATAATGAGTAGAAAGAGAAAAGAGCTGCCCGTTCTGGAGCAAATAGAGATAACTGATGTGGCAGCCGAAGGAAAAGCACTGGCGCGTGTGGACGACCTAGTGGTGTTCGCACCCTTCGTTGTGCCAGGCGACGTGGTGGACCTGAAGATACTGAAAAAAAAACACCACTATGCCGAGGCCGAAGCCGTGAAGTTCCACAAAAGGAGCGAGAAGCGTGCAGAGCCTTTCTGCCAGCATTTCGGCATATGTGGCGGCTGCAAATGGCAATGCTTGCCCTACGAGGAACAACTCCGATGGAAGCAAAAGCAGGTGATGGATGCGCTGACACGCATAGGCAAAGTGGAACTGCCAGAATGTCAGCCCATACTGGGTAGCAAGAAGACGCGCGAGTATCGCAACAAGGTGGAGTTCGGATGTGCCAACAAGGCTTGGATGACTCGTGAACAATTGGCAAGCGAAGAACGACTTGACGCCCCTGGGGCCATAGGCTATCACGCAGGTGGTGCATGGGACAAGGTTCTTCCCATCGAGGAATGCTGGCTGATGGATGACGAAAACAACCGTCTGCGTAACGGTATTCGCGACTATGCTATTGAGAACAGTCTTTCGTTTTTCGACGCACGAGAACATAAGGGATTGCTCCGAGGGCTGATGATTCGTCTGTCGAACACAGGCGAGATCATGCTACTCGTACAGTTCTGCATCCTTTCAGACGAGGAACGCGAACAGGCCATGGGACTGATGGAATACGTGAAAACGAGGTACACTGAGGTGTCGAGCCTACTGTGGGTAAACAACACGAAGTTCAATGACACGTTTGGCGACCTGCCCGTTGAGGTGTATGCTGGCACGGACCACATCTTCCTCGAGATGGAGGGACTTCGATTCAAGGTGGGACCAAAGAGTTTCTACCAGACGAACACGGAACAGGCTTACGAACTGTACAGGGTGGCGAGGAATTTTGCTGGTCTGACAGGCAGCGAACTCGTTTATGATTTGTATACCGGCACTGGTACCATTGCCAACTTCGTGGCCCGACAGGCCCGACAGGTGATTGGTATCGAATATGTGCCCGAAGCCATCGAAGATGCCAAGGTGAACTCAACCATTAACCACATCGACAACACTCTCTTCTATGCTGGCGACATGAAGGATATCCTGACGGACAACTTCATTCAGGAGCATGGAAGACCCGACATCATCATCACCGACCCACCTCGTGCCGGTATGCACACCGATGTGGTGAGGACCATACTGCGTGCGGCTCCGCAACGCATCGTTTACGTCAGCTGCAACCCTGCCACACAAGCCCGTGACCTACAACTGTTGGACGAGACCTATCATGTGGTGAAAATTCAACCCGTTGATATGTTCCCCCACACCCAGCATGTCGAGAACGTCGTGCTGATGGAGAAAAAAAATGAAATAATAATAAAACGAGAAATTGAGAAGATGAAACCGACTGCAATATTACTGCTTCACTGCCCTGACCAACAGGGCATCATTTCGGAAGTAACAAAGTTTATTACTGACAATAAGGGAAATATCGTCTATCTGGACCAGTATGTCGACCGCGAGGACGGTGTGTTCTTCATGCGTATCGAATGGGAACTGGACGGGTTCCTGATTCCACGCGACAAGATATACGATTACATCACCACGCTGTATGCCCAGCGCTACCAGATGAAATTCAGTTTGTACTACAGCGACAAGCGCCCGCGTATGGCCATATTCGTCAGCAAGATGAGCCACTGCCTCTACGACATGCTGGCACGATGGAAGGCTGGCGAATTTAAATGCGATATCCCCTGCATCGTCTCGAACCACGAAGATCTACGCTATGTGGCTGAACAGTTCAATATCCCCTACTACGTGTGGAGCATCAAAAAAGACCATTCAAACAAGGAGGAGGTGGAGAAGGCTGAGATGGAACTGTTGAAGAAGGAAGACGTGTCGTTCATCGTGCTGGCTCGCTATATGCAGATTATCAGCGACGACATGATTGCACAATATCCACACCACATCATCAACATCCACCACTCGTTCCTGCCGGCCTTCGTAGGAGCAAAGCCCTATCACCAGGCGTGGGCACGCGGGGTGAAGATCATCGGTGCCACCAGCCACTACGTCACAGCCGAATTGGATGCTGGCCCCATCATCGAACAGGACGTGGCTCGTATCACGCACAAGGATACGCCTGAAAGCCTGGTGCTGAAGGGCAAGGACTTGGAGAAGATTGTCTTGTCGCGCGCCGTCTCGAAGCACATCGATCGCAAAATCCTGACCTACAAGAACAAGACTATTATATTTAGTTGAAAGTTATTAGTTAATAGCAAAAGTGGAAAGAGAAGTTTGGGTAGACTGGATGCGCGTCGCAGCCTGTCTGATGGTGATAATCGTGCACAGCACAGAGCCGTTCTACCTGGGCGGTGAGGGGGCACTGATTCTTACACAGACGGATGCTCGTTGGGTCTCGCTGTTCGATACGTTCGTGCGCGCCTGCGTACCTCTTTTTATTGTAGCCAGCAGTTACCTGCAGTTTCCCCTGCACTACCCTACGGGACAGTTCCTGCGTCGCCGTGTAGTTCGTGTCGTAGTGCCTTTTGTGATATGGACGCTGGTCTATGCCCTCTGGTGGGGAGAACCCGTGGAGAATCTGCAATGTCTGCTGTTCAACTTCAACTACTTCGCTGGCCATTTGTGGTTTGTCTACATGCTTGTGGGTATCTACCTCCTGATGCCTCTGCTCTCGCCGTGGGCCGAACGTGTGGGCAAGCGTGAACTACAATTCTATCTCCTGCTATGCTTCCTTACCACCCTGCTGCCATTCGTACGTGCATGGATGGAACCCCATCCGCCCGTCATCTATGGGTCTGGCGGAGTGCCCAACATTGCACGATATCCCCTATGGGGTGAATGCAGTTGGAACGTCTACGGGTTGTTCTACTACCTGAGCGGCTTCATGGGCTACTTATTACTGGGACTCTATTTGCGCCGTTTCGTGGGCGAACTGTCGTGGCGTCGCACACTTGCCATTGCCCTGCCTACGTGGCTCATTGGATTCACGATTTGCTTCTTTGGTTTCCTTATTGGCGTGGACAATGATGCACAAGGAGTGTTCCCTATAGAAGGTCCAACGGGTCTGGCTGCCGTATGGGAAGCCACCTGGATTAACGACACTGCCAGCGTGGCTCTGATGACCATCGGCTGGGTGCTCCTCTTCCGTAAGATAAAAGCTTCAGGACATTTCTTCCAACACATTCTTCTACCCATCAGCAAAGCAAGCTATGGAATGTATCTCTGCCACATGCTCCTGCTCGTCGCTGTCAGTGGATGGCTGCGCACTTCGCTATGTATTGGCAACGATGGAGTGCTTGGCATCTGGACAACGCCCGTACAGATTTTGTTCACCGCCCTGCTTACGTTCTTGGGTACAGCACTATTCAGCATCGTCGTGCAACGCATACCCTGGATTGGCAAATGGATAGCCGGATAGAATCGTAATACATGAATCGGCCTCCCACGAACTAACGTAGGAGGCCGATTCTACTTCTTTTCTATGTCTGTGAAAGACGAATTTACTTTGCTTTTGCAACGATTGCCTTGAAGGCTTCGGGATGGTTTACAGCGAGGTCGGCAAGAATCTTGCGGTTGATCTCGATGCCAGCCTTGTGCAGGCCACCCATTAACTGGCTGTAGCTCATACCCTCGAGACGCGCGGCAGCGTTGATACGCTGAATCCACAGAGCGCGGAAGGTGCGCTTCTTGTTGCGACGATCGCGGAAGGCATAGGTTAGACCCTTCTCCCAGGTGTTCTTGGCGACGGTCCAAACGTTCTTACGAGCGCCAAAGTAACCGCGGGTCAACTTCAGGATTTTCTTTCTCTTAGCTCTACTTGCTACGTGATTTACTGATCTTGGCATAGTTTTGTTCGATTACGGGGTTTAACGAAGGTTCAGCAAGTCGCGTACCTGCTTCATGTTTTCAGTCACTACCAAGTCTGCGTGCTGCAGATTGCGCTTTTGCTTCTTGGTTTTCTTCGTCAAGATGTGGCTATGATAAGCGTGATGGCGCTTAACCTTGCCCGATCCGGTGAGCTTGAATCTCTTCTTTGCACCAGAATTTGTTTTTACTTTTGGCATTTTTTATGTGTTTAATTTGTTATTAATAACGGCGTGGCAACGCATATACCGGGCGTTACGCACTACCTTTTTTGTCAATCATCAAAGTCTTCACCTTCCACCTTTGGTCCCGTGTACTCCTTGCGAGCTTTCTGCTGAGGAGCCTTCTTTATTGGTGCCTCAATGGTTTCCTCAACTTCGGCATTCTTCTTTACCTGACCTCCAGTCTTCTTGGGCGCGATGAACATTGTCATACGCTTTCCCTCAAGTACCGGCAGGGACTCTACTTTACCATATTCCTCCAGGTCGGCAGCGAAACGTAGTAATAGTACCTCGCCTTGCTCCTTGAACAGAATACTACGTCCCTTGAAGAAAACGTAGGCCTTAACCTTATCGCCATCGGAGAGGAAGCTGATGGCATGCTTCAGTTTGAAATTGTAGTCATGGTCGTCGGTCTGAGGCCCGAAACGAATCTCCTTGACATTGACCACCACTTGCTTGGCCTTCATCTCCTTCTGCTTCTTCTTTTGCTGATAGATGAACTTGGAATAGTCTATCAAACGACATACAGGAGGCTCGGCATTGGGGCTGATTTCCACCAAATCCACGCCTTGCTGCTCAGCCATCTGAATCGCTTTATAGGTAGGCAAGACTGTGGATTCGACCCCATCGCCAACTATACGTATCTCACGAGCACGAATCTGCTCGTTTATGCGATACTGCTGTTTTTTTTCGTCTCTCTTCATCTATATTTTAGCAAATTGCCTGCAAAGTTAATATTTTTCCGTCAAATTACGAACTTCTTCGTTAATTTTTTGTGCAAATTCATCAACTTTCATGCTTCCGAGGTCACTTGCACCCTGTTTTCGAACACTTACAGTGCCGTCGGCAACCTCTTTTTCACCAACAATGAGCATATAGGGGATACGCTTCATCTCATTGTCGCGAATCTTACGTCCAATCTTCTCATTGCGGTCGTCGAGTACGGTACGCACTTCTTGAGTTTCAAGGCGCTGACATACTTCACGGGCATAGTCGTTGAACTTCTCAGAGATGGGCAGCACGGCAACCTGGTCGGGAGCCAGCCAGATGGGGAAATGTCCGGCAGTGTGCTCTATCAGAACAGCGGTGAAGCGCTCCATCGAACCGAAGGGGGCACGATGAATCATCACAGGACGATGTTTTTGATTGTCCTCACCCACATATTCCAACTGGAAGCGTTCGGGCAAGTTGTAGTCGACCTGAATGGTACCCAACTGCCAACGACGCCCCAGGGCATCCTTTACCATGAAGTCCAGTTTGGGGCCATAGAAAGCAGCCTCGCCCAGTTCCGTTGTCGTCTTCAGGCCCTTCTCTTCACAAGCCTCGATGATAGCACGTTCGGCCTGTTCCCAAACCTCATCAGAACCGATATACTTCTCCTTATCGTTGGGATCGCGAAGGCTGATCTGAGCTTCGAAGTTGTCGAAGTCGAGTGCACCAAAGATAATCTGTATGATTTCCATCACACGGATGAACTCTCCCTTCACCTGATCAGGACGGCAGAAGATGTGGGCATCGTCCTGAGTAAAGGAACGCACACGGGTGAGTCCGTGCAACTCACCAGACTGCTCATAGCGATACACCGTACCAAACTCTGCAAGACGCAGGGGCAAGTCTTTATAGGAACGGGGACGCCATGCATAAATCTCACAGTGGTGGGGGCAGTTCATGGGTTTCAGCATGTACTCCTCGCCCTCTTCTGGAGTATGTATGGGTTGGAACGAATCCTTGCCATAGTGTGCATAGTGTCCACTGGTTACATACAGATTCTTACCACCGATATGCGGAGTCATAACCTGTTGATAACCGTAACGTTTCTGTATTTTCTTCAGGAAGTCCTCAAGTCTTAGACGAAGGGCAGTACCCTTGGGCAACCACATGGGCAGGCCCTTTCCGACACGATCCGAGAACATGAACAGTTCCATCTCCTTGCCAATCTTGCGGTGGTCACGCTTCTTTGCCTCCTCGAGGAGCACGAGATATTCGTCGAGCATCTTTTTCTTGGGGAAAGTGATGCCGTAAATACGGGTCATCTGAGGACGTTTCTCGTCGCCACGCCAATAGGCTGCACTTACGCTCAACACCTTGCACGCCTTGATGGCAGCTGTACTGGTGAGATGCGGACCACGACAGAGGTCGGTGAATGCGCCCTGGGTGTAGGTAGTGATGTGCCCATCTTCCAGGTCGTTGATGAGTTCGTTCTTGTAAGTCTGACCGCGATCGCCAAAGAACTTCAAGGCATCCTGTTTCGAAATGTCGCGACGTACGAGTTCTTCCTTGCGCTGTACGAGTTCAGCCATCTTCTTCTCAATGGCTGGAAAGTCAGCCTCGCGGATAGTCACGCCTTCGGGGGGCATGACATCGTAATAGAAGCCCTGTTCTATGGCAGGTCCGATACCGAACTGGGTCCCAGGGTAAAGCTCCTGCAGGGCTTCAGCCATCAAGTGGGCAGACGTGTGCCAGAAAGCATGCTTGCCTTCCTTGTCATCCCATTTGTACAGCTGAATAGTTGCGTCCTCCATTATGGGGCGGTTCAGTTCCACGGTTTCACCATTTACGCCACAAGCCAGCACATCCTGTGCTAGGCGCGACGAAATACTCTCTGCTATCTGCAGTCCTGTAGTCCCCGCTTCGTACTGTCGTACGGAACCGTCGGGGAATGTGATATTTATCATACTTATATATGGTATTTTGCTAATTCGCGTGCAAAGTTACAACTAATAATTCAAATAACAAAATTCATCATTTACTTTCTTCCGCTTGAGTAGCGCTTTATCAGGTTATATGCTCCGTAGATGCCCAATTCACCAGCACGGGAAAGGTCGGCCAGACCTTCTTGGACGTGTCCGTCGATCAGGCGTGTCACACCTCGATTGTAGTATGCCTCAGGGAAGCGCGCGTCTCTCTCCAGCACACGACTGTAGGCAGCAATGGCCTTGTCGTATTCGTGTAGTTGCACATAGATGTTGCCGATATTGTATTGGGCATACACCATATCAGGTTCCAGACGAAGCACTTCTCGCAGGTCATCCAGGGCTTGACCGTAGCCTATTTTAGCCTCAGTAGTCGGTGAAAGGGGTAGGCTGGATGCGGTCCCGGCCTCAACTTGAAGCTTGGCACAATGCACCTGTGCACGCAGGAAATACGAGAGAGCAACCATTGGCTGTAGGCGTATGGCCCGTGTGAGGTCTGTCAGACATGCGTCAAAATCGCGCAGATGGTAGTAGTCCAAAGCCCTGCGCAGATACAGGCCTGTAGTCTCCGGCGAATCGGAGAGTATCTCCGTAATGGCCTTTATGTCTGCAAAATGTTCTTGGGTGCGAGATTCTGGAGCATTCGACTCGTGATTGGTGATTATCAAGGGCAACGGCAACTGGCCCGAGGCGTTGAACGACTCTACGATACGATGGAAGGGTATGAACATAGCGACCTGGCCTGTCTGTTTGTAATACGTGAGCACATACAGCGGTTCGGGGAGCAAGTCGGTCTGGCGGTTCTGCACGCGTCCGCGGTACTCACTTGCGTATTCTTCTTTCTCCGGCTGCTGGCTGTCTTCCTCCACGAGTTTGTTGTAAGCCTCAGGGTTTCGTTCGCTCTTCTTGCGAGTCTTCGAAGTGGTGCTCTTGTATGTTCCCGCGCGTTTCTCCATCCCGGCTTTCAGCACGCGGAATTCATCGCGCTCGGCTCCGTACACATCACCAATCTTGCGCAGTATGCCAGCACGGGTTTGATAGCCTGCCCAGAATTCGGGATAATCCTTCAGAACCGCAGAAATATCGCGGATGGCGCCTTTGTAGTCGCCCGTGTTGTCCAGCAGCAGAGCCCGGTTGTAGAGGGCGATGGTATTGTCCGGCTCTTGTTCCAGCACGAAATTGAAATCCTCGATGGCACGATTGTCGTCGCCCACCTGTGCACGCAACAGACCACGATTGAAGTGTCCGAGGTAGTTTCCAGGCTCTATCTCCAATGCTGCATCGTAGTCCGTCATGGCTCCACGCAGGTTCTGCTGGTTGTAGCGTGCCAAGGCACGATTGATGTAGAGTCCCGCGTTTCGCGGCAGTTGCACGATGGCTTTGTCCAGTTGTTCCTCGCCTTCTTTGTAGTGTCCACGATTCAAGGTCACCATTGCCTTCATACTCCAGGCAGGGCCCTCATAGGGATTTACTTCCAAGGCTTTGTTTATCCAACTTTCGGCATTGGCCGTATCCTCACGAGCAAAGCACACCTGGGCCTTCATGGTATAGCTCTCAGGTTCCTTAGCCCACTGGCGTATCATCATGTCCAGCGACGAATCGGCACGTTCGTAGGCCTTTTGCTCCATCTGGCAAAGCACAAGATTGTGCCACGAACCCTGGTTCATCGGATTGATGGCTAAAGCCTTCCGATAGTCGGTTTCGGCATCCGTATAGTTCTGCTGGTTCACTCGGCAGAGGGCACGCAGCGAATAGTGGTTTTCGGTGTATGGATTACGTTCGATGGCATAGGAGCAGTCTTGTTCGGCTCCTTTGTAATCTTCGAGATAGAATTTTGCCAACCCACGGAAGAAATAGGGTTCGGCCAAAAAGGGTTTGGCGCTGATGACCTGATTGAAACGCTGAATGGAGAGTACATAGTCCTCATAGTAGAGGGCATTGCGCCCCATCAGCATCACCTGGTCGGTGTTTATCTGAGAATGAGAGTGTGAAAGAATGAGAAAATGAGAAAGTAGTAAGCACCACGTTCTCTTGTTAAAAAAAACAGTCATAACGCCTCTCATTCTCTCATTATATCATTTTCTTAACTTCACTTTGTACGAACATGAGAAGCGTCCCTTCAGCAAGTCGTTCAACTGGCTCTTGACCATTTGTCGGCGCAGGCCCTTCAGATGGTCGGTGAACACCTCACCCTCCAGATGGTCTACCTCATGCTGCAACACACGAGCCAAGTAGCCGTCAATCCATTCGTCGTGTTCCTGGAACTGCTCGTCCTGCCATGATAGGCGAATACGCGTCGGACGGCGTATCTTCTCATGAACGCCGGGCAGTGAAAGGCATCCTTCCTCGCTCACGTCTGTCTCCGTGTCGTCGTACTCCTCGATGAAGGGATTAATGTATACTTGGCGAAAGTCCTTGTATTGGGGCATGTCTTCGCCCAGGATGTCAAGGTCTATGACTACAAGGCGAATGGCCAGTCCAACCTGCGGAGCTGCAAGGCCTATGCCATCACTCTTGGCCAACGTGTCCCACATATTCTGAATTAGTTCCGACAACTGGGGGTAACTCTCATCAATCTCTTCGGCCACCTTACGCAATACAGGTTGGCCGTACGTATATATAGGTAAAATCATTTTCTCAATTTCTCAATTTTTCAATTTCTCATCGTCTCCTTTCCATCCAGCCTTGCAGTATGATGCAGGCCGATATCTCGTCGACTAGGGCTTTATTGCGTCGTGCCATTTTGCCTATTCCGCTCTCGAGCATCGTCTGGTGAGCCATTACACTGGTGAAGCGTTCATCCCACCAATCGACGGGTAGGCTGGGGAATGCCAGATTCAACTTTTCCACAAACTTACGCACGTTGGCCAGGTTCTCGCTTTCTCGCCCGTTGGTTTGCATGGGGCGCCCAACAACAAAACGCTCTACGGGTTCACGCTGAACATAATCCTTCAGGAAGTTCAGCAACTGTTTGGTATCGACCGTCGTAAGCCCGTTGGCTATTATCTGCAAGGGGTCCGTCACAGCAATACCTGTGCGACGGACCCCATAGTCTATGGCAAGTATTCGTGCCACGTATGCTTACTTCTGATAGAGCAACCATGCATCGGGATAGGTTCCCAGCAGTGCATTACGGCTCTGTGCGGCCTGATTCTTGGTGTCGTGTGTCGAGGCAATCACACGATAGAACGTGCGGCCATCCACAATAGATGATACGATTTGTGCAGCATATCCCTTGCGAGCCAACTTCTGCTGTTCGTTTTGTGCATTGCTCTGGAGTCTGAACGAACCCACTACTACACTGAACGGACGCAGGCCATTGCCGCTGACCAGTGACACAGATTCGGTGCGCACGCTGACATTATTATAGTCTGCTGTTGCCTGCTGAGGGGTAGCCGTCTGGGTGGGAGTCACGGGAGTCACCTGTATAGGAGCCGTCTGCTGGGCCTGCTGCGTAGGTGTAACAGTGCCTTGCGGATTCACCTGATTAGCTTGCGCAGCCTGAGCCTTTTCGTAAGCCTTCTTGTAAGCACTCTCGTTGCTCTTACAACTTGTCATGGCCATAACCATGCACAGGGCAGCGCCCCAAAAGAATAGTTTCTTCATAAGTTCTTTTACCTAATTTTTATAATGTTTTTGCAAATACACATTTATTTCGCTACAAAATTACCCCTTTTTAGTGACATGACAAAGTAAACTATTCAAAAAAAACGTTAAAATCGATACTTTTTTATTTTTTTATTTTTAATTCTTAAATTAACATTGTATCTTTGCCCATGACATTTGATATACAACCATTATTAACCAACTTAAAAAACGTACGACTATGAAAGCATTGAATTATTTGGTAGCATTCATTGGCGGTGCAGCTATCGGTGCTGCTGCAGGTTTGCTGATGGCCCCCGAAAAGGGTTCTGACCTCCGCGAAAAGATTGCCGAAGCTCTGCGCAAGCGTGGCATCCGCCTGTCCAGCAAGGAGATGAGCAACCTGGTAGACGAAATTGCTGAAGAACTGCAGCCTGAAGAGGCATAAAGGTTATTGCAATTCGTAACTCGTAATTCGTTACAAAAAAATGTTCGGATTCAGCGACACCAAGCAACAAATCCAAGACCTTCTTCTGGAGACGCGCAACTATGCCGGTCTTCAGAAGAAGGCCCTCTTGGCCGAGTTGCGCGATAAACTTTCCATCCTGCTCTCGCAGCTGGCGATAGCCGTCGTATGTCTGGTACTGGGTGGCATGGTGCTGCTGTTCTTTTCGTTCTTCCTGGCCTACATTCTGGGGCAGGCAATGAACAACACGGCCCTGGGCTTTGCTTGTGTCACGGCTCTCGTACTGCTGATGCTGCTTGTCTTCTGGCACTATCGCACTAAGTGGGTGATTACCCCCATTACCAACCTGCTCATCAAGCTGTTCGTGGTAGACGAAGAGCCGCTTCAGACCGAACAGATAGCTGGCGACCTGAAACAGAGCCGCACGCGACTCTCGGACAACTTCCACCAGATGATGAGTTCCGACGGAAAGGCAACCAACCGAGTAGAATCGTTCAGCAACTGGTTGAGCCGCGGCCTTGCTGCTTACGAAGGTCTGCGCCTCGGTTTGTCTGTTATCCGTGCCTTCACCAGCATTTTCGGACATAAGCGTCACCGCAGATGAGTGACGGCAATTTCAACAGGGCGCTCCTTCCCCACACACCCTATCAGAGTGGCTTGCAAGCCGGCAAGTCCATGTGCCGTATGCACGCCTTGGAAGCCTTCAAGGACTACCTTCAGAAGTTCCATCCCGACCTCGATGAAGAGCGTTTTCTGGAACAGCTTGAAGACTTCCGTCAACTTCTTTCCCACCGACTAAAGTAAGGTCTACTCTCCCACATAATATACATTATTATTATTGTATAATACGAGGCGAGGCCGCGTTGTTAGCATCACAACAACACGGCCTCGCTCGCATTCTATTTCATCACCCCGGATTACTGGTGCTCAGGACGCAACAGATCGCAAACAGTCTTGACGGGGTTGAAGGTTTCCAGAGGAACTTCAACGAAGATGGTAGACCAGTCGCTCATAGCACCGTTCCAGAGGCCTGGCAACTCCAGTGCCTTCAGTTCCTTGCCGTTCTTCGACTTGTAGGAGATAAAGCCCGTGGCGGGATCGACATAGCGGGGCAAGTCAAACTTCTCGCCCTTGTAGTCGCGAATACCACAAACGAGGTCCACGGGGTTGAAGTGTGTTCCCTCGGTAAACATGCGCATGTATTCAGGATTGTTCTTGTCTATCTGACTGCTCTCGAGGATTTGCAACGAGATGCTGCCATCGGGGTTGTAGGCCAGGAATGGTCCGCCACCAGGTTCGCCCACGTTCTTGACGACACCGCAAACACGCATGGGTCGGTTCAGCTTCCGGCGCAGGAAGGTCACCAGCTCGGCATCCTCCAGATCCTTCAAGTCCGGCATATCGGTACAGAGTTCGTGGCGCACAAAGCGAATCATCTCCTCGATCTCGGCATGGCTGTACTTGCCGGTATCCAAGAGTCGCAGATACTCGAAGGCCTGCTTCTGAGTCTGCACCAGGATACCTGCAATGACCTGCTTCCATGTGACGGTGATAGGTTTCAGTTTGTCAGGCACCACGTTGTCGATGTTCTTCACGAACACCACGTCGCTCTGGAGGTCGCTCAGGTTCTGAATCAGTGCCCCGTGACCACCTGGACGGAACAGCAGCGAACCGTCCTCGTTGCGGAAGGGCGTGTTATCCATGTTAGCGGCCAGGGTGTCGGTGCTGGGTTTCTGTTCGCTGAACGAGATGTGATACTTAATGCCGAAGCGCTGTTCGTAGTCGGGCAGTATGCGCTCCACAAGTGCCTTAAATAGTTCGCGATGCTCCGTGCTGACAGTGAAGTGAACATCGGCCTCGCCACGCGACTGGGCATACAGGGCAGCCTCTACAAGGTGCTCCTCCAGCGGAGTACGCACCTCATCATCGTAGGCATGGAACTGCAGCAGCCCCTTGGGGAGCTGGCCGTAGTTCAATCCCTCAGCATCCAGCATATTGGCCACAACAGCCTTGTAGCTTCCCTCCTCTATCAGGGCATCCACTCCCCTGCCCTCGTTCACCTGGCACGAATCATCGAGTGCCTGAAAGAAAGCAAAGTTGTGTACCCCCTCGAAGAATTGCTTCTCGGCAGGCTTCGTAGGAACGTCGTAGTCTGCATCCAGAAACTCAAACATGTCCTTGAACATGCGACTGGCAGCCCCTGATGCAGGTACAAACTTGGTGATGTGGTGTCCCTCGGCCTTATAATCCTCCCATGCCTTGATGCAGGCCTTCTCCTTTGCTTCGTCCACTGCTACTATGCCACGTCCAATAGCGGCTGCTCCGGCCAGTTTCAGGAAGGGGAACCCTGTCTGGAAGTCACGTAACTGTTGTTCGATTTGTGCCTCGCTGATGCCCTTGGCTTCGAGTTGTTTCTTGTCGTTTGCTGTAATCATAATATGTTGATTTTAGGTTTTTCAAAGGCCAAATGTACAAAAAAAATGTTAATCCGCGACATCTTTCAGAGTTTATTTGTAACTTTACATAAAATTTCATGTGAAATGACCAGTAAGAAGCTGAATATAACCACACAAGACGACACCTATGAACTGCTGTCCACCATGGTAGGGGGCCAGGAGGTGCGCGATGCAATGTTTGCCGACACAGAGGCCCTGGAGAGAGGTAGGGAACGACTCTCCAACCTGCTCCACGAGGTGGCGCACACGGCTCTGGGTACAGAGAATTTCCACTCGCTCTTCATCACCACTGCGGGCGATATGCGCGTGATACTGATTATGATAGCACGATGTCTGACAGCCATGCGCAACTACGACACGTCGAACCCCAACCCCGAATTGGTGGAGGAGGCTGCAAGTCTATATGCCCCGCTGGCTCACAAACTGGGTCTGTACCAGGTGAAGACGGAGTTGGAAGACCTGAGCCTGAAATACTCCTATCAGGAGGTCTACTACCACATCGCACACGAACTGAACCAGAAGAAACGCGAACGAGACGCCTACATAGCCAAGTTCGTGGAGAGTATCGACGAGCGACTGCGCCAAACCTCGCTCAAGTACCATATCAAGCAGCGCACCAAGTCCATACACAGCATCTGGCAGAAGATGTTGAAGCAGCAGGTAGACGTCGACGGCGTGTTCGACCTCTTTGCCCTACGCATCATCCTGGACTCGCCACACGACCGCGAACATGCCGATTGCTGGCAGGTGTTCTCCATCATCACCGACATGTATACCAGCAACCCCAAACGTATGCGCGACTGGCTATCAAATCCCAAGGGCAATGGCTACGAAAGCCTGCACATCACCGTGCTTGGCCCCGACGAGCGTTGGGTAGAGGTACAAATCCGCACGGAGCGCATGGATGACATTGCCGAGCACGGCTTGGCAGCACATTGGCGTTACAAGGGCATCAAGAGCACCGAAGGAGGCATCGAGGCCTGGCTGGCCAGCGTACGTTCGGCATTGGAAACAGGTGAGCAGGAACCCGTAACAGGCTTGGTGGAGGATGAAGTCTTCGTCTTCACCCCACGCGGCGACCTGTTCCGCCTGCCCATGGGCGCAACTGTGCTCGACTTTGCCTACGCCATCCACACCCAGGTGGGCAACCATTGCACTGGTGGCAAGATTGGAACCAAGAACGTGCCCCTACGCCACAAGTTGCAGAGCGGCGACCACGTGGAGATACAAACCTCCAACAACCAGTCGCCCAAGCAGGACTGGCTGGGCATTGTCACCACCAGCCGTGCACGTACCAAGATACGCCAGAGTCTAAAGGAGGCAGAGGCCGGACGCACCACACTGGCCAAGGAACTGCTGGAGCGCAAGATGAAGAACCGCAAGGTGGAATACTCCGAACCCACGCTGATGCACACCATCAAACGACTGGGATTCAAGGTCGTAACGGACTTTTATCGTGCCATTGCCGAGGAGAAAATCGACGTAAATCAGGTGCTCGAAGCCTACCTGGCTCAGCAGCGCCACGAACGTGGAGAGGAAGAGGTGGTGACACGTTCGGCTGCAGACTTCGTGATGCAAGACCCCAATGCCCAGCTTTCAACGCTCCATTCTCAACGTTCAACTGCAAAGGACGACATCCTTGTCATCGACCAAAACCTAAAGGGCATCGACTTCCAGCTGGCCAAGTGCTGCCACCCCATCTACGGCGACGATGTCTTCGGATTCGTCAGTTCGTCGGGTGGCATCAAGATTCACCGTTCCGACTGTCCCAATGCCCACCAAATGTGCCAGCGCTATCCCTACCGTGTGGTGCGTGCCCGTTGGTCGTCGAAGCGTGGCAGCCAATACAGCATCACCCTGCACATCGTCGGGCAGGACGACATGGGCATCGTGAACAACATCACCTCCATCATATCAAAGGAGGAACGCATGCAGATGCGTAGCATCAACATCGACAGCCACGACGGTCTGTTCTCCGGTCACCTCACCGTGATGCTCGAAGACACCGATCGCCTTGCCGGCCTCATAAAGAAACTGAAAACCGTCAAGGGCATCAAGAACGTCACCCGAGGTTAAGAAAAAACACCTCCCTTTCTCCCTCAACGGGGCTGGAGAGCCGATAAATAAAGGGCTTGTGGCACGGGAGGTATTGGCGCGAGACCTCCCTCACACTTCCCTTGTTTACTTTATTTCACTACCTCCAATATTATCCTAAGATGATATTCTACCATTCCTTTACTATAGGTAGTATCGGTCACCTGCACAAGTGCGCTCTCACTCTCCTTGTTATAGCCGACAGATAGTCGAAGGGCATCATAGCGACGCAGATAGCGTTTGTCGTCCGATTCATCCAGATAGGTATATCCATTGAATGTTGTTTGTATTTCTGCATTTTCTCATAAATATTTGGCGGTTGCTTTTTAATTTTATAATTTTGCAAAACAATACGTTATAACAGAAAAGAGAATACATTATGAAAAACCTGAAGTCTGTAATTACCATCGCTTTTGTGCTGTCCGTCCTGTTCGGCATGAGTTCTTGTTCAAGAGACGAATTTGCAGTTGTCTATGTATCAAACGTCCCTGTCTATTGCGAGGAAAGCGATAGTTCTGAGGTCATTGGTACGATGTCCTCCGGCCAGTTGTATAAGATAAATTCAAATAAGTTCAACGGCTGGCAGATTATTGATTACTACGGGCAACCGGGCTACATCAACACCAGCCACACCAGAATCGTCGACGAGAATGGCGACACCATCTGGCTTACCATTTATTTATTCAAGGGATTGTTGATCTTCATCGGCATTGCTGTTGCCATTGCTGCTGTGGTGATGCTGTTCAGTCTCATCATGAGCGGCATCATGGTGGTTCTTGGCATTCTTCTTAGTGTCGCGGGCTTCGCCGTCGGCCTGGGAGCCATTGCCTGGCCCATCGGTTATTTCATCACCGGTGATGCTGATGCCACCATCAAGTTTATCATCGGAGGTGTCGTCATAGGTGTCATCATAGGCATTGTACGAGCCATCAAGAATCCCTTTGGCGAATCGTTGAGAGGCTTTCAGTCCACAAAGGATGCCTACAACTATGCAGCGAATGAACAAAGGAAGCGCGACGAAGAACATGAGCGTTGGCGTAGAAATACCTATCCCATCGAGCTTGACAATGGCCGCCGTGCAACAAAATTGCTTGATGGGACTATTATGTGCGAAGACGGAACAGCCTACGATGACAATGGCGACGGAACTTACACGAAACGATGACGCATGAGCAGCAAGTCCTGTCATACTATGGTCGAGGCTCGGACGATAGTATCGTCGGGGCTTGGACATTAGTATGGTCGGAGCATGTCTCATGCATGACACAGACCTATGGTTCGTGGAGTTATGCCTTGGCGGCAATTAATGGGGCGAAGATTTGCACAGCCCCCGAAAATGTTGTATCTTTGCACGCAATTTGTTAGTAACACATAGAGTTATGACGAACAATAGTTCCGTAGTGGGTGCCAAAATCAAGGGCATCAGAGAGACAAAGAACCTCAGTATTGAGGAGGTGGCCGAACGCAGCGGCCTGTCCGTAGAACAAGTCAATAGTATCGAAAACGACCAGAACCTGCCGTCGCTGGGTTCGCTCATCAAGGTGGCCCGTGCTCTGGGTGTCCGCCTGGGTACCTTCCTGGACGACAACGACGAACTGGGACCTGCCGTGTGCCGTGCTGCCGACCGCACGTCGAGCATCAGCTTCTCGAACAGTGAAACGGGCGCGCGCAAGAATATGGAATATCACCCCCTGGCGCAGCAGAAGATGGGCCGACACATGGAGCCCTTCGTCATTGACATTCAGGCCAACGAGGAACGCGACTTCCAGTTGTCGGCTCACGAGGGCGAGGAGTTCATCTATGTGCTGGAGGGAGATGTGGAAATCGCCTATGGCAAGCAGGTGTATACCCTGCACCAGGGCGACAGCATCTTCTACGACTCCATCGTGAAACACCACGTGCATGGGGCCAAAGGGCAGAGCGCCAAGATTCTGGCGGTGGTGTATATCCCGTTTTAATATTAAAAATTTAAGATAAAAGATTAAATGGGAGACAGCATGAAATTAGATATGGCGGGCCGTCCGCTGCCTGCTCGAACCTACCCTGCCGAAACGGGGAGCGACGGCTATCAATTGTATGAGCGCACCCTGGGCCAGTGGCTGGAATACTGGGCAGAGACAACTCCGGACAAGGAATACATCGTATATAGCGACCGCGACCTGCGGTTCACCTGGGCCAAGTTCAACGAACGCGTCGACAACCTGGCAAAGGGACTGATATCCATCGGCGTGAAGAAGGGCTCGAACGTGGGCATCTGGGCAACCAATGTACCCGACTGGCTGACTTTCCTCTACGCTACAGCCAAGATAGGCGCCGTGCTGGTGACTGTCAACACTAACTACAAGCAGGCCGAACTGGAGTACCTGTGCAAGGACTCGGACATGCATACGCTGTGCATCACCGACGGAACATGGGAGTGCAACTATGTGGACATGACCTACCAGATGCTGCCCGAACTGCGCGAGTGCCAGCGCGGACACCTCAACAGCGAACGCTTCCCCTACCTGAAGAATGTCGTGTACATCGGTATGGAGAAGTACAGAGGTATGTTCAACACAGCCGAACTACTGCTGCTGGGGCAGAACATCGACGACGAGGAACTGCTGGCGATGAAACGCAATGTGAACTGCCACGATGTGTGCAACATGCAGTACACCAGCGGCACCACGGGATTCCCCAAGGGTGTGATGCTCACACACTTCAACATTGCCAACGACGGATATTTCACAGGCGAGAACATGGGATTCACACAGGACGACAAACTCTGCGTCTGCGTGCCCTTGTTCCACTGCTTTGGCGTGGTGCTTGCCACAATGAACTGCCTGACACACGGTTGCACAGAAGTGATGGTGGAGAAGTTCGACCCACTGGTGGTGCTGGCCTCCATACATAAAGAAAGATGTACGGCCGTCTATGGTGTGCCCACGATGTTCATTGCCGAACTCAACCACCCGATGTTCTCGATGTTCGACCTCACCTGCCTGCGCACAGGCATCATGGCCGGCTCGCTCTGCCCTGTGGAACTGATGAAGCAGGTGAGCGAGAAAATGTATATGACCATCACCAGCGTTTACGGACTCACGGAGTCGTCGCCCGGTATGACACAAACCTGCCTGAACGATACATTCGAGCAGCGCTGCACCACCGTCGGTCGCGACTTTCCGTTTGTGGAAGTTAAGGTACTCGACCCTGAGACGGGCGAGGAATGTCCCGTAGGCGTGCAGGGTGAGATGTGCTGCCGAGGCTTCAACGTCATGAAGGGCTACTACAAGAATCCGCAGGCTACGGCCGAGGTCATCGACGAGAACGGTTTCCTGCACTCGGGCGACCTGGGCGTGAAGGACGAACAGGGATTCTACAAGATAACGGGCCGCATCAAGGACATGATTATCCGAGGTGGCGAGAATGTCTATCCACGTGAGATTGAAGAATTTCTCTATCAGATGCCTGGCATCCGCGACGTACAGGTGGCTGCCGTACCTTCTAAGAAATATGGCGAGGAGGTGGGCGCCTTCATTATCCTGGAGGAGGGTGTGAAGATGGAACCCGAAGACGTTCGCGACTTCTGCCGAGGCAAGATAGCCCGCTACAAGACACCCAAGTACGTCTTCTTCATCGACCAGTTCCCACTGACGGGAAGCGGCAAGATTCAGAAGTTCAAGCTGAAGGAAATGAGCCTCGACCTGTGCAAGAAGATGGGGATAGAGGTAATCTGACAACACCCGGCACAGTAAGCATGACAGAGAAACACATCATAGTAGAAGACGTCGACCCCGTCATACTCTACGGAGCCAACAATGCCAACCTACAAATCGTGAAGGCTCTGTACCCCAAGTTGCGTATCGTGGCTCGTGGCAACGTCCTGCACGTCATGGGCGACGAAGAGCTGCTGACAAGCCTGGAGGAGACCATCGGCAAGATGGAAAAGCACTGCCTCGAGTTCAACAGCCTAAACGAGGAGGACATACTGCACATCTTCCGAGGCGAAAAAACCGGCCGCGACGGGGGGAAGAACGTCATCGTCTATAGCACACAGGGCAAACCCATCACGGCCCGCAGCGAGAACCAGCGTCGACTGGTGGAGGCGTTTGGGCAGGACGACATGGTCTTTGCCACAGGACCTGCCGGAAGCGGCAAGACGTACACAAGCATCGCGCTGGCCGTCAAAGCCCTAAAGAACAAGGAAATCAGGAAAATCATACTCTCGCGTCCGGCTGTCGAAGCTGGGGAGAAGCTGGGGTTCCTGCCTGGCGACATGAAGGACAAAATCGACCCCTACCTGCAACCCCTCTACGATGCACTGGAGGACATGATTCCCGTCTCCCGGCTGCAGGAAATGATGGAGCAGAAAATTATCCAAATTGCCCCACTGGCCTTCATGCGCGGACGCACGCTGAACGATGCGGTCGTCATCCTGGACGAAGCCCAGAACACCACCATCCCACAGCTGAAGATGTTCCTCACCCGCATGGGACAGAACACCAAGATGATTATCACGGGCGACATCACCCAGGTCGACCTCCCCGCGCACACCCAGTCGGGCCTGCTATACGCCCTGAAGATACTGAACGGGATACGCGGCATATCGTTCATCTACATGGACAAAAAAGACATCGTACGACATAAACTTGTAACCAAAATAGTTGAAGCCTATGAAAGCGCTCACAAGGACTGATCTGAATCTGCCCGGACAGAAAAGTGTGTATCACGGAAAGGTACGCGACGTGTACAACATCAACGACGACCTACTGGTCATGGTCGCCACCGACCGCATCTCGGCCTTCGATGTTATCCTGCCAAAGGGCATCCCCTACAAAGGACAGGTGCTGAACCAGATAGCAGCATCGTTCCTCGACCAGACGGCCGACATCGTACCCAACTGGAAACTGGCCACACCCGACCCGATGGTGACCGTTGGCTTGCGTGCCGAAGGTTTCCGCGTGGAGATGATTATCCGCGGTTACCTGACGGGCTCAGCTTGGCGCGAATACAAGAACGGCTGCCGCGAGCTCTGCGGCGTGAAACTGCCCGACGGCATGCGCGAGAACGAACGCTTCCCTGAACCCATCATCACCCCCACTACAAAGGCTGAGGAGGGCCACGACGAGAACATCTCCGCCGAGGAAATTGTCCGTCAGGGACTCGTCAGCAAGGAGGACTGGGAAACGATGGTCAAGTACACCCGTCTGCTCTTTCAGCGCGGAACGGAAATCGCCGCCAGCAAGGGACTTATCCTTGTTGACACGAAGTACGAGTTCGGCAAGCGCAACGGCAAGGTCATCCTCATCGACGAGATTCACACCCCCGACAGCAGCCGCTACTTCTATGCCGAGGGCTACGAGGAGCGTTTCGCAAAGGGCGAACCCCAGCGCCAGCTCTCCAAGGAGTTCGTCCGTCAGTGGCTCATAGAACACAACTTCATGAACCAACCCGGACAGGTGATGCCCGAAATCACTGACGAATATGCCCAGAGCGTGAGCGAACGCTACATAGAACTGTACGAACACATCATTGGTGAAAAGTTCGTTCCGGCTGACACCGAAGGCAATCTGGAACAACGTATCAGTAAGAACGTTTCCGCATGGCTTACCAGCAGGAAATAATCAAACCCTACAACAAGAACGAAAGCAAGGGGACCCAGGTGGAGCGCATGTTTGACCACATCGCCCCCGCCTACGACCGCATGAACCACACGCTCTCGTTGGGCATCGACCGGCTCTGGCGCAACCATGCCATCGACTCGCTGAAACCCTATAGCCCCAAGCATATCCTGGACATAGCCACAGGCACGGGCGACTTTGCCATCCTGGCCGCCAAACGTCTGAATCCGCAAAGCATCATAGGCGCCGACATCAGCGAGGAGATGATGGAAGTAGCTGCCCGAAAGGTCAACCAGCACGAACTGGAACGGGTCATCTCCTTCCGTCGCGAGGATTGCATGAAACTGAGCTTCGCAGACCACACGTTTGACGCCGTCACCGTGTCGTATGGTGTACGAAACTTTGAAGACCTCGATCGGGGCCTACGCGAAATACACCGTGTGTTGCGCCCAGGAGGACACCTCCTCATGGTGGAACTGGCTTCACCCAAGAAGGCCCCCATGAAGCAACTGTTCTGGCTCTATTCCCACCTCGTCATCCCTGCCTTAGGCATGCTCTTCAGCCGCGACGCGAAGGCTTATAAGTATCTCACGGACAGCGTGCAAGCCTTTCCCCAAGGCGAGGTTATGGAACAGGTCTTGCTGAAAAACGGCTTCCGCAACGTGAAGTGGAAACGCTTCACCTTCGGCATTAGTACCATGTATTTAGCCAGTAAATAATATGGACAAATACGGTCTCATCGGCTATCCACTCGGACATAGTTTTAGCCGTCGTTTCTTCACGGAGAAATTTACCAGAGAAGGCATAGATGCCACTTATGACAACTATGAAATACCTGACGCTCGGATGATACTCGACGTGGTGCGCGACAACCCCGAACTGCGTGGCCTCAATTGTACGATTCCCCACAAGCAGGCCATACTGCCCCTGCTCGACTGGTTTTCGACCGAGGCTCGTGAGATAGGTGCCGTCAACGTTATACGCATCCGTCGCGACATGAACGCGAGAATTCGCCTCGAAGGCTTCAACACGGATGTCATTGGCTTTGCCGAAAGCATTAAACCATTACTTTCATCTGAGCATCGTAATGCATTGGTTCTCGGTACAGGAGGAGCTTCTCGTGCCGTCTGCTATGCGCTGTCGCGACTGGGCCTCCGATGGACCTATGTCAGCCGTTCGCGACACGAGGGCATGCTCACATACGACGACCTTACCCCCGACACGATGCAGACCTATCAGGTAGTTGTGAACTGTTCGCCCGCAGGCATGTATCCCCACGTTGACGAAGCCCCTCGCCTGCCCTACGAAGCTATGGGGCGCCACCACCTGCTCTACGACCTGGTGTACAACCCTGAAGAGACTCTCTTCATGAAACTTGGAGCTCAACAGGGGGCTGTGGTGAAGAACGGACTCGAGATGCTCCATCTACAGGCTTTGGCAAGTTGGGAGATATGGAACGGACGGTCAAAAGATTTTACATTTTAGTTTCTTTCGAATTATGGATATCGCACTGGTCTTGTCAAGCGGAAGCGCACGCGGTCTCGCCCATATCGGCGTGATTGAGGAACTGCTGGCTCAGGGACATCGCATCACCTCCATCGCTGGATGTTCCATGGGCGCCCTCGTCGGCGGCATCTATGCTGCAGGCAAACTGTCCGAGTATCGCGAGTGGATGAAGACCATCAATCGCCGCAAGATGAGAAGTCTTGTCGATCCCACCCTGAGTATCAGCCATCTCGTGAAGGGCGACCGCATCATCGAAGCCCTGATGGAGATTGTACCCAACACACCTATCGAAGACTTCCCCATCCCCTTCTGTGCCGTAGCCACCGACTGGGCGACGGGACAGGAAGTGGTCTTTCGCGAAGGAAGTTTGTTCAGCGCCATCCGAGCCAGCATATCCCTACCCTCGTTCTTCAACCCCGTCCGACGCGACGGTATGATTCTGATTGACGGCGGAGTGACCAATCCTCTACCCCTGAATCGAGTTGTCCGCCACAAGGGTGACCGGCTGGTGGGCGTGGACGTGAGCGGCTACGACTACGAAGGTGAACAGGAACTACAAGAAGAACTGAAGAAGAAACGCAGCCTGCACCAGTCGCTCAGTCAGCTCCTTCTGAAGAAACTGACGCCCGACAACCTCGATTTCAACTATTTCACCCTGCTCTCCCGTACCAGCAGCATCATGATACACCACAACTCTCTGCTGATGGCGCAGCTCATGAAACCTGACCTGCTCATAGACATACAGATGAATCGCGTGGACAGCTTCGACTACGACAAATCCGAAAAAATCATCAATATAGGACATTCCTACGCCCGCAAGGCGCTGGCCAACCTGAAATAATGGCCAAATATAGGTACAAAATGCGTTAAATATGTAAAAATAGGCGAATAAATTAGAATTTTTTTGTAACTTTGCAGTGTAATTTATACACTGATGAGAGCAGAGAAGATTCTTTTCGTAGCACAGGAGATTACTCCTTACGTACCAGAGTCGGAGGTTACGTGGCTGGGGTACGACATTCCGAATGTCGCCATCGAAGAAGGACGCGAGACGCGTATTTTCATGCCGAAGTGGGGAAATATCAACGAACGACGTCACCAGCTACACCCCGTACAGCGAATTTCGGGCATGAACTTGATTGTCGACGACACTGACTATCAACTTATCATCAAGGTGGCCAGTATCATGGGCACACGCATGCAAGTGTACTTCATCGACGACGACGACTTCTTCGGCAAGCACCTGGCAGGCTTTGACCGTGAAGGCCGGGAATACGAGGACAACTATGCACGCAGTGTGTTCTATGCCCGCAGCGTACTGGAGACGGTAAAGAAGTTGCGCTGGACACCCGACGTGGTCCACTGTCAGGGTTGGGTTTCGGCACTCGTTCCGCTCTACCTGAAGACGGCCTACGCCGAAGAACCCTGCTTCCGTGACTGTCGCGTCGTATACACCGTATGTCCGAGCCAACTCACGAAACCCACGGGCGAGGGAGCCGGACGCATGCTCGAGTACCGCAATGCCAACAGCAGTTGCATCGAGGAGTTTGGCGACAACCTCTCCACCAACGACCTGCTCAAGGTAGCCGTGAAGTTCTCCGACGCCGTAAGTTTCGCAACCCCCAACGAGGAAGTATTGGCGTATGCCCAGCAGATAGGCAAACTAATCATGCCCGATGGAGGCCGAGAGAACGAATTCCTGCAACTCTACGACAGCGTATGGAGCAAAGACAAGCCTATTATTAAAGAAGATTGACGACATCCGCCACCTCAATGAACCACCTACAAAAATACCTTCTACTGCCTCTGGTTATGCTCATGACAGCGGCATGCGACGACAATACCAACACCCTGGGCATATACTCCGATGGCGACGGAATCACAAACTCCACGAGTACTTACGAGATAACCACACGATCCATCAAACTGGATTCTGTGGTGGCTAATAGTGCAAGGAACTTTCTGGGCTGCATCACCGACCCTGAGACGGGAACCGACATCACAGCCGACTTTGCCGCCCAGCTCTACTGTTTTGAAAACTACAAGTTGCCCGAGCGCGATTGCATGATCGGAGAAGTGGACGGAGTAGCCACGCGAGGCATCGTCCAGTGCGACTCGTGCGAGATACGCCTATTCTTCAACAATTGCTATGGCGATGTGAACAATCCCATGAAACTGCAGGTCTACGAACTCTCGCGCGACAATATCATTTCGGAGGACTCCACCTACTATAGCGATGTTGACCTCACGAAATTCCTGCCCGCAGGAGCAACGCCATTGGCCTCACGAGTGTTCACCCCCAAGGACTACAATCTGTCCGAAACAGCACTCTCCAGCAGCAAGTATAACAACAATGTGCGCATCGTACTGCCCCGTCAGCTGGGACAGCGCATCATGGACGACTTCTATGCCCATCCGGAGTACTTCGCCAATGCCTATCATTTCATCCGCAAGGTGCTTCCCGGATTCTACTTCCGCACCTCTGGCGGAAAGGGTACCATGCTCTCTGTCTACGTGGGCACCATGAATCTATTCTATCGCTTTGCCGATACCCTGAACGACTCCATCTATGAGGGCGTGACCCGCTTTGCTGCAACACCCGAGGTCATACAGAGCACACACTTCGACAATGAAGACGTAGATGTGCTCCTGGCAAGGACAGAATGCACCTACCTGAAGACTCCTGCCGGCATCTGCACGGAAATGACGATTCCCGTTGACGAGGTCTTTGCAGGGAAGCATGCAACAGACAGCGTCAGCAAGGCATCCATCACACTGACCCGATACAACAAGTCACAAGACGACCAGCAACAGTTCGGCACCCCTGCAGAACTACTGATGGTACGAAAACAGGATATGTATAGTTTCTTCCGCAACCACAACGTTGCCGACGGGCGCACCAGCTATACCACCTCGTTTAGCTCCACCTACAACTCCTACACCTTCAGCAACATTTGCCGACTGCTCTCCTACTGCATGCACGAGAAGACGCAGGCACTCGTCGAGGAGAACAAGGAGCGGAAATCCAAGGGGCTGTCTACTTACAGCGAGGCGGAGTGGGACGTGGAATGGGCAATGCGCAATCCGGATTGGAACAAGGTGGTACTCATCCCTGTGGCGACAAGCAGCAACAGTTATAATTCGTCCTACGGCAACATAAACCAGCAGGTCAGCGTCTCACACGACCTCAGCCTGAACAGCGTTCGACTAGTGGGAGGCGACACGAAACTGACGATGCAGGTCGTTTACAGCAAGTTCATCCAATAGTCTTATAATCTATCGTAGCCCCATTCGTCGAGGACCTCGCCCAAGGCCTCATTCACCATTTGCACGGTGCGTGGGTCGTACTGGTACTGGTTCTTCTTGTACCCCTTCTTGCCATTGATGTAGCGCTCGATGTTGGCTTTTGCACCCTCCCATCCAGGCAGTGACAAGTCCTTGTACAGACGTTTGGCCAGCCCCATGGCATCCTTCTCGACATCTTCGAAGCGAATCTCTACCAGATTGCCTTCGGGGATGCACTTCTTCTGCTCCTGGTAAGCCTTGTATAGCTCTAAGTAGTTGCGCAGGATGTTCTGCTCCATCTGATCCAGGGGGATGCTATTCAGTTCCAGCGGGGCGATGGTGTTGGAGATGAACGAGCGGCTCGACTCGAACACAGTGTAGGGATTGCGCATCAGGAAGATGAACTTGGCATTGGGATACATTTCCACCAGCGTCTTCACCTTGCCCGTGTGTGGCGGGTTCTTCGACAGGTACTGAGCGTCCTTCACACCTGGGCGCGAGTTCCACATCGATATTTTCACCAACCTGTCGAACTTCTCCTTGAAATCCTGTATTTCTTCTGGAGTGGCCTTCTTCATGGTGAGGAAGCGGTCACAGTACTCCTGCATTCTTTCAGGGAAGAACCAGAAGAGATAGTACGACGTGGCGCAGGTGTTCTGCAGGGCAAATTCCTCCTCCTGTGGCTGGTCGGGAGTCAGTTCCATGTTGTCCGTCGGACGACGGCTGGGCATCAGCCAAGTCATGATGGGCTTGAGCAGACCCTGCATGGCCATGATGTAATGGGGGAAGACGGTTTGGTACGTCGTGGTGTATCCGAAGCGGGGGTCTTGCGCCAGGATATTATGTACGAAGGTCGTTCCACTGCGCCAGTGTCCGAGTATGAATACGGGGTCGTGCTCCAATGGTTTATCGGCCAAAAGTTTCCGATAGCGACGTTCCTGAAGGGGCGTCATCACGCTCAGCAGACGGCAGATAGCCTTTGTGAGCATGAACTTCGTACGTTTCTCTTTAGCAATATGCTGACCTTCGGTTTCGGCCTTGAACGTTTTCCAGTCAGCCCCCACCAGGGTATTAACTGGAAGCTTGCTAAATTCAATGAGTCCCATATTATTTGATTACTTTCACTTCTAAGCCCTGACGTTCCAACTCACGAACGGCCTTGTCAATGGTCTCATAGTGTTCGGCTCCAATACCCAGCTTGGGCAGGTCGAGTGTGGGGATATCCAGTTCCTGCGTCTCACTCTCTTCAAGAGGACGTACAATCATGCCCACAGCCGACGTGTTGTTGGTGATGGGGTCGATAAGGATGAAGGCACCCGTGGCGCGATTGTCCTTATAGCTATCGAAGAAGAGCGTCTTAGCAGTGGTTATACTTACGCAACCGATTTCGTTCAGTCGGAAGTCCTTGCCTTCCAGCCGTTCCATCGTGTTCACGTCCACACGATACTCTACCCGATCTATCGTGGCACGCGTGGTGTTCGTGTTGTGCTTCAAGAAGAACTGCTTGCCACGATTCATGGGTTCCTCGTCCATCCATACAAGCATGGTTTCGAACGAACGTCCGATGTGGGGCAGATTGTCTGGACGAACTATCATCTCGCCTCGGCTAATGTCTATCTCGTCCTCCAGACAGAGTGTGACACTCTGGGGGCAGAAGGCCTCGTCCAATTCCCCCTCGTATGTGACAATGCTCTTCACGCGACTGCGCTTCATCGAGGGTAATGCCACAATTTCGTCGCCCTTGCGAATGATACCACTGGCAATCTTGCCGCAGAAGCCGCGAAAATCCAGATTGGGGCGAAGCACGTACTGCACAGGATAACGGAAGTCATCCATGTTACGGTCGCGATGGATGGGCACGGTCTCCAGATATTCCAGCAACGAGATTCCCCCGTACCAAGGCGTACGTTCGCTCTTCTCTACCACGTTGTCGCCCTTCTTTGCAGATATGGGGAAGCACGTCACGTCCTCTATGCCCAGCTGAGTGGTGAGCGAGAGATATTCGCTCTTGATTTTCTCGAACACCTCCTGCGAGAAGTCCACAAGGTCCATTTTATTCACAGCCAGCACGATATGCTTGATACCCAGCAGCGAAACTAGGAACGTGTGGCGACGCGTCTGTGTGATGACACCTGCGCGTGCATCCACGAGGATAATGGCAAGGTTTGCCGTTGACCCACCGGTTATCATGTTGCGCGTATACTGCTCGTGACCCGGCGTGTCGGCAATGATGAATTTGCGTTGGTTGGTCGAGAAGTAGCGATAGGCCACGTCGATGGTTATGCCCTCCTCGCGCTCGGCCTTCAATCCGTCCAGCAGCAGCGCATAGTCAATCTCTCCTGCACCGGCATTGCCCACGCGCTTCGAGTCGCGCTCCAAGGCCTGCAATTGGTCCTCGTACAGTTTCTTCGAGTCAAAAAGCAGACGTCCGATAAGCGTACTCTTACCGTCGTCCACGCTACCTGCAGTCAGCAATCTCAGCAGGTCCTTCTTCTCGTCGGCATCCAGGAATGCCCGTATATCTAATTTGTTATCTTTCACGTTGATACAATTTTTAATTTTTAACTTTTAATTTTTCATTTATTAAAAGTATCCCTCTCTCTTCTTTTGTTCCATCGATGCCTCCTGGTCAAAGTCGATGACGCGTGTTGTGCGCTCGCTCTTCGTGGTGGTCATCATCTCCTCTACAATCTCCTCTATCGTTGTGGCATTCGACTCCACAGCACCTGTCAGCGGCCAGCAACCCAGCGTGCGGAAGCGTACCATGCGGGGTTTGATAAGCGGGATGTACTCCTTCGGCAGTCGTTCGTCGTCAGCCATAATCAGGTTGCCGTCGATTTCCACACAGGGGCGTTCCTTTGCATAGTACAGGGGTACGATGGGGATGTTCTCCAGTCGGATGTACTGCCAGATGTCCAGCTCTGTCCAGTTCGACAGGGGGAACACACGAATCGATTCGCCCTTGTGCACCCGACTGTTGTAGATGTCCCACAGTTCGGGTCGCTGGTTCTTGGGATCCCACTGGTTGAACTTGTCGCGGAACGAGAAGATGCGCTCCTTGGCACGACTTTTCTCCTCGTCGCGACGGGCACCACCGAATGCGGCATCGAACTTGTACTTGTTCAGCGCATCCAGCAGGGCCTTCGTCTTCATCAGGTCCGTGTGTACCTTCGAACCGTGGGTGAAGGGTCCGACGCCCGCATTGAATGCTTCCATGTTGGATTCCACTATCAAGTTCCACCCATACTTCTTTGCATATGCATCGCGAAACTCTATCATCTCGCGGAACTTCCACTTTGAGTCGATGTGCATCAGCGGGAAGGGCACCTTGCCTGGTGCAAAAGCTTTTTCTGCCAGACGCACCATCACGCTCGAGTCCTTACCTATGCTGTACAACATGACAGGATTCTCGAACTCTGCCGCCACCTCACGGATAATGTGTATCGACTCTGTCTCCAATTCCTGCAAATGGGAAAGGTTGTATTCCATATCTTAACTATTGTATATTGATTATTTGTTGGGTTGGTTATCCTGAATCAGTTTCACCACCCTTTTCACACTTTCTTCTAATTCCAATTGGCTGGTATCGATGCAGATGGAAGGATTCGCCGGTGCCTCGAAGGGAGCGCTGATGCCCGTGAAGTTCTTCACTTCGCCGCGTCGTGCTCGTGCATACAGTCCTTTCACATCCCTGCGCTCACACTCCTCCAGCGGAGTGCTGACAAATACTTCAAAGAAGTCCTCCTTGCCAATGATGCCACGGGCCATCCGTCGGATTTCCTCGGTAGGACTCACGAAGCATGCCAAGGTGACGATGCCCGTGTCCACGAACAGTTTTCCCACTTCGGCTATGCGTCGAATGTTCTCCCTGCGGTCTTCCTCGCTGAATCCCAGATTGGAGTTGATGCCAGCCCGTATGTTGTCGCCGTCCAGTATGCGGCACAGTATGCCCCGCGCTGCCAGTTCGCGTTCAACACCCAGCGCAACAGTGGATTTACCACTACCGCTCAGGCCTGTGAACCACACCATCATGCCTCGCTGTCCCAGCTGGCGTTCGCGTTCCTCGCGCGACAGCATGCGGTCGTAGATTGGAAATATGTTTTCGGCCATCGTCTGTTTGTAATTTACTTGATTATGCGCTTCGAACCCTGCTCTATGACAAGTCCATTGGAGCCCTGACGCAGGGGGCGACCCGACAGGTCGTAAAGGGTCTTCGTCTGCTGTTTCCCGTCGATAGCATTGAGGGGGGCGATGCCGTCAGTCAGGCTGGCAATCTGTCCCACCTCTTCGGCCGAGAGCTGATAGTTGTAAACGCGGAAGTCGTCGACATAACCGTTAAACGATGGGTCGGCAGCGAACTGGCTGCGCCCGATGTAGTTCATTACCGGGCGGAAGTCAGCAGGCGAGATGCTCACCGACGTATTCTTGCTTACCTCCTCACCGTTCATGTATAGCGTAGCTACACCATTGCCCAGGGTCAGACACAGGTGAACCCAGGTATTCATTGTCAGTGCACGCGAAAAGCGCACCTGCTGCTCGTCGCCGCCGTCCTTAATGGCGAAGCGCATGCCACCGTCCGTCTTCGGAGAGAGGAACATGTACTGCGACGTGCCGTTACCCAGGTCCCAGATGCGCTGCCACGCCGAACCGCCCTTCCAGTATACCCAGCACGAGATTGTCAGCGCCTCGTGGTTTGCCACCGTTGGGGGAAGTTGTACGAACTGGTCTGTTCCAACCAGGGAGATTGCCGTCTGCCCAACCTTGCCCTCCGTCCAGGTCGAATCGCCGTAGAGGGCGGCATGGTTGCCCTGATGCGACTTGTCCCAGAGTTGGTTCTCAAAGTCCAGGTGCATGATACAAGTCTCTTCGCCAGTGACTGCAGCTGTGGCCGTGTTGCTGTGTTCGCTATAGTTCAGACTTTGGTCAATGGCGTACACCTTGTAGCTGTACGTCTGTCCGTCGGCAGCCTCGTTGTCCGTAAAAATCGTGCTCGTGACGTTCGTGGCTATGGCATAGTATTCTTGAGCATCGTCGCTGCGCAGTATGGTGTAGCCCTTCACGTCCTCGTCGGCGGGAGACTGCCAACTCAGCCTTACGCTACCGGCCTGTCCCTGAGCCTCCAGTCCTGTAGGGGCAGCAGGTGCCACGAGGTCGGGTATCACATCGACGGGCAGGAAACGCCATTGCTGATACGTTGCCCCCTTGAAGTCGCCCATCTGTATGTTGGCCGAGACGGACTTGCTGCCACCCTTCACCTCCAGACACTTGGCGCTGAAGCGGCTTCGAATGTAGAAAGCTCCCTCCCCTGCGTATTCCAGATACCATTGTTCGTTAGTGCCCATGCCGCCCTTCTTGTAGGCGCCAACGTCGGCACCGGCATCCAGGTTCCAGTTCAGGATGTCGAGCACCATCTGCTGTTCGTTGTTCAGCGTTATCGAGTAGTAGCTGAAGTCTCCGCCACAAGTCTCAGGCATGGGCTTGACGAGCCATTGCAGGTAGCTCTGTACACCATTCCTGCGTTGTATGGTCGACACCCATCCGCTCGTGACGTTACTGCTGAATCCCATCAGCATACCGCTGTTCACGTTCATTATCTTGTATGCGCCGTCGATGTGGGGCATCACGTCCTCGCCGCTTTGCACGTCCACAACCGTCTCCGCATTGGTCTGTCCCTTCTGATAACCCGTACCGCCAGGCAGCGACATCACGTATTCGCGACCAGCCACGCCGTTGTACCAGACGGGGCAATCCATGCTGACGAACTTATACGTCGTAGCCACAGCCTGTCGCTCGCTTGTGCCCCCGAAGGCCTGAACGTTGCCGTCCGTCTGCCGATAAACGGCAGCGGCTGTCCAGTTGTTGCGATGCTCGGCATATGCCAGCCGACGCCCAGGGGCGGCCTGGCCCGTAGCCTTCATGAACTGGCTGCGACTGTGCTCGCACGTGCCCCACCAGATACCCGTCTGCATGCCATACTCCACGCCCACCATAGCCTCCATGGTGTTGTGCAGCTCGTCGGCAGTGGCGTGGTGTCCGTATTCACGCACCTTCTTAAAGAAGTCGGCATAGTGGTCAAAGTCGCCTGCCAGCTGGTGGGTGTTGCCCTCGTCAAGTGCCGATTTAAGATAGTTCCACCACTCGTAGGCCTTGTCGTCGTTCAACGTATTACCTCCACAGATGCGCACGCTGTCGTAAGCCCCTTCGAAGTCGTTCTTTAGGCTTCGTGCTATGGCCAGGAAGTCGGCCTTGCGGGTAGAGTTGCTGTAGCCCTGCCCCCAACCAAAATCGGGTTCGTTGTAAGGACTGATGCTCACGAAGTTCTTCAGCCCCAGCTGAGTGTAACGCTTCACCGCCAGGTCCATGAGCTGCGCCCATCGCTGTCCGCGCCCCGTAGAACCTGCACTCTGTGCGTTGTACCACTCGTCGACTTGTGGGTCGTCGCCGTGATCGTGATTGAGGTTCAGCGCGACGTCCTTCTTCAAGTACTTCTTGATGATGGTTGCACGTTCGTTGATTTTCTTCAGCTGAGCCGTCGACAGAGCTCCCTCCTCCACGCTCTCGCTTGCCGTGTACGAGGTGCGCACGATATCTATCAAGTTCTTGCCAGCGAAATTCACCCCTCGCCGGATGTTCTCTTCCGACAACCAAGCCAGGTCCAACCCCCACTCTATGGGTGTCGGCTTACCCTCGTCCGTGATGCGGAAGGGCACAGCCACATCCGCTTTCGGTTGAGCCCGCAGGAAGGAAGCACAACTGGTTTCCTGTGCCGTAACACTCGTTGACGAGAGGCCAAAGGCCAAAAGACTAAACGTAAGGGGTAAAAGGCTGAAACGTTTCATTTTCCTTGTTTTATATTTATAGTTCTTTACTAAACGGAAAAACACCCAGGGCACAATCTTCTGCGCTCTGAGTGTCTTCCTGAGGTGCCTAGCAGATTCGAACTGCTGTAGACGGTTTTGCAGACCGTTGACTAAGCCACTCATCCAAGGCACCGTCATCATTTTCGTCTGCAAAGGTAATACTTTCTTCCGTCACTGCCAAATAATTTGCCACTTTTTTTTCTTCCCCGCTGCGAAACATCGTGTCCGCAGCGGGGAGGAATGGATAATAAGGACTGGGAAAGCATCAAATGTCTACTTTCCTCCTTTCCGCTTCTCCGCCTTCATCGGGGGAACGGAACATCTTTCTTTTTTCTGCGAAAAAAGTTTACAAAATGCTTGCATATAAGCGGATTATTTCGTACACTTTGTGATGTGTTAGAGAAAGGGAGGCAGAGGCCATCGGAACGTGGAGGAGAAGCTCGCGCAAAGCGTTGCAGAGGACGGAACTTAACGGGGCGGAGGCCTACGCAACGGGGAGCAAAGACCGATGCTACAGGATGCAGGGAACGACGCTACACACAACGGCAACACAATCCACACGCGGAACTGGACCGGCACAAAGAGACAACCCTATTAGTAATCCTCAAAGAAAAAGTACCACTATGGGAAAAATCGGAAAAATCCTTTACAGTACACACGGGGTTGGTTCCGCTGTGTAATTTAATGAAGCACATCGGAAGAAACTGGGGGACGATTCTGAATTTCTGTTATCTATTTTCTGCAAAGTTACGAATAAGCGAGCAAAAAAAAAAGTGGCTTGTCATTTTCTTACAAGATTCAAAACATTGAGTACACAACGGTACACAGCAGTGATCGGACGGCCAAAGGCCTACGCTTGCGTAGAGAAGCGGAGCAAGAACCGACCCTATTGTGTATGTGGTTGTTCATAGTTCCCTTCAACGTATGTGTTATGACTTTATCGGGGATAAAGTTACGAAATAAGTCGGAAAGGAACAAAAAATTGTAACATGTAACATTGTAACATTAAGGGGGATTCAATAGGTGAAAATCAGAGGAGGATTACAAACTATAAGAATATAGTATACTATTATATATTATATAATATATATATTATAATATATAATAGACTATATCCACCAGCCATGTGGGTTACGCTTAATGTTACAATGTTACATGTTACATTGTTACATTTGATAAAAATTGAGATTGCAGCCCGAAGACCACTAACTTATTGACAACGAACCACATAAAGAGGTGCGCCCAAAATAAATTAGCCCCCTCGGCGCAACAATTCCGCCATTTACTTGACTATGTCCTGAAAATGTTGTAACTTTGCATTGAAGTTAGGACGGTATCCTGCCGGAGAAAGGGCCCTTCTCCGATGAGCTTCGCTCCGAACTTCATTGCGAGTCAAAGGAAGATACAATAGTGATGCGAGTGCACGCGCGTTACTAAAGCGAGAATAACAACATTATTAACACCTAATCATCAAAGAAAATGGCAAACAAAATCATTGGTACTTTGAAGTACTCGAAGACTGCCCTTCAGCGAGGGCACCATCTCGGGCGTGCTGAAGGACGCAGTGAGCCACATCATCGAACTGATGTGCCAGGGCAGGCTCGTGGACATGGGCAACCTGGGCGTGTTCTTCGTCACGCTGAAGGCGACGGTGGCGACTCCAGCGAAGACTTCACCACCTCGCTCATCAAGGCCGTCGTTCCCCGCATCGCCTTAAGCAAGGGCATCTGGGGCAGCATGCGCGACAAGGTGGACTTCGAACTCATGCCCAGCCGCAAACTGCAGGCACAGGCCCGCAAGGAGATGGGACAGAACATCGACGAGGCCATCGGTGGTGGCAGCGGTTCTGGCTCAGGCAGTGGCGACAACGGAGGGCAGGCTGATCCTGGCGACGTGACTCCTTAAAAAGTGGGCCTCAATGGCCCACTTCCTAAGGCCTACAAGTGATGTGCCCTCTGTCTTTTTTTATCCACAAATTTGCAAATTTGCTCACTTAATCGTATCTTTGTTCCCAAATTGTAAATAAAGATTACTGCTATGAAGCGACACGCATTATTGTTTTTCTTGGTTTTCATCTCGTGTTCCATCACCTCGGTTCGTGCTGGGGAGGACTTGACGCTGAAGGAGTTGTGCTCGGGCAATTTCGCCGCCAAGCGCATCTATGGCGTGAATCCGCTGAACGACGGAGAGCGTTATGCACAACTGAGCGCAGACGCGCGCCAGATTGTGGCCTACTCCTTCCGGACGGGCGAACAGACGGGGGTGCTCTTCGACGTGGACAACGTGCGAGGCTCGGTCAAGATAGACCGTGTGGACGGTTACATCCTGTCGCCCGACGAGAAGAACATGCTCATCCGCACCAAGACGCAGAGCATCTACCGACGCTCCAAGACGGCCGTGTACTACATCTATAATATGGTGAACCGCACGCTCCAACCCCTCTCCGAGGGAGGGCCGCAGGAGTGTCCCGTGTGGAGTCCCGACGGCTACATGGTGGCCTTCGTCAGGGACAACAACATCTACCTGGTGAAGCTGCTCTACAACAACAGCGAGAGCCAGGTGACGAAGGACGGCGAGACGAACAAGGTCATCAACGGCAAACCCGACTGGGTGTACGAGGAGGAGTTCGTCACGGACCAGAGCCTCACCTTCACGGCCGACAACTCGATGCTGTGCTGGATACGCTATGACGAGACGGAGGTACCGCAGTTCTCCTTCCCCTTGTACAAAGGGCTGAATCCCGAACGCAAGGAGTACCTGACCTATCCGGGCAGTTTCGACTACAAGTATCCCATGGCCGGAGAGAAGAACAGCCGCGTCAGCGTGCTCTCCTACGACATCAAGAGCCACCGCACCAACACGATGAACGTGCCGCTGGACGCCGATGGCTACATCCCCCGCATCTTCATGACAAGCGACCCGACGAAACTGGCCGTGGTCACCCTGAACCGCCATCAGGACCGCATGGACATCTACATGGCCAACCCGCGTTCGACGGAGGCCCGGCTGGCTGTCCGCGACCAGGTGGAACACTACATCGGCGAGAATGCCTGTAACCAGATGCAGTTCTTCGAGGGCGGATTTGCCTTGTGCAGCGAGCGCGACGGCTGGAACCACATCTACTACTACGACCTGAACGGGACACTACGCCGTCAGGTGACGAAGGGGAAATTTGCAGTCACCGACTTCTACGGCTGCGACCCGCGCACGCAGACGTTCTATTACGCGTCGACCGAGGAGAGCCCTCTGCGCCGCACGGTGTACAAGACTGATGCCAAGGGCAAGGTGACCAAGCTGTCGACACAGTCGGGCACGAACCAGGCCGTCTTCAGCAAGACGTTCAAGTACTTCATGAACGTGTACAGCAACCTGCAGACACCGCCCGTCACCACCCTGTGCGATGCCAACGGACGGACGATGAAGACCCTCGTGGACAACCGCGAACTGCAGGAACGCCTGTCCGCGAAGAATCTGGGCGAGAAGGCGTTCTTCACCTTCACCACAAAGAACGGAACACAGCTCAACGGCTACATGGTGAAGCCCCACGACTTCGATGCTACGAAGCGCTACCCCGTCATTCTGTTCCAGTACAGCGGCCCCGGCAGTCAGCAGGTGCTCGACAGCTGGCAGACGGGCAACATGGGGGGATGTCTCTACGAACAATACCTGGGCGAACTGGGCTTCATCAGCGTATGCGTGGACGGACGCGGAACGGGAGGACGCGGTGCACAATTCGAGAAGCAGAGCTACATGCGACTGGGACAGCTGGAGGCCGAAGACCAGGTGGAGACGGCCCTCTATCTGGGCACCCTACCCTACGTGGACAAGGAGCACATCGGCATCTGGGGCTGGTCGTTCGGCGGATTCTGCACCCTGATGTCCATGTCCGAGGACCGGCCCGTATTTGCTGCCGGAGTGGCTGTGGCGCCTCCCACCTGCTGGCGCTACTACGACTCCGTCTACACCGAACGTTTCATGCGCACCCCGAAGGAGAACCCCGACGGATACGATGTCAGCGCCCTGTCGCGTGCCTCGCAGCTTTCGGGCCACCTGCTCATCTGTCACGGACTGGCCGACGACAACGTGCACTTCCGCAACACGGCGGAGTACGCCGAAGCCCTGGTGCAGGCCGACAAAGACTTCAAAATACTGACCTACACCAACCGCAACCACAGCATCTACGGAGGAAACACACGCGCACACCTCTTCCGCCAGATAGCCCAGTGGTTCCAGGCGTACCTGCAGTAGAAGCATAGGGGGCGCTGTCGCGCTTACTTATTCTCTCGGAATTGCTTAACCCCCTGTTCGTCGAAGTACATCAGAACAGGGTCGTAGCCCTCGGGCGTATACAGGAAAATGGTACCGCCTGGACGATTCCAGCGATAGCCGCCCTGGACCTCAAGGGCATTGCCGTAGTGGCACACGAGGGAGTCGACCAGCGCATTCTGGTCGATTTGTTTCGGAGTGACCGTAATCTTGTAGACGGTTCGCGACTTGCGGGTGTACTCGACCTTGAAGTAGCTGTCATGTCCGTACACACTGCCACGGAAGATATAGTAATAGTCGCCACCGACCTTTTTCTGCAAAGGGAAACGCTGGCGTATGGCCTCCGTGAAGTCGGTGATGCTACCCTGCATCGGGTAGCCCATAAAATCGAGGTGCTGCTGCGCACGGATGCCAACTGCCATCAATGCCGAACATGCGAACAGAAGAATCTTTTTCATCGGTAATCTCCTCCTTTCCTGCCATTAAGTGACTCCGCTGGGATTCTAACCCAGGACCTTCAGAACCGGAATCTGACGCTCTATACAGCTAAGCTACGGAGCCAAAGCGAGTGCAAAGATAATGCAAATCGTGGGAAATGCAAAATTTTTGCACTCTTTTTTACATATTACACACCAATGTGGTTCTTGGCAATGTCCTCGTCGGTGACCTGATAGTTCATGAGGTCGCCGTTGATGTACTGGTCGTAGGCCGTCATGTCGATGAGTCCGTGTCCGGACAGGTTGAACAGGATGACCTTCTCCTTGCCCGTTTCCTTGCACTTCAAAGCCTCACGGATGGTAGCAGCGATGGCATGACTCGACTCGGGTGCAGGAATGATGCCCTCGGTACGTGCAAAAAGGATACCAGCCTCGAAGGTCTCGAGTTGCGGAATGTCCACTCCATGCATCAGTCCGTCCTTAATGAGCTGACTGACTATCATGCCCGCACCGTGGTAGCGCAGACCTCCGGCATGGATGTTGGCCGGACGGAAGTCGTGACCCAGCGTGTACATGGGCAGCAGCGGAGTCAGACCTGCCTCGTCGCCGAAGTCGTACTCGAACCGCCCGCGCGTCAGTTTCGGACAGCTCTCAGGCTCGGCTGCAATGAACTCCGTCTGCTTGCCGTCCAAAATGTTGTGGCGCATGAAGGGGAATGCTATGCCACCGAAGTTCGAACCGCCTCCGAAGCAAGCAATCACCGTGTCGGGGTACTCGCCAGTCTTCTCCATCTGCTTCTCGGCTTCCAGACCGATAATCGACTGGTGCAGCGCCACGTGGTTGAGCACGGAGCCCAGCGTGTACTTACATCCGGGTGTCGTCATGGCCAGTTCCACAGCCTCCGAGATAGCCGTTCCCAGCGAACCCATATGCATGGGATTCTTCGTGATGATGTCCTTACCGGCACGGGTCGACATCGAGGGACTGCCCTCCACGGTGGCTCCGAACGTGCGCATGATGCTCGAGCGGTAGGGCTTCTGCTGCATGGAAATCTTCACCTGATAGACAGCTGCCTCCAGACCATATACGCTGGCGGCGTATGACAGGGCTGCACCCCACTGGCCGGCACCCGTCTCGGTGGTGACGTTCGTAGTGCCTTCCTGCTTGGCGTAGTAGCACTGGGGCAGAGCCGAGTTCACCTTGTGCGACCCCAGCGGGTTGGTCGACTCGTTCTTGAAGTAGATGTGCGCCGGTGTGCCCAACGCCTTCTCCAGCTCGTAGGCACGCACCAGGGGGGTGGACCGATAGAAGCGGTATTTGTCCAATACCTCCTCGGGGATGTCTATCCATCGGTCGGTGGTGTTCAGTTCCTGTTTGCAGCACTCAGCAGGGAAGATGTGTGCCAAGTCCTCCCACGTCAGCGGCTGGCGTGTCTGCGGGTGCAAGGGCGGCAAAGGCTTGTTGGGCATGTCGGCCTGAATGTTGTACCACTGGGTGGGAATCTCCTTCTCTTCGAGAATAAACTTCTTCTGTTTCATACGAGTAATGTTTTAGAAAAAAAGTAATATATTTAATGTTTAATATAAATCAAAAAAAGCCTGTCGTAAGTACGACAAGCCTTTCTGTATTATTTTCGTCCAATCCTTTTGGAATACGGCTGTGCGACTCACGATTTTGTTAATCTTGAGCTTTGCCACCACCAAAAGTTGTATGTGTACATCATTGTTTCTACGTCTTTATGTGTTAAATCGTTGGCAAAGTTACGCATAATCTTTCAACTTGCAAAATATTTGCCCTTTATTTTTACAAAATATTTTAATTGCGAACGAAAATCATGCGCGTATGCGCGCACACATACAAAATTAATGTAAGGCGTCTTCTACCCCACGAACTCAGGCCCACTCGCTGAGTTCGAGCCAGCGCATCTCCCTTTCGTCCAATTCGGCTTGCAGCAGGGGCAGACGCTTGGACTTCACTGTGATGTCGTCCACCGACAGGGTTGCACCCGAGAGGGCTTCCACGATGCCCTGCTTCTCCTGCTCCAGGGCTGCGATGTCGCGCTCCAACTGCTCAAACTCGCGACGTTCGTTGTACGTGAGGCGTCGCTTGCGATTCGTTCCGCGTTCTTCGCGCTGCGTTGCGTTGTCCCTGACATTCGCTGACTTCTCGGTCTTTGCGGCAGGGGTGGGCTGCATCCGCTCCCACTCGCGGAACTGCGAGTAGTTGCCCGGGAAGTCACTGACCCGACCGTCGCCCTGGAAGACAAGCAGGTGGTCGACCACCTTATCCATGAAGTAGCGATCGTGGCTGACCACAATGACACAACCGCGAAAGTCGGCCAGATACTCCTCCAGGATTTGCAGTGTCAGGATGTCAAGGTCGTTGGTGGGCTCGTCGAGAACCAGAAAATTCGGATTCTGCATGAGCACCTGACAGAGGTTGAGACGTCGCTGCTCGCCGCCGGAGAGTTTGTAGATGTAGTTCTGTTGCTGTTCGGGGGTGAACATGAAGTGCTGGAGGAACTGCATGGCAGAAAGGTGACGCCCCCCGCCCAAATCCACGTACTCCGCTACACGGCGTATGGCGTCGATGACACGCATCTGCTGGTCAAATTGCATGCCCTCCTGCGAATAGTAGCCGAAACGTACGGTATCCCCGATGACAAAGCGTCCGCTATCGGGCGGAACCATACCCAGAAGCATCTTCACGAACGTACTCTTCCCCGTTCCGTTTGCACCTACGATACCCATTTTCTCAAAGCGCGAGAAGTTGTAGTAGAAGTCGCGCAGGATGACCTTCTCCGTACCATCCGACGTCTGGAAGGATTTGCTGACGTAATCCGCCTCGAAAATCTTGGAACCGATGTAGGCAGAGTTCAGTTGCAGCCGCATACGCTTCTCCTCCGTGCGTTGGCGGGCCACACGTTCCAGTTCGTAGAAGGCCTCCTCACGATAGCGGGCTTTGTGGCCCCGGGCCTGTGGCATACGTCGCATCCAGTCCAACTCCGTGCGATACAGATTCTGTGCACGGGCCACCTGCGACGAGCGCACGTCGACACGCTCCTGACGCTTCTCCAAATAATAGGCGTAGTTGCCACGATAGGTGTAGAGTGTCTGATCGTCAAGCTCCAGTATCATGCTGCACACACGGTCGAGGAAGTAGCGATCGTGTGTGACCATCAGCAGTGTCATAGACGAACGGGAAAGGTATTTCTCCAACCACTCAATCATCTCCAAGTCCAAGTGATTGGTGGGTTCGTCCAAAATGAGCAGGTCTGGCTGTATGGTGAGCACATTGGCCAGGGCCACACGCTTCAGCTGGCCGCCAGACAGGTGCGTCAGCGGTTGTTCCAGGTCCGTGATGTGGAGCTTGGTCAATACCTGCTCGCAGCGCAACTCATACTCGGCCGCCTCCTCTGCTGGCATGTGGGCTATGTCGAGGTGCCAGTAACTGGCCTGACGAACGGTCATATCCATAGGGAAATGAGGCATCTGTTCCAGATAGCCGACCCGAAGTCCGCTGCGATAGACAACAGTGCCCTCGTCCGCAACTTCCTTACCGGCAAGAATGTTCAGCAGCGTAGTCTTACCCGTACCGTTCTGGGCTATCAGCCCCACGTGCTGACGTTCGGCAATACCAAAACTTATATCACCGAAAAGCAGTCGGTCGCCTACGCTACGAGTTAATCCGTTGACCTGCAGAAATGCGTTTACTTGCGCCATATCATGTAAAAATTTCCACAAAGTTACAAAATAATTCCCTTTTCGTAATTTGTAATTCATATTTATTTTGTACCTTTGTACCACAAAACAGAGGAAAACGCTCTTCTGTACTGTATTCTACATTTCACACACTACATTTCTATACATAAATTTACATGCACACAAAGAGTGAATTGGAAAGCATGACTCCCGAACAACTCGTGGAGTTAGGCATGAGCATAGGAGCTCAAATGGCAAACGACAAAATGGCCCTCATCTATAATATCATAGACAAAGAGTCCACCATGGGCACCAGCAACGTTCCCCAGGAAAAACCCAAGCGCGGACGCCCCAAAAAGAAAGCGGAAAAAGAGGAAACGGGCACCTTGTTCCCTGAGATAGAAGCCGAAGCAAAGGAGGATAAGAAGAAAACAGCCACCGAGCCTCAGGCCGAGAAACCCAAGCGCGGACGTAAAAAGAAGACGGAACAGAACGAAACCGAAGAGAATGCCGCCCCCCAGGCAAAGGCCGAAGCCAAGCAACCCGCCGAAAAGGAGAAGAAAAAGCGTACACGCAAGACAACAGAACAGGAAAGTGAGTCACAGCCTGAACCACTGCCAACGACCGTGGAAACTAAAACTGAGACAACTAAACCTGAGGATGACTTCTTCACCCGCGACGAGCCCGACTTCATTATTCTGAAGGACTTGCCCGCCATTCCCGTTGAATCTGCGCTTTCTACAGTAGCCCCCGCAGATAGTTCAGCGAATGCTCCACACAAGGCTGCAAACCATAATACGGAGGCAGCAGCCAATGCGCAGCGCTACGACTTCGGAGAAAAGATTAAGGGCGAAGGCGTGCTGGAACTCATGCCCGAAGGTTTTGGATTCCTTCGTTCGAGCGACTATAACTATTTGGCTTCGCCGGATGACATATACGTCAACCAACAAATCGTCAAGACGTTGGGACTGAAGACCGGCGACGTCATAGAAGGTCCCGTCCGCCCCCCGCGTGAAGGCGAAAAATACTTCCCCCTGATAAAAGTGGTACGTATCAACGGATGCGACCCCAGCATCGCTCGCGACCGCAGTCCTTTTGAGCATCTCACGCCCCTGTTCCCAGACGAGAAATTCATGCTTTGCAATGGCAAAAACGATTCACTTTCGTCCCGTGTGGTTGACCTCTTTGCCCCCATCGGCAAGGGACAGCGCGCCCTTATCGTCGCTCAGCCCAAGACGGGTAAGACCCTGTTGCTTAAAGACATTGCCAACAGCATTGCACGCAACCACCCCGAGGCCTACCTGATGATGCTGCTCGTAGACGAACGGCCGGAGGAGGTTACCGACATGGCACGCACGGTGAATGCAGAGGTCATAGCAAGCACCTTCGACGAACCTGCCGAACGCCATGTGAAGATTGCCGGTATCGTTCTGGAGAAGGCAAAACGTATGGTAGAATGCGGACACGACGTGGTCATCTTTCTCGACTCCATTACACGTCTGGCTCGCGCATACAATACGGTGACACCTGCAAGTGGAAAGGTGCTGACGGGTGGTGTCGACGCCAATGCCATGCACAAGCCCAAACGTTTCTTCGGTGCCGCACGTAACATCGAGGGCGGAGGTTCGCTCACCATCATCGCCACAGCCCTTACGGATACAGGCTCGAAGATGGACGAAGTGATTTTCGAAGAGTTTAAGGGTACAGGTAACATGGAGCTACAACTCGACCGCACACTGGCCAACAAACGCATCTTCCCTGCCGTGAACATTGTGGCATCGAGCACACGCCGCGACGACTTGCTCCACGACAAGATGACGCTGGACCGTATGTGGATTCTGCGGAAATTCCTATCGGACATGAACCCTATAGAAGCCATGAACGAACTGAAGAGCCGCATGGAACAAACCAAGAACAACGAGGAGTTCCTTATTAGCATGAACTCATAATAATAAGTTAAAGTTTGTTAGAAAATCTCCCTTTGAACTCGTAAAACATTTTTATAGGTTAAATAGACGAATCGCGATACACCGCGATTCGTTTTTTTTTCGTATCTTTGCTGCCGAATTTGAAACAAATCCTATAATATATGAGAAAGAATATTCAAATTGCTATGGTATCGGCCCTGGGCTTGATAGCAATGCTAAGTTCGTGTGGCGGTAAAAAGAAGCAGCAGGCCGCCTCTATCGTTGAATTCAAAACAACGAAAGTCAGCAAGCAAGACGTGACGATGGAGTCGAAGTACAGTGCCACCATCCGTGGTCGTCAGGACATCGAAGTCTATCCCCAGGTAAGTGGAACGCTGCAGAAGCTTTGCGTGGTTGAGGGTCAGACGGTAAGCAAGGGACAGACATTGTTCATCATCGACCAAGTCCCCTATCAGGCTGCCCTGAACACGGCTGAAGCTGCACTGAAGTCGGCCCAGGCTCAAGAAGCTACAGCACAATTGACCTACGAAAGTCGCAAACAACTGTTCGACAAGCAGGTGGTCAGCGAATATGATCTGCAGACGGCACAAAACAATCTGCTTACGGCCAAAGCCAGTGTAGCACAGGCACAGGCACAGGTGGTGAACGCTCGTAATTCGCTCTCCTACACCGAAGTAAAGAGTCCCTCCAATGGTGTCATCGGCACACTGCCCTATCGCCAAGGCGCGCTGGTAGGCCCCTCGATGCCTCAGTCGCTGACCACAGTCAGCGACAACAACCAGATGTATGTCTACTTCAGCATGAACGAAAGTCAGTTCCTGGAAATGAGCCGAAAGGCAGGCTCTGCCGAGAAGGCCGTTGCTGCTATGCCCAACGTGAAACTTCAGTTGGTGGACGGAACCATTTATGGCGAATCAGGTACCGTGGAGACTGCCAGCGGTGTAGTAGACCGTTCTACGGGTAGCGTGCAGATTCGTGCCGTCTTCAACAACCCCGGGCACATGCTTCGTTCGGGCAGCACGGGCAATGTCATTGTTCCCATGGAATACAAGGACGTTGTAACAGTTCCAGCTGCCGGTGTCGTGCAGATGCAGGACAGACATAAAGTATACGTAGTCGACAAAGACGGTGTAGCTCATAGCCGTGTAGTCAGCGTCATGAGCCAGATCAATGGAAAGGATTTTATCGTAACCGAAGGTTTGGAAGCTGGAGAAGAGGTGGTTGCTGAAGGTGCCAGCATGGTTAAGGAAGAGCAGAAAGTGAAGAAATAATTAGTTGACAATTGAGAAGAATTGAGAATTGACAATGAAAGGAAACATATTCATTAAGCGGCCTGTGATGGCTTTGTCTATAGCCATCGTCATACTGTTCTTGGGTGCACTCTCCTACGTAAGCCTGCCCGTTGAGCAGTTCCCCGATATTGCACCACCAACCGTGGTGGTAAACGCCACCTACCCAGGTGCCAGTGCGGAGACAGTTACCAAAGCCGTTATTCAGCCCTTGGAGGAAAGCATCAATGGTGTAGAGAACATGATTTACATGACCAGTAGCACCACCAACTCGGGTTCAGGCTCAGTAACCGTGTATTTCAAACAGGGCACTAACCCTGACATGGCTGCCGTCAACGTTCAGAACCGTGTATCCATGGCACAAGGTCTTCTGCCCCAGGAGGTGACCATGATTGGTGTTACCACCTACAAGCGACAGACCTCATTCCTGCAGATTAATGCCCTGGTGACAGAAAATCCCGAATACGATGCTAATTTCATGTCAAACTACATGAACATCAACGTCACCCCGCAGCTGAAGCGCATCCAGGGTGTGGGCGAGGTGTTCTGCCTGGGTGCCTCTTACTCCTTGCGAATCTGGATGAAGCCGGAGGTGATGGCTCAGTATGGCCTCATTCCCAGTGACATCACTGCCTGCCTGGCGGAACAGAACCTGGAGGCTGCCGTCGGCACCTTAGGCGAAAAACCCACCGAAGGCGGACATGGTAAGGACCTGGAGAATGTTTACCAGTACACCATGAAGTACACAGGCCGTCTGAGAAGCGTAGAGGAATTTGAGAATATTGTCATCTCAGCAAAATCCGACGGCAGCATCTTGCGCCTGAAGGACGTGGCTGATGTAGAACTCGGACAAGACAGTTATGGATATTCCGGTCAGGTAGACGGGAAACACGCCGTTCAGTTCATGGCCTTCCAGCTGGCAGGTGCTAACGCCAAGGAAACGAACGACCGTTTCTCCGCGAAGTTGAAGGAACTGGAGAAGGACTTGCCTAAGGGACTGTACTTCGTGCAAATGATGTCCAGTAACGACTTCCTCAACGCATCCATCTACAATGTAAAAGAAACGCTGGCTATAGCCCTCATTCTGGTGGTCTTGGTGGTATACTTCTTCCTACAAGACTTCAAGGCTACAATCATTCCAGCCATTTCCATTATCATATCGCTGGTAGGTACGTTTGCCGCTCTGAGTGTAGCAGGCTTCACGCTGAACCTACTCACGCTGTTCGCCCTCGTATTAGCCATCGGTACAGTGGTCGACGATGCCATCGTGGTTGTGGAAGCCGTGCAGGCCAAATTCGATGCAGGTTACAAGAGTTCATATCAGGCCACAAAAGACGCATTGAGTGATGTAACAATGGCCGTTATCTCCTGTACCTTCGTATTCATGGCCGTGTTCATCCCCGTAACGATGATGGGCGGCACTTCCGGTATGTTCTACACCCAGTTTGGTGTCACACTGGCCACAGCCGTAGGTATCTCCTGTGTCAGTGCCCTTGTTGTATGCCCCGCACTGTGCGCAATGATGATGCGTCCACCTAAAGATGAGCGTATCAGGCGCAACCCAATAGACGGTTTCTTCATCGGACTGAACAAGCGCACACGAATGGCCTATGAAGCATCGTTCGGTGCCGTTATGGGCAAGTATACCCGTTTCCTGCGCGGTGTCATAAACCACCGTTGGGTAGCCAGTCTCAGTGTATTGGTATCCTTCGCCCTGTTGTATTTGGCTATGACAAATCTGCCTAAGGGATTGGTACCACAGGAAGACCAAGGTGTGATGATGGTTAACGTGACCTGTCCGCCAGGGTCAAATCTTGGACAGACAGAAAAGGTGCTAGACAAGATTCAGGCCATCGTGGAAAAGGACGAGGACATTCGCGACTTCTCGCGCGTGAGTGGTTATGGTATGATGAGCGGACAGGGTGCAGCCAATGCTATGGTCATCCTACGACTGAAACACTGGGATGACCGTTCTGGCAACTGGATTCCCGGTTCGGGCTTCATCCACACTTCCACTATTAAGAAATATCAGCTCATGGGACAGTTGGCGCGAGAGATACCCGAGGCCCAGATATTCGTCTTTGAGCCAGGTATGATTCCAGGCTACGGTATGGGTTCAAACGTCGACCTTCACCTGCAGGACAAATCCGACGGTGACAAGGGAGAGTTCTTACAACTTACTCAACAGTTCCTGGCTGCACTGAACCAACGCGAAGAGGTACAGATGGCCATGACCAGCTATGCGCGCACCTACCCCCAATACAAGGTCGAGGTGGATGCTGCCCGATGCAAACTGGCAGGAATCTCTCCCCAAACGGTGCTCTCCACGTTAGGAAGTTATTGCGGTGGTTCATACGTCTCCAACTTCAACCAGTTTGGTAAGGTCTACCGTGTTATGCTGCAAGCAGACCCGAAACTACGCACCAGCGAGTTGGACCTCTCGAACATGTACGTTCGCAGTGGTGCATCGATGGCCCCCCTCTCGCAGTTCGTGAAGCTCACCCCAGTGTTAGGTCCTGAGAACGACACTCGTTTCAATTTGTTCTCCGAAATTTCAGTAATGGCTTCGCCTGCTCAGGGCTACACCTCCACTGACGTGATGAAAGCAATCGAGGAAGTTAAGCAGCAGATTCTACCCGACTACATCAGCTACGAATACGGAAGCATCTCGCGTGAGGAATACCAGCAGATGGGTTCCAACAAGTCACTGCTCATCTACGGAGTCTGTGTCATACTCATCTTCCTGATTCTGTCCAGTCTGTATGAGAGTTTTCTCGTACCCTTTGCCGTCATCCTGTCCGTACCAGCTGGTCTGATGGGTTCGTTCGGATTTGCCTGGGTATGGAACCAAATCTACAGCGTATTCCCACCCATCGGACAGATTGAGAACAACATTTACCTGCAGACGGGTGTTATCATGCTCATCGGTCTGCTGGCCAAGACTGCCATTCTGATTACAGAGTTCGCGCTGGAACGTCGTCGAAAGGGTATGGGCATCGTCGAGGCAGCCTACGCTGCAGCTGAAGCTCGTCTGCGTCCTATCCTTATGACAGTTTTGACCGCCGTACTCGGAATGTTACCCCTGCTGACAGCTACGGGTGCCGGTGCCAATGGTAACCGCACCATTGGTGTGGGTGTTGTAGGCGGCATGATTGTCGGCACGCTGGCTATCCTGTTCACCGTTCCCGTCTTCTTCATCTACTTCGAATACCTACAGGAGAAGATTCGCCCTGCCATGAAGGAAGAGGCCGACCAACAGTTCCTGAAGGAGAAGGAAAAGAGCAAGGTCGAGAAGGAAAAGGCAACGAATGACAATTGATAATTATTATTGACAATTGATAATTATGAAACGAATATCATTTTTAATTTTTAATTTTTCATTTTTACTATTGTTGGTTAGCTGCGGCTTGTACAAGAACTACGAACGCCCCACAGACATCGTTACCGACGGTATCTACGGGCGTGCACAAAGCGGCGATTCGTTGAGCATGGGCGACCTGACATGGCGCGAGGTGTTCACCGATCCACAACTGCAGGCACTCATTGAAAAGGGTCTTGCTCAGAATAGCAACATGCGTCAGGCCGACCTCCGCATCCAAGAGGCACAGAACAATCTGAAAGCTGCCAAACTGGCTTTCTACCCCAGTATCTCGCTGGCTCCTTCGGGAAGCATTGGTGGACTCTGGGATCCCCAGAATCGTCCCCAGTACCAGAATGTATTCGGTGGCGGAGCATCGAAGACCTATTCCATCCCCATTGCCGCCAGTTGGCAGGTCGACTGCTTTGGCCAGCTTCGCAACGCCAAGAAACGCAGCCAGGTAGCCGTAGAGAATATGCAAAGTGTACGACAGGCTGTACAGACTGCCGTTGTGGCCAACATTGCCACACTCTACTATAGCCTATGCATGATTGACGACCAGATACGTATCACCCGCGAAACAGCTGCCAACTGGAAAAAGAATCTGGAAGTGACGAAAATGCTCATGGAGGCCGGACAGAGCAACAAGGCCGCTGTGGCAAGCACAGAGGCCAACTACTGGAACATTTGTGCAAGCTTGGTGGAATTGGAAGACCGAATGTTCAAGACCGAGAACACATTATCCAACCTCATCGGTGAGGTGCCCCATCACTTTGAACGTTCCTCGCTCAGTACATTCCAGACACCTAGCCTCTGCGTCACGGGTGTTCCCATCAACCTGCTCAATCGCCGTCCCGACGTGCGACAGGCCGAGTTGGCACTGGCCTCGGCCTTCTATGCCAAGAACCAAGCTAAGGCAGCCTTTTTCCCCCAACTCACCATTACGGCCAACGGACAATATGCTAATTCGATTGGCAACATGGTTGTTAACCCTGGAGGAGCCATTGCTGCTGTGGTGGCATCACTGGCCCAGCCCCTCTTCAACCAAGGAAAACTGCGTGCCGCCTACAAGAATGCGAAGGCTGAAATTGAGATTGCCAGCATAGGGTTCCAACAGACTGTACTCGATGCCGGATACGAGGTGGCATCGTCTATGGCTGCACTGAAAGTGTGTCGTGCTAAGAAAGATTTGATTACCAATCAGATAAATAGTCTGACCGAAGCAGTTGAGGCCACTGAGGCTTTGATGCAAAATAGCAACCAAGTAAACTACCTCAACGTACTTACGGCTCAAAGCAATCTGCTCGGAGCACAACTAAGCGAGGTGGCCAACAATTACAACATTGTCGCCCACACCATTAACTTCTACCAGGCCCTAGGCGGCGGAGCAAAATAATCTATCCAGTATACACAAACAACGAAAACAAATATACTATGGCGATATGGTTTGAATGCAAAATCCGTTACGACAAAACCATGGAAGACGGAAAAATTAAGAAGGTAACAGAGACGTACATGGTGGATGCCCTAACGTTTACAGAGGCTGAACGACGTTTCCTTGAGGAGGTGGAACCATATATGAGCGGTGACTATGAGGTGGCCGGCATCAAGAAGGCACGTCTGGCCGAACTCATGGCAAGCAACGACGGCAACGACGACCGTTGGTACCGTGCCAAGGTGGTCTTCATCACCCTCGACGAAAAAACCGCTGTGGAGAAGCGTACCAGCCAGACTATGCTTGTTCAGGCTCGCGATCTGAAAACCGCCGTGGTGAATCTCGAGAAAGGCATGGCTGGCACCATGGGCGACTGGCAGATGACGTCCATGACCGAAACGCCTATCCTAGATGTTTTTCCGTATAAAAAGGATTAAAGGTTTGAGCTTTAAGATTAAGGATGATTAAGGACGAAATTCTAAAGATTACAGAATCGCTGCCACCAAATGTACGTTTGGTGGCAGTTTCTAAGTTCCACCCCGAGGAAGCCCTCATGGAGGCTTACAAGGCGGGACAGCGAGTGTTCGGCGAAAGCCATGTTCAGGAAATGCAGCACAAGCACGACGCACTTCCTACCGACATCCAGTGGCACTTCATAGGCCACCTGCAAACCAACAAGGTCAAGTACATCGCTCCCTACGTTGCGCTCATCCATGCCGTTGATAGTCCTAAGTTGCTGGCAGAGATCAGCCGCCAAGGCATACGATGCGGACGTCGTATACCCTGTCTCCTGCAGCTCCACGTAGCTCAGGAGGATACAAAGTTCGGTTTTACCCCCGACGAAGCAGAAGCTTTCCTAAGCCAAGGCGAATGGCAGTCGATGACGGGAGCAGAAATTCGCGGCATCATGTGCATGGCATCGCTCACCGACGATGAACACCAGATAGCCTCAGAATTCGAACAGGCTTACCAGTTTTTCCTCCATGCACGCGAACACTACTTCGCCAACCAACCTACGTTCTGCGAATGTTCCTGGGGTATGTCCGACGACTACCCTATTGCCCTCCGCCACGGTGCCACCCTAATCCGTATCGGCAGCCGTATTTTCGGTGCCCGACAGTACTAGGGAAATCCTATGCCATTATAGTCCGTAGACGAGGGGAATAAGGAAGACAGAGAGGACAAAGACAATGATGTTCATAGGCAGACCCACCTTGACGAAGTCTGTGAACCGATAGCCACCAACACCCTGAACGATAAGGTTTGTCTGATAACCGATCGGCGTGCTGAATGCCGATGAGGCGGCAAAGCATACACAGACGACGAAAGGCATTGGGTTGACACCCAAGTTCTCCGCTACAGAGAGAGCCAAGGGAAAAGCCAGCGCAGCAGCTGCATTATTGGTAATGAGTTCCGTAAATATGTTCGTAATCAGGAACAAAGCTGCCAGAATGATGTAGATGGCCCAACGGCTACCTTGGACGCTGTCCGTAAGCGAAATGATGTACCCACCCACGAAATCGGCAAATCCGGACTTGGTCATCGCAGCAGAGATGGCAAAAGCACAGGCAATGGTAACCAGCACATCCCAAGAAAGGTACTTGGTGTACTTCTTCACAGGAAACATATGCGTCCAGGCCATAATTATGGTGGTGACGCAGGCAAAGAAGAACATATCGAGTTTGATAAACTGGAAATTATCCTTTACTATAGGCAGTTCACCAACAGTAGCACCAATAATCATCATGATGAGCAAAAGCAGTGCTGCCCAACGTTTTTTCGTACCCATCGGCGGTTCATAGTCACCAACGCGGTTTATCATCCAGAATACCTTACTCTCGCGCCACGTCTTCCTAAAATCTTCAGGAGCATCCACGATTAGGGTATCCTCGTGGGTCATACGCATGTTCATGTAGTCGCCCTCCACTATCTGACCGCCACGACTAATGGCGCGCACATGAGCACCATAGCGACGGTAGAAATCGAAGTCACGCAACGTCTTGCCCAATCCGGGAAAGCGATTACCCAACATCACCTCGTGGCGTACCATACCTGGCGCAAGGCTCATCTCCTCGGCTTCCTCCTCTGCCTTACGTTTGTCGGGCAGAAGGTATTGGGAGAAGAATATGAGATAGACAAGTCCGGCAAGAGCTATGAAGATACCCACTTTGGTAAGCTCAAACATGTGCATACCATCGATATTGAAGTGCAGCAGTATGCCCTCTACAGCACCCTTCGACTCCTCAAAGGCCTTCATCTCCTCCCTATGTTCTTGCAGAAGCATACCGTGAAGCACCAGGTTGGTGGTGGTACCGATGAGCGTACAGATACCGCCGATGACGGTAGCATAGCTCAGGGGAATAAGAAACTTCGTAGGCGGCAATTTCATCTTGCGTGCCCAGTTCTTTATCATGGGGGCAAAGATCACCACTACGGGGGTGTTATTGAAGAAAGCCGAAATGAACGAGACAATCGGATAGAAACGCAGGTTGGCTCGCGTGATGCTGACATTCTTGGTTGGTAACACGTAGTAAACAATACGTTCTAGCAGACCACTCCTTCGTACGCCCTCGCTTACAAGGTACAACAGGGCAACAGTTATCATACCCTTATTGGAAAAACCTTTCAGAGCCTCCTCCGGATTGATTATTCCTGCACACAATAACAAAACCACAGCTGTGAACAAAATCAGTCCCGGGCGCAACAGTTCGCGCATCAATGCCACCAGCATCAGTACAAGAACAGCCGCAACTATAACTGCCTGAATACCCATTCTTAACTCAATGTTTTTATTCGTTTACTTGTATTCCTCCCAAGACTTGATGGCCAAGTCCTCGGGCTTGATGGTACAGAAGGCCTGGATGAAGGCTGCTGCCAGACGACTATTAGTGAGCAGAGGGATATTTAGGTCAACGGCCGTACGGCGAATCTTGTAACCATTTGTCAGTTCGCCTGCCGAGAGGTCCTTGGGGATGTTCACCACCATGTCTATCTTGCGCTCGTGCATGAGGTCGAGTGCCTGGGGCTGTTTGTCACTGTCGCTGGGCCAGTGGACCAGGATGTTGGGAATGCTCTGCTCCGTGAGATAACGGCTGGTACCACCCGTAGCATAGATGGTGTAGCCGTGTTCGTGAAGCATGCGGGCAGCATCCAGCATGGCGGCCTTCTCCTTGGCGCCACCCGTAGAGAGCAGGATGCTCTTCTCCGGTATGCGATGGCCCACGGAGAGCATGGCCTTCATGAGGGCACAGTTGGAGTCGTCGCCCAGGCAGCCCACCTCGCCCGTAGAGCTCATGTCCACACCCAGCACGGGGTCGGCCTTCTGCAGACGGTTGAAGGAGAACTGGCTGGCCTTGATGCCCACGTAGTCGAAGTCGAAGAAACTCTTGTGCAACTTCTCGACGGGCAGGCCCAGCATGACGCGTGTGGCCATTTCGATGAGGTTCACCTTCAGCACCTTGGACACGAAGGGGAACGAACGCGAAGCACGCAGGTTGCACTCGATGACCTTGATTTCGTTGTCGCGAGCCAGATACTGGATGTTGAAGGGGCCGGAGATGTTCAGTTCCTGAGCGATGCGTGCCGATATCTTCTTGATGCGGCGCACAGTCTCCACGTAGAGTTTCTGGGCGGGGAACTGTATGGTGGCATCTCCCGAGTGTACGCCTGCAAACTCGATGTGCTCCGAGATGGCATAGGCAATGATTTCGCCGTTGCGCGCCACAGCATCCATCTCCACCTCCTTGGTGTTCTGCATGAACTTGGAGATGACCACGGGATGCTTCTTCGACACGTTGGCGGCGAGCATGAGGAAGCGCTCCAGTTCTTCCTGGTTGGAGCAGACGTTCATGGCAGCGCCGGAGAGCACGTACGAGGGACGTACCAGTACGGGGAAGCCCACCTTCTCGATGAACTTGTTGACGTCCTCCATGGTGGTCAGCGCACTCCATTCGGGCTGGTCCACTCCGATGCGTCCCAGCATGGCGGAGAACTTCTCGCGGTCTTCGGCATTGTCGATGTATTTGGCTTGTGTGCCCAGGATGGGAACCTTCTGGGCATCGAGTTTCAGTGCCAGGTTGTTGGGTATCTGTCCGCCGGTGCTGATGACCACGCCCTTGGGTGTTTCCAGTTCTATGATGTCCATCACGCGCTCGTAGGTCAGTTCGTCGAAGTAGAGGCGGTCGCACATGTCATAGTCGGTGGAGACGGTCTCGGGGTTGTAGTTTATCATCACTCCCCGATAGCCCTCCTTGCGGATGGTGTTCAGGGCCTGCACGCCACACCAGTCGAACTCCACGCTGGAACCGATGCGATAGGCTCCGCTGCCCAGCACCACGATGCTCTTGCCGTCGCGCTCGAAGCGGATGTCGTGGGCCACACCATTATAGGTCATATACAGGTAGTTGGTCCGAGCCGGATATTCGGCTGCCAGCGTGTCTATCTGCTTCACTACGGGCAGAATGTTCAACTTCTTGCGGTACTGGCGTACGAGGTTCGCGGCATCCTCCATCTCCATATTTTCCTCCATGCCAATGGCACGGGCAATCTGGAAGTCGGTGAAGCCATATACCTTGGCTGTGCGCAGGAGTTCGGCATCGAGCTGTTCCAACCCCATGCACTCGTGCAGACGATCATCGATGGTGCGGATATGCTGCAATTTGTAGAGGAACCACTTGTCAATCTTCGTCAGCTCATAGATCTGGTCGATGGTGTAACCCTGACGCAGTGCCTTCGAGATGACCAGCACACGCTTGTCGGTGGGTTCGCGCAGGGCACTGTCAATGTCCTTGATTTCCAGTTCTTTGTTCTCCACGAATCCGTGCATCCCCTGCCCTATCATGCGCAGTCCCTTCTGAATGGCTTCCTCGAAGGTGCGTCCGATGGCCATGACCTCGCCCACGGACTTCATCGACGAGCCCAGCTCACGGTCGACACCGCGGAACTTACCCAGGTCCCAACGCGGCATCTTACAAACCACATAGTCGATGGCAGGTTCGAAGAAGGCCGTTGTGGTCTTCGTCACGGAATTCTTCAGGTCGAACAGCCCATAGCCCAATCCCAGTTTGCAGGCGACGAAGGCCAGGGGATAGCCCGTAGCCTTGCTGGCCAGTGCCGAGGAACGGCTCAGTCGGGCGTTGACCTCGATGACGCGATATTCCTCGCTCTGGGTGTCGAAGGCAAACTGGATGTTGCACTCTCCCACGATGCCGATGTGGCGGATGATGCGCAGACTGAGCTCGCGCAACTTCTGTACTTCATGGTTGGTGAGTGTCTGTGCCGGAGCCACCACGATGCTCTCACCAGTATGGATGCCCAGGGGGTCGAAGTTCTCCATACTGCACACGGCGATGCAGTTATCGAAGCGGTCGCGAACGACCTCAAACTCTATTTCCTTCCAACCCTTCAAGCTCTTTTCCACCAGCACCTGGGGAGAGAACGAGAAGGCCTTCTCGGCTATTCGGTTCAGTTCTTCCTCGTTATCGCAGAAGCCGGAACCCAGTCCACCCAAGGCGTAGGCCGCACGGATGATGACGGGATAGCCCAGTTCATTGGCTGCCTTGCGTGCCGATTCGATATCCTCGCAGGCGTGACTCTTGATGGTGTTGACGTTAATCTCGTCGAGTCGTTCCACAAAGAGTTCGCGGTCCTCTGTGTCCATGATGGCCTTAACGGGAGTGCCAAGGACCGTCAGATCGTACTTCTCCAGCACACCGCTCTTGTAGAGCTCCACACCGCAGTTCAGGGCCGTCTGTCCACCAAAGGCAAGCAGAATGCCTTGTGGACGTTCCTTCTCGATGACACGCTCCACGAAATAGGGGGTCACGGGCAGGAAATAAATGTGGTCGGCCACACCCTCCGATGTCTGTACGGTGGCAATATTGGGGTTGATGAGCACAGTCTCTATACCCTCTTCCTTGAGTGCTTTCAGGGCTTGCGAACCGCTGTAGTCAAATTCGCCTGCCTCGCCTATCTTCAGGGCACCAGAGCCCAACAGCAGGACTTTCTTGATATGATTGGATGGCATAATTATAAAAGTTTCACGAGTTTGTCAAATAAATCTTCTGCGTCCACGGGGCCTGAGCAGGCTTCGGGGTGGAACTGAGCCGAGAACCAGGGGTTAGTCTTATGACGAATGCCCTCGTTCGACCCGTCGTTCATGTTCACGAACAGCGGTTCCCAGTCGGCCCCCAGTGTTTTATCGTCTACGGCATATCCGTGATTCTGACTGGTGATGTAACAATGCGAGGTGCCCACCTGACGGACGGGTTGGTTGTGGCTGCGGTGTCCGTACTTCAGTTTGTATATCGTGGCACCGGCGGCCTTTGCCAGCAACTGATTACCCATGCAGATGCCCATGCAGGGACGTACCACGGGATTGGCCAGGAACTTCTTGATATGCTCTACCGTCTTTTCGCACATGTCGGGGTTGCCTGGACCATTGGCCAGAAACAGGCCATCGAACTCCATATCGTTGAAGTCGTAGTCCCAGGGTACACGCACCACATCGATGCCGCGCACCAGCAGACAGCGGATGATGTTTTCCTTCACACCGCAGTCAACCAACACCACGCGCTTTGCATCAGCTTTGCCCGACTTGTAGGTGATGATTTCCTTGCAGCTGACCTGCTCCACGAAATTCACTCCCTCGTACTCTGCCGCAGGAATGTTCTCGGGCTCGTCATCGAAAAGTATCTTACCCATCATCACGCCGTTCTCGCGCAGCACCTTCGTAAGCTCGCGGGTATCCACACCCGTTACGCCCACCACCTGTTCGCTCTTCAGCCAGTCGGCCAGCGTCTGTTTGGCATTCCAGTGGCTATATTCGGTACTATAGTCGGTCACTACGATGGCTCGCGGATGGATGCTGGGACTCTCCATGTAGGTCGTGAGTCCGTTGGGCTCGATTGACAACTCGGGAACACCATAGTTTCCCACGAGCGGATAGGTCATAACCATTATCTGCCCCTCATACGAGGGGTCGGTTAAACTTTCAGGATAACCCATCATGGCTGTGTTGAAGACCACCTCGCCAGCAACAGGTTTCTCATATCCGAAGGATGTCCCATGGAACTTAGTCCCATCATCCAACAACAATGTTACTTTTCTCATACAATCTTATTATAGATGTTTTCGTAATATTCAATGAAAGCGAGATTCAGCAACCGCATTCCGCCCGGTGTGGGATAGTCGCCACTGAAATACCAGTCGCCCAAATGGTTAGGACATGCCTTGTGCAATCCTTCAAGACTCTGGTAGACAATCTCTATGGGTGTATCGATGCCTTCAGGGCGAAGCATCTCCACCATTTTGCGACTGATAGCCTCGTCGGTGAAGGGGGCGTAGATGTCCTTTACATAGTTCTTCATCTGTTCCTTGGGCAGCGAACGTTGTTCCATACAGTGCCGATAGACATCATCGATGCGTGCCCAGTCGCCTCTTTCGATAAGCAATTCTATGGCTGCACGGAAGGCTATAAATTCCTCCATGCGGGCCATGTCGATACCGTAGTAGTCGGGATAACGCACCTGAGGCGAACTGCTCACGATGACAATTTTCTTTGGGTGCAGTCTATTCAGGATACGGATGATGCTCTCCTTCAGCGTAGTACCGCGCACGATGCTATCGTCGATGATTACCAGATTGTCTTCGTAGGGGACAATGGAGCCATACGTTATGTCATAGACATGGGCCGCCAGGTCGTTGCGTTGGTCGCCTTCGGTGATGAAGGTGCGCAGCTTAATGTCCTTCCACGCCACTTTCTCGGACCGAACATACTGGCTGAAGATTTCCCTTATCTCCTCCTCCGTGGGCTGATGGTTTCGTGTCAGTTCCAGCAGTTGCTGTATCTTCTGCTGGTTCATCTGCTTGATGAATCCGCGCACCATGCCGTAGTAGGCCACTTCTGCGGTATTGGGAATGAACGAGAACACCGTATGGGCCACATCACCGTCGATGGCCTGCGTGATGCGTTCTGTCAGCTGTTCTCCCAGGTTCTTACGTTCCTCGTATATGTCATGGTCTGAGCCTCTACTGAAATAGATTCGTTCGAAGGAACAGGCCTTTTTGTTCTTGGGCGGAATGATTTGCGACAGCGAGACCTTTCCCTCCGCATTCATCACAAGCGCCTGGCCGGGGGCCAGCTCCCTGACATCATCCACCTCCAAGTCAAATGCCGTTTGCAGCACGGGGCGCTCGGAAGCCAGTGTGAGCACCTCGTCATCCTCGTACCAGAAGGCAGGACGGATGCCCCAAGGATCGCGCATGGAGAACATTTCCCCAGAGCCCGTCATGCCGCAGATGACATAGCCTCCGTCCCACATCGGTGCTGATGTGCTCAGTACATTGCGCATGTCGATGTGCTGTTCGATGTATCGGGTGATGTCGCATCCGTGCAGGTCCTTCTCCAAGGCAATGTTGAAGAGTCGTTCGCTCTCGCGGTCCAGACGGTGTCCCATCTGTTCCAGCAAGATGAACGTATCGCTATACACACGTGGATGCTGACCAAAGGAGGATATCGAGTCGAATATCTCATCGACATTGGTCAGATTGAAGTTGCCGCAAAGGCACAAGTTCTTGGCCCTCCAGTTGTTGCGGCGCATGAATGGATGGACAAAAGAAAGGGCACGCTTACCGGTAGTTGAATACCGCAGGTGCCCCATGTATATCTCTCCCGCAAAAGGTATGTTCTTCTTGGCGTAACTGGCGTCGACGAGTCTGTCGTGTGGGATATCCTTGAACTGACTTTGGACGGCGGCAAATATTTCGCCGATGGCTCCGCTGCCCATTGCACGTTCACGAAACATGTATTCCATACCGGGCTCCGACTCCATTTTCACACAGGCCATTCCGGCTCCCTCTTGCCCGCGGTTGTGCTGCTTCTCCATCAACAGGTAGAGTTTATTGAGGCCATACATCCATGTGCCATACTTTTGCTGATAATACTCCAGAGGTTTCTTCAGGCGTATCATCGCCACTCCACATTCATGCTTCAAGGGCTCCATACGAGGTCTGTTTTTTTGAATTCGTTGCAAAGGTACATAAAAAAAGCGAAATTATCACCAATTCCGCTTTTTAAATTTCAATACATTCGCATTTCCGCTTAAAGATTACAGATAATCAGAAACAATTTCCTCCGTACGACTCCACAATTCGTCCATCTGCTTGTGATGTTCGTATTTCTCTCCCAGCCTCTTTATGCGGTTCGAATAGTTGAAAGTTCCCGTCTGTCCGGCCTTGTCTTCGTCCAGCAGCAGGTGGATGGCTGTGTCGGCACCCTGTCGCGGCGTACGGATGAGGGGACGGAAAAAGATGTCCGTGAGGGGGTCGAAGAACATCTGCATGCGTATGATGCCCGTTGACACCATACCTGGGTCTACGGCATTCACCGTTATCCCCTTCTCCTTCAGCCGACGGGCTAAATCGAAGGTGAAGATGGTGATAGCCAGTTTGGTGTTGTTGTAGACAGGGATACGCCAAAACGAGCCTCGGCACCCCTTCTCAAAGAAGTCGGGAAAGTCCAGTCGCCCCATCCAGTATACCAGCGAGGCCATGTTTACAATGCGACTTCCCTCCTTCATCTGTGGCAGCAGCAGACGGGTGAGCAGATAGGGGCCCACGTAGTTCACGCTCACGGTACGTTCCAGTCCGTCAACCGTGATGTGGCGACCAGTCTCTATCGTACCTGCGTTGTTCATCAGCAGGTCTACGTGCTCGAATTTCTCCTTCACCTCCTGGGCAAAGCGACGAACGGATGCCAGATCGGCCAGGTTCAGCGCCATAACCTCAATGTTCTCGCAGCCCGTTTCCGCCTTCATTTGTTCCATCCTCCGTCTTGCCAGTTTCGGACAATAGCAAGCCATGATGGTATGATAGCCCTTCTGAGCACAAGCCTTGGCTTCCTCGTAGCCCATGTCTCCGTCGGCGCCTGTTATTATTGCTGTTTTCATCTGTTTTGTCTTTTTTCTATTTGTTCAACTTCACGCTGAAGAGACACTGGAAGTGTTTCCTTAAGATGCTGATGACAAGCCATTTCCAGTGTGTACATTCTACCAATACAATAATTACTGTGACGACAACCGCAACGGTGGTGCGAGTCCTCCTTCAGCCGGTTCACGAAGTCTGGTTCGTTCAGCAGCGAACGGGCCATCTGCACAGCCTCGAACCCGTGTGAGAGCACTTCGTTTATCTTGTCGCCGCACACAAGTCCGCCTACATAGATGAACTTCATGTCGGGCATTGCCTCGCGGAACTTCAGGGCATCTTCCAGGAAGAAAGCCTCCTCGTAGGGCACCGTTGGGGTGAGGATGTTCTTGACGAAGGGTTTGCAACTGCGGATACTGTACTTCAGCCAGGGTTTGTCCATGTAGTGCGTCATCGTCTGCAGGGGCATCTCGCCACGCATGACATACATCGGCGTAGCACTTACCAGGCCCCCACTTAGCACCAGAGCATGAACGCCCAGCTCCTGCAGCCTTCGCGCCACAGGGATGCTGTGCTCCTCCAACGAGATGCCGTGCTTCAGACCGTCGCGCATGTTCATCTTGCACACCACGGCCATGTCGTCCTTGGCAGCTTTCATGACCTCCTCCACGCACATCGACATGAAACGCATGCGGTTCTCCAATGAACCTCCAAAGTCATCCTTACGGTGATTGAAGTATGGATTCAGGAACTGGTCGATGAGGTATCCGTGACCGCAGTGTATCTCCACCTCGTCGAATCCTGCCTCGCGCGCAAGTCTCACGGCATCACCAAACTTCTTGGCCAGCGGGGCCAGCTCGTCCTTTCGCAGTCCGCGCACGATGGTCGGGCTATAGAGGTTGAAGCCGTTCGATGCTCCCACGGGAATGCATCCGCAGATGCCCTTATGACTCATGTTGCCGCAGTGTCCCAACTGTATGCCCGCCGCAGCACCTTCCCTGTGGATGCCGTCGGTCAGACGACGCAAACCTGGAACGATTTCGCCCTTCATCACCAGCTGGCGGTCGAAACTCAGCCCGCTCTCTGTGACGGCTGCGTATGCAATGGTCGTCATACCCACTCCGCCTCGGGCCACACCTACGTGATAGTCGTAGAGCATCTGCGAGGGTTCGTGCCCTGGGCACATACTCTCAAACGCCGCACTCCGAATAGTTCTGTTTCGCAGCTTCAGTGGACCTATATGAGCCTCCTCAAATATCTTATTCACAGTTAATACTTTTTATTTAATCTTTCCAAATTTAATATACAAACGGTATCACCCGCTTCCGACGGCCCACAGCCTCATCCCCAAACTCCTCCCTATACCTCTTGTGTATAGCATGTGCGCGAGGCACCAAGTTTGCGGCCGTCCAGAGGGGGAAGACCCAAGCCACAACCGTATGGGCAGCAAGAGCAAAACCGACCCATTCCATCAGTTCGCCCAGATAGTTGGCCGAAGTCACATAGCGGTACATCCCACCTTGGGGCAGATAGTGCTTGGTGTCGCCCGGTTTACGCAGATGACGAATCACACGGTCCGACTGCCAGTTGACAGCCAGTCCCACAAGAAACAGCAGTATGCCAACGACGGCATTCCACCGGAGCAGATAGGCAGCTCCCTCCTGGAAATCGGGATTGGGGAACCAGTAGAGCCCCCCACCCTGCATCACCCCGTTGATGACATTAAACGTGATGCCCATAAGCATGATGGCCACCGGCATACGGCTCCGACCCGTCATGAGCCAAGGGAAGACAAACGAACGCTGGAAGTAGTGGAGTTGAAACAACGCAAACAACACAAGCTGCGGCAAGACCCACTTGAGCGGCGACTGCCACCAGATGTATAGCATCACCATGAACACAGGCGCCTCCATCAACGTCCATGCCACCCTATTGTTTATGCTCAAGCCCCACCGACGGGTGCGGAACTGCCCATAACCGGCTGTCACAAAATACAGGCTCACGAATACCACAACGGCAAGACATGTCATGCCATATATCAGATAATTAAAGAATTCCAGAGTCATTAGGACGAGATTTCACATAATCAGGTGCAAATTTATATAAAATTTCCGAGATTATAAGCCAGTCGAGAAAAAACTGAAACAAATTGCCCCAAAATAGTCATAAATCAAGGCTGACATACGCTCATTTCTTCAGTTCCTCAGTTGACAGTTATTTGAAGAACTGAAGAAAACAAACTGATGTACAGTAGGCCGTCAATACCACTAACTCATTGGATATTAATTCGATGCAAGGAATCAGACCGAGATAATGCGGTGCTCGGCGCAACAAATCGGCCATTTGCTTGATTTCGGCCTATTAATGTTGTACCTTTGCAATAGTTATGAGAGTGCACGCACATTACTATGACGAGAGCCCAAACTTCACCAGAAAATTAACGCTACCCACACTTTGGGCTTATTTGATGATTAGCAAATTACACACGGGGGCGGTTCCGCTGCGTACACAAACCACCCTGTTTTTCCCCCTCCAAAAGGCAGGAAACTTCCAGAGCACCGTCACCAACCTGCGTGTCTCGACATTGAAGTAAAGTAAGAAAATTCCCATTTCATCGAAGATTTTGTACATAATTTGTAACATTGTAACATGTAACAATGCAACATTAAGGGGGATTCAATAGGTAAAATCAAAGGTGGATTACAAACTATAAGAATATAGTATTCTATTATATATTATTATATTATATAATATATAATAGACCATATCCACCAGCCATGTGGAACACGCTTAATGTTACAATGTTACAATGTTATATGTTACATTGTTGCATTTTGAATAAATAAGTTTGCAGCCCAGATACCGCTAACTTATTGACAACAAGTCATATAAAGAGGCGCACTCAAACAAATTAAGCCCCCTCGACTCAACAAATCCGCCATTTACTTGACTTTCCCTCTCAGATGTTGTATCTTTGCATTGTGAAAGCACAGAGATACGAGGCAATGCCCTGCAACATACGAGTCGGAAGCCCCGGCACACGCTCTTTGAACTACTGAAACACAGAAATCCGTCGCTGCAAGGCCGAAATATGGCCGCAGATTTGGCCAAGTCGAAAAGTTTTTGTATCTTTACGCCCGAATACTTAACAACACTACCAAAGAATGGAGAATCAACGCTATATGATGCGCGGTGTCAGCGCAGCCAAGGAGGACGTGCACAACGCCATCAAGAACATCGACAAGGGCCTCTATCCGCAGGCCTTCTGCAAGATTATCCCCGACATACTGGGCGGCGACCCGACGTACTGCAACATCATGCACGCCGACGGGGCCGGAACGAAGTCGAGCCTCGCCTACATGTACTGGCGCGAGACGGGCGACCTCTCGGTTTGGAAGGGCATTGCACAGGATGCACTCATCATGAACACCGACGACCTGCTGTGCGTGGGTGCAACGGATAACATACTGGTCAGCTCGACCATCGGCAGGAACAAGATGCTCATCCCGGGCGAGGTAATCTCCGCCATCATCAACGGCACGGACGAACTGCTGCAGCAGATGCGGCAGATGGGCATAGGCATCTACGCCACAGGAGGCGAGACGGCCGACGTGGGCGACCTGGTACGCACCATCATCGTGGACAGCACAGTGACCTGCCGCATGAAGCGAAGCGACGTCATCGACAATGCGAACATCCGTCCGGGCGACGTCATCGTGGGCCTCGCCAGCTACGGACAGGCCACCTACGAGACGGAGTACAACGGCGGCATGGGCTCCAACGGACTGACCTCTGCCCGGCATGATGTCTTCGCCAAATACCTGGCCGAGAAGTACCCCGAGAGCTACGACCACGCTGTGCCTGAGGAGTTGGTGTATAGTGGAAGCCTCTCCCTAACCCTCCCCCAAGGAGAGGGAATGACGATGGGCAAACTCGTGCTCTCCCCTACTCGAACCTACGCGCCAGTCATAAAGAAGATACTGGACGAGATGCGCCCACGCATCCACGGCATGGTGCACTGCACGGGCGGAGCACAGACCAAGGTGCTGCACTTCGTAGGCGACAACTGCCGCGTGGTGAAGGACAACATGTTCCCCATCCCTCCCCTGTTCCGCATCATCCAGGAGCAGAGCCAGACGGACTGGCAGGAGATGTACAAAGTCTTCAACATGGGTCATCGCATGGAGATATACGTTGCCCCTTCGGATGCCCAGCGCATCATCGACATTTCCAAGAGCTTCAACATCGATGCCCAGATTGTGGGTTGCATTGAGGAAGGTCCGAAGAGCCTGACCATTGAGAGCGAATACGGAAAATTCAATTACTAAAAATTGAAAGTTAAATAGACATGAAAAAGACAATGAAGAGATTTTGCTGCATACTTGCAGGGTTGGCATTGACGATGTCGGCTGACGCAGCCGTAGTGCGCGATTCCATTCAGAGTCAGGTGCTGGGAGTGAAACGATACTTCATGGTGTATCTGCCCGCAGGTTTCCAACGCGACCCAGAACAACACTACCCCATACTGTACCTGCTGCACGGACTCACCGACGACGAACGCGCCTGGCAGGACAAGGGACAAATGGACCGCGTGGCCGACGAACTGATGGCCAGCGGCGAGGCACGGCAGATGGTCATCGTGATGCCCTGTGCCGGAGGGCCCGACACGAAGAACGTATGGAACGGATATTTCAACATGAAGGGCTGGTCGTTCGAAGACCATTTCTTCCAGGAACTCCTGCCAACAGTTGAGCAGAAATACAGAGCCGGAGGCAGTCGCGAACAGCGAGCCATAGCGGGCCTTTCGATGGGCGGCGGAGGCAGCGTTGGCTATGCCCTGAGCCATCCCGATATGTTCTCGGCCTGCTATCCCATGAGCGCATGGTTGGATGCAGATGTGCGCCCGGATGCAGCACCCGACAACAAGATGACCATCCTATCGGCAGCCGTACACGAGCACAATCCGCTCACCAAACTGGACAATGCCAGCGACGCGGAACTGAACGCCATGAGGCAGATTAACTTCTTCCTCGACTGCGGCGACGACGACTTCCTCTTCGAACAAAATACCGAACTCTACAAGAAGCTGCGCCAGAAACGTTTCAATGCCCAACTTCGCGTTCGCGATGGCGGTCACACGTGGGAATACTGGCACAATGCCCTGCGCCTGTGCCTGCCCTTCGTTTCCAGGAATTTTAAGTAAGTGGACAGTTGACAAGTTGATACACAAAGTAAGGAACATGGATTACTTAGACAGCAATACCAAAGACTTGGAATACATGCGCAAGTTCTGTCTCTGGAGCCTGAAATACGAAACAGACATACACCGTATAGAGCAGGTGCTCGACATTTGTCAGCAGAAGGAGCACGACGGCATGTTGCACGAGGAAGAACCTCCCCTATACGGCGTGGGCAGCCCTATTGAATCCCAAAGGAAGAAGGCAGAAGTCCTTCTTCGTGAAGACAGGGATGCCATCACACTCGGTCAGTTGTACGATATCTTTTATCAAGCCTTTCTCAGTGAGAACAAATATCCCGAAACAGAGGAGGAATGGGAACGATTAATTGAGGAATCGGAACGTGAAGAGGCCGAAGGCAGGGGATTGCCACATGAAGAAGTAGTGAAAATGATTGATGCAATGTTTGCATGAAGGTTATCTGGGAGCCGCTGCCAGGCCGACAATGGCAGAAACAAATCGATTGGTATCGAGAATACAAAGGCGAAGACTTTGCTCGCCAATTCTCAGATAGCATCAAGAAAACGGTTGGCCTCATAGCAACAATGCCTGACATCGGACAGAAAATGCCCTTTGAGAATGCGAAAAACATCCGCTCCATCCTGGTACACCCCAAGTGCCGACTTGTCTACCGATACAATAAAACCACGATTCGAATTGTACGATTATACTTTACAATGATGCAAAATTAATATGAGCATAGAAGATAATTCATTATTACAAAAACTGGAGGGTCTGGTGGCGCGATACGAGGAAGTGTCGACGCTCATCACCGACCCCAGTGTCATCAGCGACCAGAAGCGCTACGTGAAGCTGACCAAGGAGTACAAGGACCTGGGACGCATCATGGAGGCGCGAAAGGAATACATGGGACACCTGCAGAACGTGCAGGATGCCAAGGACATGTTGGCCGTGGAGGATGACCCCGAAACAAAGGAAATGCTGCGCGAGGAAATGTCCCAGAGCGAACAGCGACTGCCCGAACTGGAAGAGGAGATAAAGCTACTGCTCATCCCCGCAGACCCCGAGGACGACAAGAACGTCATCATGGAAATACGCGGTGGTACGGGAGGCGACGAGGCTGCTCTGTTTGCTGGCGACCTGTTCCGTATGTACTCGAAATACTGCGAGACGAAGGGTTGGAAGACCTCCGTGTCGAGCTATAGCGAAGGCGCATCGGGTGGCTACAAGGAAATAGTCTTCTCCGTCACTGGCGAAGGAGCCTACGGCATATTGAAATACGAATCGGGTGTACATCGTGTGCAGCGCGTACCTGCCACCGAAACCCAGGGCCGCGTGCATACCTCTGCCGCAACCGTAGCCGTACTGCCCGAAGCCGAGGAATTTGACGTAGAGATAAACGAAGGCGCCATCAAGTGGGATACCTTCCGCTCTTCAGGTGCCGGTGGTCAGAACGTGAACAAGGTGGAATCGGGCGTACGTGCCCGCTACATGTGGACGAACCCCAACACGGGCGAGACGGAGGAGATACTGGTTGAATGTACCGAAACGCGCGACCAGCCGAAGAACAAGGAGCGTGCACTGGCCCGCCTGCGCACCTTCATCTACGACAAAGAACACCAAAAGTATATCGACGACATTGCCAGCCGACGCAAGACGATGGTCTCGACAGGCGACCGCTCGGCCAAAATCCGTACCTACAACTGGGCCGCATCACCGACCACCGCATCGGCTACACCATCTACAACCTCGCAGCCTTCATGGATGGCGACATACAGGACTGCATCGACCACCTCATCGTGGCCGAGAATGCCGAGCGGATGAAGGAGGCAGCACTTTGACAAATTACGAATTACGAATTAGGAGTTACGAGATATGAGACGACAACAACTAATTGAAAACATACAACGCAAGCAGAGTTTCCTCTGCGTAGGACTGGACACGGACATCAAAAAGATTCCGCAGTGTCTAATGACGGAGGAAGACCCGCTCTTCGCCTTCAACAAGGCCATCATCGACGCTACGGCGTCCTATTGCATTGCCTACAAGCCGAACCTGGCTTTCTACGAGGCACACGGAGTAAAGGGCTGGATTGCTTTTGAACGTACCGTGAAGTACATCCGCGAAAACTACCCCGACCAGTTCATCATAGCCGATGCCAAGCGTGGCGACATCGGCAACACCAGCCAGATGTATGCCCGCACGTTCTTCGAGGAATTGGATGTGGATGCCCTGACCGTTGCCCCGTACATGGGCGAGGACAGCGTGACACCCTTTATGGGCTACGAAGGGAAATGGGTCATCCTGCTTGCCCTGACCAGCAATAAGGGTTCTTTCGATTTCCAAACGGCCCCTCTAACCTCACCCGAAGGCGAGGAACCTAATGGGGAAAGACTTTTCGAAAGAGTGCTTCGCAAGAGTCAGGAATGGGAAAAAAATGCCTCCCCCTCGGGCGAGGTTGGAGAGGCGCTCATGTACGTAGTAGGTGCCACACGCGGCGAAATGTTTAAGGACATCCGCAAGGTAGCTCCCCAAGCATTCCTGCTCGTGCCCGGCATCGGTGCCCAAGGCGGAAGTCTGGAAGAAGTCTGCAAGTATGGAATGACGAAGGACTGCGGCCTCATCGTGAACTCGAGTCGCGCCATCATCTACGCCGACTCGTCGGAACGCTTCGCCGATGTGGCTGCAGAGAAAGCTAAGGAAGTACAAGAGCAGATGGCTAAAGAGATTGAGCAAATAATGAAATCGTAATTAGATAGTAAATTGTAAATCGTAAAATCGTAAATTACATAAATGGAATTTTCAGCACAACAAATAGCAGGCATCGTTGGGGGCACCATAGAGGGAAATCCCGCCGTGAAGGTCAACGACTTTGCCAAGATTGAAGAAGGCCGGCCCGGCTGCATCTCCTTTCTGGCCAACATGAAGTATGCCCACTACCTGTATGAGACCCAGAGCAGCGTGGTGCTTGTGAACAAAGACTTTAAGGTGGAGGGCGAAACCACGGCTACCCTGATTCGCGTGGATGACGCCTATGCTACTGTAGCCAAGTTGCTGCAACTGTATCAAAGCATGCAGGTGAAGCGCGTCGGCATTGATTCACTTGCCTTCATCGACCCATCGGCCAAGATAGGCAAGGACTGCTACATCGGTCCCTTCGTAGCCATTGCCGAGGGCGTGGAGATTGGCGACGGATGTGTCCTGCATCCGCACGTGACAATTGGCCGAAATGCCAAAGTGGGCAACAATACGGAAATCTACAGCAATGCCGTCATCTATCACGACTGCCGTGTGGGCAACAACTGCATCCTGCATGCCGGTTGCGTCATCGGAGCCGACGGATTCGGCTTTGCGCCTACGGAGAACGGTTATGAGAAGATTCCACAGATAGGCATCGTCACCATCGAGGACAACGTAGAGATTGGAGCCAACACGTGCATCGACCGCTCCACCATGGGGTCGACCTACGTCCGACAAGGAGTTAAACTCGACAATCTGGTACAAATTGCCCACAACGTCGATGTGGGCCGCCATACGGTCATGAGTGCTCAAGTGGGTGTTGCCGGCAGTACAAAGGTGGGCGAATGGTGCATGCTGGGCGGACAAGCAGGAGTGTCCAACGGACTGACCGTTGCTAATCGCACACAGGCTGGTGCCAAAACCGGTATTTCCAGCAGCGTGAAGAAAGAGGGAGCCGTGCTGCAGGGCATGCCCGCCATCGACTACAACAATTTCTGGCGCTCGATGGTCGTGTTTAAGAATCTTCCCGATCTGAACAAACAAATCTACCAGATGCAGAAAGAGCTGGAGGAACTAAAAGCAAAGTTGAAAGTTGAAAGTTGAAACTATGAATGACAAGCAACATACACTGAACGACAGCTTTTCTCTGAGCGGAAAAGGACTGCATACGGGGTTGAACCTGACCGTAACATTCAATCCTGCATCCGAGAATCACGGATACAAGATTCAACGCATAGACTTGCCCGGCCAACCCATGCTGGACGCCGTAGCCGAGAACGTGGTGGAGACCACACGAGGAACCGTACTGGGGAAGAAGGACGTACGCGTGAGCACCATCGAGCACGGGCTCTCCGCCCTGTATGCATTGGGCGTAGACAATGTGCTGATACAGGTCGACGGCCCCGAGTTTCCCATCCTGGACGGTAGTGCCGAGATGTATGTAAAAGAGATTCGACGCGTGGGGATGAAAGAGCAGGATGCCCCCAAGGACTACTACATCATCACCCACAAGATAGAAATCAAGGACGAAACGTCGGGCTCGTGCATCACACTTCTGCCCGATGAGGACTTCTCCATCACCACGATGATTGACTTCCAGTCGCGATTCATCAGCAGTCAGTTTGCCACGCTCGACAATATGGAGGACTACGAAACGGAAATTGCGGCCGCACGCACCTTCGTCTTTGTCCGCGAGATAGAGCCTCTGCTAAAAGCAGGACTGGTCAAGGGCGGCGACTTGGACAATGCCATCGTCATCTATGAGCGCAAGACCACACAGGAGGCCCTCGACCAACTCTGCGACAAGACGGGAGCTGAGCATCACGACGCCAACGTATTGGGCTACATACAGCACAAACCGCTGGTGTGGGAAAACGAACCCGCTCGCCACAAGTTGCTGGACATCATCGGCGATATGGCCCTGATAGGCCGCCCGCTGAAGGGGCGCATCATTGCCACACGCCCTGGGCACACTGTGAACAACAAGTTCGCACGGCTCATGCGCAAGGAGATTCGCAAGTTCGACGTACAGGCACCCGTCTACGACCCCAACAAGGCACCCATCATGGACAATAAGCGCATACGCGAGCTACTGCCCCACCGCTACCCCATGCAACTGGTGGACAAGGTCATCCATCTCGACCAGAAGAGCGTGGTGTGCATCAAGAACATCACGGCCAACGAACCCTTCTTCCAGGGACATTTCCCCGACGAACCCGTCATGCCCGGAGTGCTGCAACTGGAAGCTATGGCGCAGGCCGGCGGCGTCTACATTCTGAACCTGCTGGACGAGCCCGAGCACTACAGCACCTACTTTCTGCGCATCGACAATGCCCGTTTCCGTCAGAAGGTGGTGCCAGGCGACACACTCATTCTGAAGTGCGAAATACTGACTCCCCTGTCCCACAGCATCTGCACCATGCAGGCCTATGCCTTCGTTGGCGAGAATTGTGTGGCCGAAGCCTCCTTCATGGCACAGGTAATTAAAAATAAATGAAAAGTGAAAAAATAAATGATTAGTCCTTTAGCATACATTCATCCCGAAGCCAAGATTGGCAAGAACTGCGAGATAGGCCCGTTCTGCTACATCGACAAGAATGTCGTAATTGGCGACAACAACACACTGATGAACAGCGTCACCATACTCTATGGTTCACGCGTCGGCAGCGGGAACATCTTCTTCCCGGGGGCCGTCATCGGTGCCATACCCCAGGACCTGAAGTTTGTGGGTGAGGAAACCACCGCCGAAATCGGTGACAACAACAAGATACGCGAAAACGTAACCATCAATCGTGGCACCAAAGCCAAAGGCCGCACCATCGTGGGCAGCAACAACCTGCTGATGGAAGGCATGCACGTGGCACACGACGTTATCATCGGCAACGATGTCATCATCGGCAACGGCACAAAGTTGGCAGGCGAAGTCATCATCGACGACAAGGCCATCCTCAGTGCCCACGTGCTAGTACACCAGTTCTGCCGCATCGGCGGCTACACGATGGTGGGCGGTGGTTCGAAGGTGAACATGAACATCCTGCCCTACACGATGACGGCCCGCGAACCGGCTTCGTATTGCGGCCTGAACCTCGTGGGGCTCCGCCGTCGCGGTTTCCCGCGCGAGACCATCGACCAGTTGCACCATACCTTCCAGATAATCATGGGCGAGGGACTATTAGCCGACAAGGTGGAACGTGTGAAGACTGAGATTGGCACGACGCCCGAGGTGGAATATGTCCTTGACTTCTTAAAGTGTACCGAACAACGCGGATTCATCCACTAAATAGTCAAATCGTAAATTGTTAAATAGTATATTGTAAATGGTTTTACGTCTAACCCTGATAAGCACCGAAGTCGAGGATTTCATCCTTGAATTCAAGATTGATGCAGACGCATCCTTCGCCGACCTGCACCGGTTGATTCTGCACCATTGTAATTACGAGGAGACCGCAGGACAGCGATTCTATATCTGCGACGAACGATGGAAACCCCGTCATCGCATCCTGCTCAGCGACGAAGAACAGAACAACATCGACGAAGACGTCAACCTCATGGACAACACCAGCCTCGGAGACTTTCTCGAGGACGAGGGACAACGGCTGACCTACCGATTTGACCCCGACAACCGACGTATGTTCCTCTTGGAACTTACTGAAACCATCTTCGGAGAACGCGCACCCAAAGAGGGTAAACTGACTCGTCGGCAAGGTACACCTCCCAGTCAGAATCCAGAAGAGGAAGCCCCCCAGAGCACACCTCAACCCGACCTGAGCGAAGAACTTACAGAGGAGTTTTATGGCGAAGACGGCTTCGAGGAAGAAGACTTGGACATGGAAGGATTTGACATCATGGAATGAGAGATTGAGAAAATGAGAAAGACCCTTGTTGTATTGCTCGGCCCTACTGCCGTTGGTAAAACGGAGCTTAGCCTCTCGCTTGCAGAGTGGCTGGGATGCCCGATTATCAACTGCGACAGTCGTCAGTTGTTTGCCGGTTTACGTATCGGAACAGCTGCCCCCATGCCGGAACAACAGCAACGGGTGAAACACTATTTCGTCGAGATGCTGCAACTGGAGGACTACTACAGTGCAGCACAATACGAAACAGATGTACTCCGACTGACCGGAGAACTCTTCCATACCCACGACACATTACTCCTGTCGGGCGGAAGCATGATGTACATCGACGCTGTCTGTCAGGGCATCGACGACATTCCTACGATAAGCGAAGAGATACGCACAAGGGTCAAGCAGCGACTGGCCGACGAGGGGTTGGAAAGCCTCGTTAGCGAACTGGAACGACTCGATCCGGAGTACTATGCCATCGTTGACCGCAAGAATACCCGACGCGTAGTACACGCCTTGGAAGTCTGCTACATGAGCGGACAGTCCTATACCTCGTTCCGCGTACGGAAACATAAGACACGTCCATTCCGCATCCTGAAGGTTGGACTAGACCGTCCGCGCGAGGAGCTGTTCCAACGCATAAACCAACGTGTCGACCAGATGATGGCTGACGGGATGATGGAGGAGGTCCGACGTTTCTCGGCATACCGACATTGCAATGCCTTGAACACAGTGGGATATAAGGAACTCTTCCATGTACTCGACGGCGACTGGCCACTGAACATGGCTGTAGAACGTATAAAGAAGAATACACGCGTATACGCAAAGAAGCAACTGACTTGGTTTCGCCGCGATGAGAGCATCAAGTGGTTCCACCCCGACGAACGCGACGCCATACAAGAATACCTAAATCGAACACTCCATGAATCAACTCTGGCAACAAGTTAAAAACACCATACACAGCATCTACAGCGGAGCCTGGTGGGAGCGTCTGCTGGCAGGATTCGCAACCATCATACTGGTGCTGTTCCTACTGCTGGGAGCCGTCGATGTCAACTTCCTGTGGCTTTTTGGTCGTTCACCAGGATTCAAGGACATCGCCCACCCCATCACCAGCGAGGCCAGCTTTATCATCAGTGCTGACAGCGTTGTAATTGGCAAATACTATAACGAAAATCGTACGCCCGTCACCTTCCAGGAAATAAGTCCCAAACTGGTGCGCACGCTAATCTCCACCGAAGACGAGCGTTTCTACCAGCATCATGGTATCGACGTTAAAGGACTCTTTGCCGCCGTGAAGGATATGGTGGGCGGACATGCCCGAGGTGCCAGCACCATCACCCAACAGCTGGCCAAGAATCTGTTCCGCGTACGTACTAAGAAAGAGTATTCCACAGGTCTTTTGGGCAAATGGGGCCCTACCCGACTGCTTACGATCAAGGCTAAAGAGTGGATTGTTGCCACTAAGCTGGAAATATTATTCTCGAAGGAAGACATCCTGACAATGTACTTCAATACTGTAGATTTTGGTAATAATGCTTACGGCATAAAAACGGCTTGCGAAACATACTTTGCCACCACACCCGACAACCTGACCTACGAACAAGCCGCCACACTCGTGGGACTGCTTAAGGCCACCAGTACATACAACCCCAGGCGCAACCCTCGCAACAGTACGGAACGACGCAATGTCGTTCTGGCCAACCTGTTCAATAACGGACAGATGATTATCAATGGGATGCAGGCCACGAAACAGCAACTCGACAGCTTGCAACAACTGCCCATGACTACTGCCGAACGTACCTCAGGGCCCAATAACATCGGACCATTCCCCTACTTCCGCGATGCACTTCGCGACTATGTCGCAATGTTGTGCCAGGAAGGTCTTGTTCCAGGTTTCGATGCTGAGCACCCACTTGATCTGGACGTAGACGGATTGAAGATTTACACCACGCTTGACACCCGCATCCAACGATATGCCGAGGCGGCAGCCAACAAACAGATGCGCGTCATCCAGCAGCGTTTCCGTGACCACTGGGGCACTACACCACCCTGGCGCGATGCACACGGACGGGAAATCCCTAATTTTATTGAGGAAATTGCAGAAAGGACTACCGCCTACAAGTACCTGAACAATAAGTATCAGGGCAATACCGACTCCATCTTCTACTACCTCAACCAACCGCACACGGTGGAAGTCTTCACCTACAACGGTTCCGAAGAGCGTGAAATGAGCACGATGGACTCGATTCGCTACATGGTCAGCTTCATGCACTGCGGCTTTGTGGCCATCGAACCCGACACTAGACAGGTTAAAGCCTGGGTGGGTGACGTGGATTACAATTCCTGGGAGTATGACAAGGTGACTGCAATGCGACAACCGGGTTCCACCTTCAAACTCTTTGTTTACACCGAGGCCATGAACCAAGGACTCACGCCCTGTGACCGACGAGTCGACGAATGGGTATCCTACCCAGATACCGTAAATGGCGAGGTTAAGCAGTGGGCGCCACACAACGCCAACGGCTATTTCACTCATGCCAACATGCCCCTGAAGAGTGCATTTGCACAGAGTATCAACAGCATAGCCGTAAAGTTGGGCTTCGAATGCGGAATAGACAATATCGTGCGCACAGCCCACGTCATGGGCATACAATCGCCGCTAAAAGCCGTTCCAGCACTAAGTTTAGGTTCAGAGGACGTTAATCTGTTGGAACTGGTCAACGCCTATTGCACCGTCATGGATGATGGCATATACAATATGCCCATACTCATTACCCGAATCGAAGACCGAAAGGGCACGACCATCTATGAGTCCAAACTATCCACTCAACAGGCCATACCCTACCGTTCGGCATACCTCATGCAGCAGATGCTCCGTGCAGGACTCACCGAACCCGGCGGAACAACGGCAGCACTCTGGGAGTACATTCATCCCATCCTCGACAAGACAGAGTTTGGTGGCAAGACGGGTACCAGCAACAACCACTCCGATGCTTGGTTCGTCGGTGTAACACCAGGCATTGTGGGCGGTGCATGGGTAGGTGGCGAATATCGCAGCATTCACTTCCGCACAGGGCAGTTGGGACAAGGCAGCCGCACGGCACTGCCCATCTTCGGATGGTTCATCCAGTCGCTACTGAAAGACCCAGCCTTCTCGCGCTATTACCGCAGGTTCGAAGCTCCGAAGGAAGAAATCAATCCACAATGCTGGTCGTGCGTGGGAGCCTATTATCCACCCCCCACGGAGGAGGGAGACAGTACCAGTCTGGAACCTATAGAAAGTCCGGACAAGGTGGAGAATCCAGACAATACAAACAATCCGGAAATAATCGAAAACGAATAAATTACTAACCAAACACATATAAAAAAAATGAGAACAAACTTAAAGTTTTTGGCTCTCGTAGCCGTATTCGGAGCATTCTCCACAGTATCTGTACAGGCCAAGTCTAACTATGTGGCTTATCTCTTCACCTATTTCACGGGTAACGCACCTGAACAGGAACAGATTTGCTATGCCCTTAGTCACGACGGATGGAACTACACCCCGCTGAACCAGGGACATCCTATCATCGGAAGTGACAGCATTGCAATCACAAAGTGCGTACGCGACCCCCACATCCTGCGCGGCGAGGACGGATGGTTCTATCAGGTTATTACCGATATGAAGTCAAGTCTCGGTTGGTCGAGCAATCGCGGTATGGTCTTGATGCGTAGCCGCGACCTCATCAAGTGGCAGCACCACACCATCCATTTCCCCGAACGTTTCAAGGGTACGATGTTTGAGCACGTAACCCGTGTCTGGGCTCCACAGACCATCTTCGACAAGGAGGCAGGCAAGTACATGGTCTACTTCTCCATCCTGACCGACGATGGTTCGTGCCCCTACGACCGTGTTTACTACGCCTATGCCAATAGCGACTTCAGCGACTTCGAGAGTGAACCCAAGGTTCTTTTCGACGTCCAGAATGCCAGCATCGACACTGATATTGTGTGTGACGATGAAGGACTGTACCACGTATTCTTCAAGACCGAGGGACAGAAGCAAAAAGGCATCAAGCAGTTCATCACTCCCAGCCTTCACGATATGGCGGAATGGAAGTTACAGGATGGCTTTTGCCAGGACACAAACAAGGCTGTCGAGGGTTCGGGCGTCTTCCGTCTGTTCGATGGCACATGGGTGCTGATGTATGACTGCTACACCAGCTATCACTATCAGTTCTGCAAATCCACCGACCTCAAGACCTTCAAGCAGGTACAGGACACCAAGACCTCCGGTATGTTCACACCCCGTCATGGCACCGTTATTGCTATTACCAAGGAGGAATATGACTTGCTCACAGCTTGGGACGAACTGTTGACAACTAGCAGCCAATTGCGTACACGCCCCGTCCCCACACTCACGCTGACTCAATTGGATGGCCGTAAAACCTTGCTCGACGAAGCCCAGAAAGTGCTGGACGGCCCCGTTTCGGCTAAGGCATACAGAAGCTGTGCAAAGAAGATACAGAAATTCCTCAAATAATATTCAATACTATGAAACACAGATTATTAACAATTATCTGCGCATTGTCTTTTGCGCTTACATCATGGGGTGGCAACACAGTCACCTCTGTGGAACAGGTGACAAGCGCGATACAACTGACTGAGGATGTTGACTACGTCATCACCAGCACGGAACCCTTTACCAGCACGGGTAGTGTGGACATTGTCAACACAGATCATGCAGTACTTATCTTTAAGAATATTAAGCCGAGCGTAGTCATCAAAAGTTTCCTGAAGTTCGTTTCTGTGAATGGTAAAGCCGCTAAGAACGGAACGACCTGTCAGGTGAAGATGTATGCTCAAGGGGCCATTGTCATGCCCTATAGCAGTGGATACCGTCCGCTTACCGTCTTCTCAGACCAAAATTTCGAAGGAAGCAGCTACAATGCATTCAGTCTTGGTAATAATGGCGGTTACATGAACAATATAGTTACCGCCTGGAACAACAAAATACGTTCCTTCAAGTTGAAGCGCGGCTATATGGTAACTTTTGCTGTCGGCAAGGTCGGCTGGGGATACAGTCGTTGCTTCATCGCCGATAAAGAAGACCTGGAAATTGCTACGCTGCCCAGTGTTTTGGACGAAAAGATTTCCTCGTACCGTATCTTCCAATGGTACGATGCACAAAAGAAAGGTCTGGCCAGCAATGGTGATAAAAATGCAAATGCAGCCCTGAACACCTCCTGGTGCTATGACTGGGGACAGGGCAATGCCACGCTGCTACCCGATGTGGAATGGGTTCCGAACCATATTTATGAAGACTGGCCTTCATCGGCTACCTGCGGAGGTGTAACAGGATCGTGCCACATGAAGACAAACAACGAACCACGAAACTCTTCTGATGATCATCCGCAGGATTTGGAAACAATTCTCAATAACTGGGAAAACCTCATGCGTACGGGTATGCGTCTCTGCAGCCCGTCTTCCTGGGACGGCAGTGACTATTGGAATGGTACGGGCTTTATCAAAGGTTTCCTTGAAGAGATTGACGCACGCGGCTGGCGATGCGACCTGGTAGATGCCCACTGCTACTGGAACGAAGGAAACTTTGGCTATCTGGAAAGTCAGTGGTGGCCCAGCATGAGACGTCCCATCTGGGTATCGGAATGGATATGGGGAGCCTCATGGAACAAAAATGGAGCCTTCGGCAGTGGTGTAACTGATACGCAGATTCTGGAGGCTACCAAGAGAATACTAACGACCCTGAACAACAGTGCACACGTAGAGCGCTATGCTTATTGGAACAGTGAATCAAAAGCTCATATCTACGAAAACGGCAAACTGACAGCCCTGGGCGAATACTATGCCCAGATGGAAACAGGCATTGGCTACAATAAGGCATACGAATTTGTTCCAAAGGTGGTTTATAAAGAACCCTCGAAACTGACAGGCACCTATGAGGAAAGCACAGGCGTGTATAAACTCACTTGGACTGATCCCAATGGTGATATGTTGGACAGCATCATTGTAGAATGTAAGTTGCCGGAAACCACCAAATGGATTAAGATTGGTGACGTAACCCCAAAGGACAAAAGCAGCAAGAACGATATCAGCTACACCTTCAGCGATACACCAGAAGGCAATGGAACATTTGCTTACCGTGTGACGGAATATTATACGGGTAAGAAATTAATCACCAACGAGGCAAGTTTGGTCATTGCAGCTTCCAATTATGTCGGTGCCCTGCAATACGGCGAACTGAGTATCTCCAACGACGAAACCGTGAAAGTTGGTCTCAGTTCACAGGAAACTGCTCCATACGTGGTGATGGGCATGATTTCAAACAAGAACTCCGCTAATGGTATTGCCAACCAAGTAGTGGCCCTGAATAATGGCAGTTTTACCTTCCGTTTCTTCCCTTGGCGACAGACGACAGCGGTAGAGTTCAAGAATAGCGAAACCATCGACTATATATCTTTACCTGCCGATAAGATTTATCACTTTGATAATGGAATGATGTTGATATCGCAAAACGCCGGAAACATCAAGGGCGACGAAGTAGAGGTGACCTTCCCCGAGGCATTCCCCGATGGCGTCATCCCGGTGGTAGTAGCTCAGCAGAACTCCACAGCGACCAACCAGGCTCCTGTAACCGTAAAGGTATATGACATAACGAACAAAGGCTTCAAAGTCAAACTCGAACGTCAACAGGCCGAAACTGGAACTTTCAGTGCCCAGAATGTAAACTACTTTGCAGCTACGCCTGGTCAGATTGCCATTGGAAATGGCAAGCTGCTGACCGTTGGCCGTAACAACGAAACCCGTGTCGGCGGCACTGCAAGACAGAATGTGGCATTCAAGAACCAGGCAGGAGATACGCTCTACCTTAAGAATCCGTTCATCGTAGCGGCAAGCCAAACGAACAATTATGGCAAGGCCAGCATCTTCCGCCAGCACATGACTTCGAGTACCGATGACGGCGTATACCTTACCAGCATTCGACGCCAAGTAGACGCTACCAACACCACAGAAACCGCAACCAACAGCGCATCGGTCAATGGTGACTATATCGGTTGGTTCGTCATCAGCGATGATCCGAACGGAACAGGCGAAGAGGCTCCCCTTATTATCACGACAGGCATCGAACAAAACCATTTCAAAAAGGGACTTAGCTACAGTCTGGCAGGTCGTGCCATCTATGTAACCGAGGAGAATGTTCACATCTATACCACATCAGGTATGCCCGTAGCAGCAGGCACACCGCTCCCCAAGGGTGTATACGTTATCAGTAATGGACATCTGAACGTAAAGGTGCAAGTGAAATAATCAGTCAGATTTTATATCCTATTATAGTTGGAGCCTCGTCGATACGTCGTCGAGGCTCCAACGTCGTATTGTTTAAGCTCAGACAATACTAGGATTAAAGCTCGGTCTATACTAATGTGCGCGCGCACGTACTATTATTATATATTGGTGCTATCTACTAACAGCGGTTATGGCTTGTTAATTTTTGTTAATATTAAGAAAAATAGAGGCCCGTTAACATAATATTAATGAAATAAATCTTAAATTTGTAAAATGGAATGCTTATATAGAGCCCTTAAGAACACGTAACTAACAAGAAGTAAAGAATTAACAAACAACTAATAAAAACCTCAAATTACTAAATGTATGAAAAACCGTTTAAGCAAATTGAGTAGGAATACATCTTTCATGTTACTCCTACTGGCAGCCTGCGGTGTGACATCATGCAAGGACGAGTACAAGCTGGACGATGACAAGCCTACATGGCTGAATTCCAGCATCTACGAGACGCTGCAGAGTAAGGGGAACTACTCCAACTATCTGCGGCTGATTGCCGACCCTGATGTCAACCCCAGCAATGCCCGCCCCCTCACCGAGGTGCTCTCACGAACAGGTTCGAAAACTGTGTTTGTGGCTGATGACGACGCGTGGGAAGCCTTCTTCGCAAAGAATGCCACACGTCCCGAAACAGACCCATGGCACACGGCGACCAGTTACGAGAAACTTAGCATTAGCCAGAAGAAACTGCTGATTCACACCAGCATGTTAAACAATGCTATCGTCATGGAGAATCTGGCCAGCAGCGAAGGGAACAACGTACTGCGAGGCGAGTACATGCGACGCTACACAGACGTAGAAGCCACCGACACAATCACCTTTGTGGATGGCAACTCGCTGCCCATCAACTACAACGTGAGCAAGCGTAAGGACGGCAGCCAGGGTGAACGCGACTATTGGTGGCGCTTCCGCAGAGAAAACGGTGGTAAGGGTATTCACCTGGTGACAGACTCATCGCTGTCCATGATGATTCACTTCACCAACGAGCACATGTCGAAAAACAATGTTACGGACGAGGACTTCGCTATCATCATGGGCCGCGAGCGCACCACCGAGGACGTCCACATCTACGATGCATTGTTGCTGGAGCAGGACGGTGTTGCTGAGAACGGTTATGTCAATACGACCGAAAAGGTTCTCTATCCTCTGCCCAACATGGCAGAAATGCTGCGTACCAACGGCGAGACGAACATCTTTAGTCATATGATTGACCGCTGGAGCGTGCCCTTCTTCAACAAAACCGTTACAGAGGCCTACAAGGATGTTATGGCTGCACGTGGCATCACGTGGACAGACTCCATCTTCTCCAAGCGCTACTTCTCTGACAACAGCTACGGACATCGTGCGCTGACGAAGGACCCCGACGGACAGGAACTGGAGGACTCGCGTGCCAAGGATATCGCCCTGCGATTCGATCCGGGATGGAGCGGTTACTACGGCGAAGAGAGCGGTCCGCAGTACAACATGGGTGCCATGTGGGTTCCTAATGACGAAGCTCTTTGGAATTACTTCACCGAGGGCGGCGGCGGATGGAACCTGATTCAGACCTATTACCTGAAGAAGGGTACAGCCAATGAGATTCCCTATACAGCTCCCACGACCCAGGATGAGCTGTTCCAGCAGATTGACCAGATTCCCATGTCCATTCTGCGCTCCCTCATCAACAACATCATGTGTACGTCGTTCGTAGGTTACGTACCCAGCAAGATGACCAAGTGGCGCGACAAGGAATCGCAGGAGCAGCTGTTCTTCAGCGAGGACAAGGAACACATCCAGCACTGCCTTTTGGCCAACAACGGTGTTATCTACGTAATGGATAAGGTCTACGGTCCTGCCAACTACATCTCAGTTGCAGCACCTGCTTACACCACCAATACCAACCTGGTCATGAACTTCGCCATCTACAACGGCTCAACATCGGCCAAGGACTATATGGGCCTGAACTACTATGCCTATCTGACCGCTATGCGCAGCCGCTTCGTACTGCTGTTGCCGAGCGACGAGGCGCTGAAGTACTATTACGACCCCACCAGCTTCACCACTACGAAGTCACGCGTCGTGAAGTTCAATTACAAGGGTGGTACGTTCCCCATCGCCTGCGACCTGTACGCCTACAATTCTGCAACGGGTGAAATCGGTAAGGTGTTCAACATGGACAAACTGGAAGACCAGAACGACATCACCAACCGTCTGAAGGATATTCTGGAGAGTCATACCATCGTGCTAACAGACGGCAGCGAGGAAATCAACAGTGGCATCGACGAGTACTATCTGGCGAAGAACGGTTCTCCAGTGAAGGTAATCCGCGAGAACGGCCACGTGGTTAGAGTCCAGGGCCCCTTCCAGGTTGAAAATGAGCTGGAAGGTATTGAGGGCATCATCACTGCCGATAATGGTAATGTTTATAGCGAGGTAAAGGGTATCCAGCACAACGAGGTTGTAGAAGAACAGAACATGGCCAACGGTACCACGTACATTCTGGACAGCCCGCTGATTCCCTCTGCACGAAGCGTCTATAACATCCTGACCGACAATAATCAGTTCGACAGCCCTCTCTACGGCAAGTTCTATGAACTGACCGAAGTGGACGAAGATGCCGTCAAGCATTGCGGTTTGGTTGACGAACAGAAACTGACCAAGACCCAGGTACAGAACGAGCTGAAGAAGTACCGCATATTCGTAGACGAGAACGGTCCCGACTACAACATTCAGTTCTTCAACAACTATAACTATACCGCTTTCATCCCCACCAACGACGCTGTGGAGGATGCCATCAGCAAGGGACTGCCCACTTGGGATGAAATATCCAGAGACGACTCTCTCATGCAGATTACGATGCACGAGCTCGATTCGCTGCGCGACGTGATGGCTGCCAACGACTACGTGTATAAGGAAGCCGACTCTGTACGTATTAAAGAGTTACTTCCCATTGCACAGGCCGACAGTGCCCTGTTGCAGCACAAGATTACGTACCTCATCAACTTCGTACGCTACCACTTTGTCGACAATAGCGTATTTGCTGACCAAAGCGCATTTAAGTTCGCCCCAGACGACCGGAACTATGGCGATTTCGTGACAGCAAGTTACGACAACAAGAAGGGACTGTTCTGTAAGGTGGACATCCAGCGCCCCGGCAACGGCGTACTGAGAGTTCGAGACTACTCCCATACCAACGGAAACGGAGAATCCACCAGCGAATGGATTACCGCAAGTGGAGAACTGAATGTTATGGCACGTGACATCAGCTGTAACAAGCGTCCCAGCAACACCATGAACGGTGTTCGCATCGAGGGTTCAAGCTTCATTGTCATACACCAGATACCCAGCGTATTGAACCACGAAGCACTGAGTGCCGATGGTAAATACCCGGAATTCACGAATGTCAAAGAGGCCGCTAAGTATGTTAAAAGATATGCCATCAAAACCCGATAGCCATGAATAAGTACATCAAGATTATAATGCTCTGGGCCGTGGCATTCTTCGCCATGCCATTGAGCGCACAGATAAACCGCATTAGTGGTACCGTATCCGACGAGTTCGGCGGTATTCCTGGCATCCAAGTCAAGGAGGTCGATGCCAACAACCGTATCGTCAGCAGTGCCATCACCGATGCCAACGGTAACTTCACCATGGTTGTGAAGAACCAAAAGAACAAACTCGTCTTCCACGGCATGGGCTACACCGACAAAACCTTCCAGATAAACAAGACTGTCTACAAGGTGAACATGGCCGAAGCCGTGAAGGTCATGACAGAAGCCGTGATCGTCGGTAAGAAGAAAGCACCCACCACGGGTCTCGACATCCCACAGCGCGAGTATGCAGGTGCCGTCTCCACCATGAAGATGGACGACCTGGAGGGTCTAGCCTTCGAATCTGTAGACCAGGCCCTGCAGGGACAGATTGCCGGTCTTGACATCGTTGCCAACTCTGGTAACCTGGGTTCAGGTACAACCATGCGCCTGCGTGGTACTACCACCGTCAACGGCAACGCCCAACCCCTGATTGTCGTCAACGACCACATTTTCGAATTGCCCGAAGACGCACAAAACATTGACTTTGCCGACATGGACAACGAGGAGCAGTTCTCGACCCTGCTTAACGTAAACACGGAGGACATCGAAAGCATCACCGTCCTGAAGGATGCCGGTTCGGCAGCCAAGTGGGGCGTACGCGGTTCGAACGGTGTCATCGAGATTAAGCTCCGTCGCGGTCGTCGTGGTCCGACGCAGGTGAACTTCTCATACAAGTTCAATGGCACCTGGCAGCCCAGCGGCTACAAGATGCTGAACGGTGACGGATACACCATGATGATGAAGGAAGCCTACTTCAACCCCACCCAGACGGCAACAAGCATTCCCGAATTGGACTATAACACGGAAATGCCCTACATCTACAACCACTACACGCACAACACGGATTGGCTGGGTGCCGTTAAGCAATTTGGTAAGGAACACCGCTACAGCATCAACCTGTCAGGTGGTGGCGAAAAAGCCACGTTCCGTATCAGTGCCGGTTACAACAAACTTACCGGCTCCATCATTGGGCAGAAGTACAACCAGTTCACAGAGTCCACCACCCTGGACTACAACGTCAGTGACCGCATCCAGTTCCGTGCAACGATGAACATGACGTTCACCGACAATAAGAAGAACTACGGCAACGACATCCTGGATCGCGCCTATAAGGCTATGCCCAACATGAGCATATACGAGTACGATGCACAGGGCAACCAGACGGGAAACTACTTCAACATGCTGCCCCTGGCCGCCACCTACTCGACTACAGCCACAACGCGCATGAACAACAACGGCCGCAACACCTCGTACGAACTGCGTGACCTGTTCGTAAACGGCAACCCCGTTGCCCGTGCCGAACTGGCATGGTGGAAGATGAAGCAGTACAACCTGACCCCGCAGTTCGATATCACCTACAAGTTCTGGGGTAAGGACAGCGAACACCACCAGTTGAACTATAAAGGCGACGTTCAGCTCAACATCTGGAACACCAGTAACGACAAATACTGCCCCAGCGAACTGAAGACCATGCCTTGGGTATGGGGTGGTGACAATGCAGCTAAGCTTACAAGCAACGAACGTAACGTGGTAACTAACGACGAATACAAGTCACTGGAGTTCACCACACGCCACGAACTGCACTTCTACTCGTACTTCAAGAACACCGATCACAGCCTGTCTGGTATGGCTCGCTTCGAAATGTACACAAGTACCAGCTCCAAGCAGTACATTGGTCTGTGGAATGCCCCTAATGGCATCAGCGACCCCACTGTAGAAGCTCTCTTGGACGGTGCAAGCGCCAGCAATGACCAGGCTCGCGGTCACAGTTTCCTGGAACAGATTCACTACTCCTATAAGAGTAAGTACTCCATCGATGCCAGCTTGCGTACTGATGGTAAGACTGCATTCGGTCGTGGCCACAAATACGGCACATTCCCCTCTGTGGGTGCACGCTGGAACATCAGCGACGAGAAGTTCATGGAGAAGACTAAGAAAATCATCAGTATGTTGGCCTTCCGACCCACATGGGGTATCACCGGTAATCCTGGCGGTGCTGGTGGCAACCAGTACAACAAGTACGCTTCGGCCGGTTACTACAATGGTCACTCGGTAGTTCGTCCCCTGAACCTCTCACTCACCGACTTGCGCTGGGAGAAGACCCAACAGTGGAACCTCGGTTTCAACCTGGGCCTGCTCGACGACCTGCTGACCTTCGAGTTTGAAATCTACAACAAGAAGACCACCGATCTGCTGATGACCGGCCAGCGTATCTCCAGCGCTAATGGTTTCAGCTCACTGAACTGGATCAACGGCGGCACCATGCGCAACAAGGGTTGGGAATTGAACGGTTCTACTTCCAAGTTTGCCAAGGTGGGTAAGTTCTCGATGAAACTGCGTGGTAACGTATCACAGAACTTCAACGAGGTTGAGGAGATGGATCCCCTGATTCTGGAAGACCTGAACGGCTCCGAAACCTGGAATCCCACCAATTTCTCATACCAGACCCGCGTACAGGTGCACAATGCACTGGGTTCCATCTACGGTCTGAAATCATTGGGCGTTTACCGTTACGACTATGACCACAACGGATATGACAATACCTCTTGGAAGAATTATGGTTATGCAGAAAGTGTTCCCGATGGTAATGGTGGCTACCGCAACAGCATATCGGCTGACGAAGCTGCAGCGTACGGTGATGGTTACCACTATAAACAAAATGCCAACGGACAGTGGGAACGTCAGTTCAGCATCAACACTGCAGCAGCTGCATCGCGTCGTGGCGAGAATGCAACTTGCCCCATCGCCTACGATGCCAATGGCAACATGCTGACCAATGCCAAGGGAGAACCCCTGCGCATGTACTACTGCTACAGCGAAGGCTCGCGTAAGGAGTTCATGGGTGGCGACGCCATCTACGAGGACATCAACCATGACGGTTCTATCGACCGCTACGACGTAGTTTATCTGGGTAACTCCAACCCCAAACTCTATGGTGGTTTCGGTATCAACCTATACTATGGTCGCTTCGAATTGAACGCTTCGTTCAACTTCCGCATGGGTAACCAGATTCTGAACTATGCTCGTGCCGAATACGAAGCCATGAACACGAACATCAACCAGAGTTATGCTACGACATGGCGCTGGCGCAAGAACGGTGATATCACAGAGATTCCACGTGCCTTGACAAGCACGAACGGTTATCCGAGCTTTAATTCACTGATATCCGACCGTTATGTCGAGAATGGCGACTACCTGCGTCTACAGTACATTCAGGTAAAATACAACTTCGACGCCAAGAAGCTGAAGAAGTTTGGTATTCGCAACATGTACCTGAGTGCTACCATCAACCGCCCGTTCACATGGTCGAAGTACACGGGTGTTGACCCCGAAGTCAGCCCCTCTGGCTTTGCTATCGCAGTCGACAAGTCGAAGACTCCCCCATCGCGTTCGTTCACATGTTCAATTAACCTCGGTTTCTAAATCTTGACAACAATGAAAACACATAATAAATCCGCAAAAGCTGCCCTCCTGTTGGGCGTCGCAGTATGGATGTTGACCTCATGCCAAGATTGGTTGACGATATATCCGCAGACTCAGGTCGTCGAGGAAAACTTCTGGGAGGACAAAACCGACTTGGAGGGTGTCCGTTATGCTGCGTACACACAAATGTGCTCGACACTGGGCAAGATGGTGACTTGGGGTGACCTCCGCTCTGACAGTTATGATTTGAACACGGGTGACCAGGATGAGGCTACACGCACACTTTATAAGGAAATCCGTGAAGGTCGTATCGAGCGCGACTCTGCAAACACCTATTTTGACTGGAGTGGTTTCTACACCACCATTAACTATTGCAACAAGGTATTGTATCACGGACCTGAAGTATTGGAACGTGACAAGCAGTTCACCACTTCCGAATGGTTGCAGATTCGTGCAGAGATTACTGCCCTGCGCGCACTGAACTACTTCTATCTGATTCGTGCCTTCAAGGACGTGCCCTACACTACCAAGGTAATCAACAAGGACACAGAAGTAGAACATTTTGCGGCAACGAACCAACTGGTTGTTCTGGACTCGCTGATTGCAAGTGTTGAAAGTGTGAAGGGACAGGCCCGCAACCGCTTCTCCTCAACCAAGGACAGCAAGGGACTTATCACAAATGCCGCCATATACGCGCTGCTGAGCGATATGTACCTCTGGCGTGCCTCTCTCCACGAAGGACGTGGCATCACAGAAGACGAAGTGGAAATCACCAACATCCCCGAACGAGCAGGCACCTCTGTCCATCACACGGTTGAAGGAGACTATCGACTCTGCATTAAATATGCTGATGACGCATTGGCAGCACTGGCCGAACAGACAGAAAACAGCCGCCTCGGCCAAGGCATCGGATATGGCATGGACGAAACCCTTAACTATGGTCTTAACAACTGCGACATGATTAAGAACGACTTCCGCAGTTTCTCTAATGGTGCAATACCCGAACTGACAGCCTTCAGACGTATCTTCACAGCCGGGAACAGCGATGAGAGCATCTTCGAACTGCAGTTCAATACAAGTGACAGCCGAAAGAATGATGTGGTAAACGGTGGTCTCTGGGGCTACAGCACCTACACGCACTTGGCAGTCAGCAACGGAGCTCTCAGCGTTATCTATTCTGGTTCAGAGCAGAGCCGCGACAGCCGCATGTGGTTCTCAGCATGGAGCAACATGGTAGGCAACAGCTCTGGGCTTCCTGGTCTCTACTGCTTCAAATGGGGAAGTATTGCACTGTCTCCCTCTGAAACTCATCAGTGCAGCGATCTTTCCATATCTCCAAGTTCGTCAAGCTACTGCAACTGGATTGTCTACCGCATGAGTGATGTTATGTTACAGAAGGCTGAGGCTTTAGCTGTACTGAACGACAAGGAAGCCTTGCGTTATGTCAATGCCATCCATCGCCGTTGGTATTGCAATGATGACAAGAACAGTACGGCTCAACCCAGTGAAAGTGTCATGGGCACAGACGGTACCGAATATCGCGACAATGCCAAAGAGAGCACGCTGGGAAATATTTCAAAGGCTGAAAGCTATGAGGTGGCAGTCTTGAACGAACGTCAGATTGAGTTCCTTGGCGAAGGAAAACGTTGGTTCGACTTGGTTCGCTATGCCGAGCGCCATGCTGGCGGTCAGGACGGGACGCAAGACCCGCGTGAGTGGACTGCTGAGAATCCTATTGGAAATGGTAAGAAGGGGGTAGATCTGATGGCTGACAAGTTCCTGAAGAACCACTACACCAACAACCCCAGCTACACGACTTTGAAGAACCGTTTCAAGAACCGCTATGGTCTTTATAACCTTATTTATTATAAGGAAATCAAGGGTAGCGGTGGCAAGCTGGAGCAGAACCCAGTATGGAACAAACATACCTATGAAGAATAAATGGTTTGCGTTATGAAAAACATGAAATTTCTTCTTTACGCCCTACTCTTCTTCATAGCTGTAGGTATATTACAGGGATGCAAGGAGGACATTGATATGTCCAACCGATACACCTTCACGGAATATACCATAGCCAGCTATCTGGAAGCACATGAAGACTATAGTGAATTCTATCGTCTTCTGACCGAGGTACGCGTGAGTGATCGCACAGAGACCAATGTATTGCAACTACTTTCTGCTCGTGGCAACTACACCGTATTTGCCCCCAGCAACAAGGCTATCCAGGACTACTTGGACACACTCTGCGCAAAGGGCATCATTACGGAGGCCTCATGGGACGGCTTCAAGAACGACCACGACAAAGACTCCATCCGTGAGGTGATTGTTTTCAATTGCATTATCGACGGTGAGGATCTGGCTGATAATCTCTATCAGACGGGTAACTTCCCCGAAGACAAGGAGGAGTTCAGCATCTCCAATATGTACGACAGGAAATTGAGTATCTGCTACGGCAAAAACCCCGACAGCATGTACATCAATGGTGTAAAGGACAACAAGGACAATATCACTGGCGGCAGTCTCATAGACTTGCAGAACCACGATATCATGGCCATCAATGGTTTCATCCATCAGGTCCAGTCTGTCATTGCACCCAGCAACGAGACATTGGCCGACATTCTTCAAAGCTACATCGACACCAACGAGGAAGGCTTCTTGGTGATGGCCAAACTGGTACTGGCCTGTGGGCTGCGCAACGAACTGACCAAAGTCAAGGACGAGGTTTACGAACGCGCCTATAAGAACGGCGAAATCAACGACCTCCCCAATCACAGTTCTGAAGGCAGTCCCGGTTATGTGCCCATCCATCGTAAGTTCGGTTATACCTTGTTTGCCGAGACCGACGAATTCTGGGAACAGAACATCGGGAACGGAAAAACAGCCAAGGAGATAACTCTCGAGGATGTCAAGGAATGGGTTAAGGAACAAGGATTCTATCCGAATGCCGTGGATGATGGTGACTACACCAACACGAACAACGTGCTGAACCAGTTTGTCACCTACCACATCCTACCCATGCGCTTGCCTGTAAACCGACTCGTCATCCACTATCTGGAGAAAGGCTATAACTACAGCAGCAGTTCGAACTTCACCATTCCCGTTTGGGAATACTATACGACGTTGGGCGAACGCCGTCTGCTGAAGTTATACCAAAGCGGAAAACGATTCTCCATCGATAACAGCGATGCCATCTATCTTAACCGATTCCCCACCCTTGACAATGGTCGCCACGGCACATACGGAGAAACAGCCTGTGACATGGATAAGGAAGGTATCGTCATCAAGACAGCCGAAGCTCGCAGTGTCATCAATGGTTATATCTACCCCATCGAGAAACCGCTGGCCTACTCGCGTGAGACACGTGAGAATTTCCAGAAGGAACGCATTCGCTTCGACGTGACGGCAATGTTCCCTGAATTCATGAACAATGACATTCGTGCCAATCGCGTGAACAACGCCCGAAACCAAACCGTAGGTATCCCCACCAGTACTGTATACCCCTATCTCGATGATCTTGAAATCGAAGAAGGCACTCAGTTCTACTACCTGCTGGGCTTGGGTAAGCAGAGTTCAAGCGGATGGACCAACTTCCAGGGAGACGAGTTGAACGTAATTAAGAAGTACTCCATGATATTCCGTCTTCCCCCCGTGCCTTTGAAAGGTACTTATGAGATACGTTATGCCGTACAGGTGAAGTCGGGTGTCCGTGGCATGTGCCAGGTATACTTCGGAACGGACAAAGACAACCTACACGCCCAAGGCATCCCCTTGGATTTGCGTATGGGAGGCAAGAATCGCGTAACGGCAAACGGAACATTCCCCAGTATTGCCGGTTGGGTGGAAGACATCTCCGACGATGATGACACGAACGCCGAGAACGATAAAAAGATGCGTAACAATGGATTCATGAAAGGCCCAGAATACTTCCAGTGCTGGCCTGGCGGAAGCACATCACGCCAAGTGCCCGAAACCATTCGTCGTATCATCGTACGTGAAGATATGGATCCTAACAAGACATATTATCTGAAGTTCAAGAATGTGCTTGACGACGATATCGTAACCACGCAGTTCTTTATGGACTACTTAGAGATTTGTGCCAAGGAAGTCTATGACAATCCCATGACTCCAGAGGACATATGGTAAATAAAAGATTGACAATTGCTAATTGATAATCGAAATTATGGATAAAATAAGAAAATATATTGGAGCAGTAATGTTGGGGTCGGTCATGCTTGCCGTACCCAGTTGCTCCGACACATGGGATGAGCATTATAAAGCAGATGATGCTTCGACCTCGGCAACAAAGTCTCTATGGGACTTGATTTCAGAGAATCCCAACCTGAGTCGCTTCAAGGAGATTGCAGAGAAGGCTTCCTACTATCGCGACGAGACTCATCCTCAGCAGGACTATACCTTCAAGGACATGCTTGACGGTTCGTTGCTCGTAACGTTATGGGCACCCGAAAACGACGCGTTCACAGATGCCGAATACCAGCAGTGGCTTACGCTGGCAGAAACACGCGGCTACACCGTACAACAGCAGTTGATGGGTAACTCCATTGCTCTGTGGCGCCAGGTGGCTACGGGTGGAGGTGTTGATACGCTGACCATGCTGAATGGAAAGAAACTGATATTCGATAAGAATCAGTTTACAATGAACAGCATCGCTCTGAATCAAAAGAACGTTGCTGCTACGAACGGAACCCTTCACACGCTGAAGACTGTTCTTCCCTTCCAGTACAACCTTTACGAGTACCTGAAGGACGGTGAGAATGCTGCAGGAAAGGGCCTCTCCCGTTTCCACAACTACCTGGTATCACAAGATACTACCTATTTCAGCGAATCGAGCAGTATCGAAGGAACGCCCGACATCAACGGCAACCCGACTTATGTGGACAGTGTGTACTTCACGACCAACATGATGTTGCATCAGAGCCATCGTTTCCCCACGAACACAAACACCGACCAGTATCTTACCTACGATGAGAGTTTCGGTGACAACATTCAGGGTGAAGACTCTGCATTCATCATGTTACTGCCCACCGATGCTGCATGGCAGAAGGCATACGACAAGTTGAAGGGCTTGTACAACTATGCTAACATATATCTCGATAAAGACCAGGTGAACACCAGCGGAACAAAAGCAAGCAGCCTGCAGTTTATTCCCATAGACAAGAGCAGCTTGAATGCCGACTCTCTGTTGGAGAAGAACCTCAACATGGACCTCGTTTCTCCCCTCTGCTTCAATCTGAACGTTCAGCCCAATGCCGGCGGTCAGAAAGGACGTTGGAAGATGGAGGACTTCATGGCTGAAAAGGGTGCAAGTGCAGAATATTTCCTAAACACCTTCGGCGATACGCTACGTTCGGATGACAATTGGGACAAGTCCACTCTTCTTGATGGCGTACAGGTAGAAGTCAGCAACGGCATAGGCATCATCACCGACGAGTGGAAGTTCCCCCACAAGTTCTACAAGCCCGACGTTATTGTAGAGGTTGGCTATCGCAGTTTGTTCAACACGAGCGAGAAGGTCGGCACCGCCTACAATGTTGGTTTTAGCAACAGCACAGCCAAGGCGTGGGTGGACTCTACCGGACGTGTCAGCCACGACAACTTCTATTACATCTATCCACCAACGGCTACAGGTAATCCGAAGATTGAGTTCAGTCTCGTAGGTACAGATGGTGAAAACAGCGAGAGCGAGGTAATGAGCGGCAAGTACGACATTGGTGTTGTAATGGTTCCCAACTACTATATGATAAGCACCGATAGCATACTATACACTTTTGGTGTCAATGGTAACGCGGCTGTAGTTGATGGCGACACAATTCCCTTGAAGCACAAGATTCAGGGTATTCTGAGCTATTGCGACAACAAAGGAACCAAGGATGCGACCGTCACCAGCGAACTGATGGATTACAGCGGTGAAAAGGTGGATACCTTGTGGCTCTTCACGGACTTCCAGTTCCCCTACAGCTACAAGAATCTGCGCAAGACATATCCGAGTATCCAATTGACCACCAAGACATCCAGTACCGAACGAAAGAACGGTTACAGCAATGACTTTTGTATCGACCGTATCATCTTAAGAAGTAAGGAGGATTAAGACTATGAAAAAGACAAGCAATAGATTCATGCACACTATCCTCCAGAGAGGATTGTGCCTTTTGATGCTCTCGAGCGCATGTTTCTCTACTGCATTTGCCCAGACCGACGCCGACGAAAAAGAGGCGCAGGTCGTCTATAATAAGCGCAAGGCAGAGAAGGAAAAAGCCGAGAAGCAATACAAGATGCAGACGGTCAATGGCCAGATTACCGATAATGCCACAGGGCAACCCTTGGGCGGCGTTCGCGTACAGGCTTTGGGGTATGACAAGTACTCCGTCTTGACTGAAGAAGATGGTACATTTGCCATCAACGTGCCTACTTTCGTGCACACACTGTATCTCTATGTACCTAATTACGCACCCCAACAGGTTGCCATCAGGAAGGACAAGCCCGTCAAGGCATCCATGCTGAGCGACGCGTTTAACAACTACTACACGTCAAGCACCAACATTACATCTAAGGCAATAGCCCATTTGGACGAGACCAGTAGCCTCACCATCGAGTCTGATATCGAACAACTGCTTGCTGGTTCGGTTCATACGATTGGCCGTAATGGTTTGCCTGGTCAGGGTGCCTACATGACCATCCGTGGCGTGAATTCGTTGAACGCCAATGCGCAACCTTTGATTGTGCTGGACGGCAACATCATCGACCCTGAATACGAGCGTACCAGCCTGCATGAAGGATACTACAACAACATCCTTGCCGGACTGGATCCCGAAAACGTTGAAAGCATCGAGGTGCTGAAAAACGGTACAGCCCTGTATGGTGCCAAAGGTGGCAATGGTGTCATCCTCATCAACACAAAGCGCGGCCATAGTCTGACAACCAAGATTAACGTTCGTGTCTACGGCGGAACAGAACTCACTCCCACCCGTTTGGATGTCTTGAACGGTAGCCAGTATCGTACCTACTTGGGCGACTTGGCCAGCACCATCAAGGACCTCACCATTAGCAACGTTGACGGTGTGGGATACGCTTTCCTCAACGACAATCCCAGTAACTATTACTACAAGGTGTTCCATAACAACACTGACTGGCAGAAGGACATGTACAGGAATACCTTCGTACAGAACTACAAGATTAACGTTGAAGGTGGTGACGAAGTGGGTATGTACTCGCTGTCACTGGGCTACTCTAAAGCCGACGCAACACAGAAGGGAACAGACATGAACCGTCTTAACCTACGTTTCAACACTGACATCAAGATTGCCGAGAAACTGCACACGGGTCTGGATATCGCCTACAACCAGACATCCTATAATATCCTCGACAACGGATGGAGCGAGAGCTATGACATGCAGAACATTGGCAGTACCAATGTTTTGGGTCTGGTTCAGAGTCCTATGATCAGTCCATACGCTTACTACTACGATGAAAACCAGCGTACGCTGCTGCTTTCGAGTGAATACAGTGGTAAGTATGCAAGCGACAACACGACCACATGGGTGCAGAATCCCTTCAAGTATCCGACTCAGATGAGGATCAACGAAAGTCTGCGTAATCCCTACTGGGTACTCGAGAACGGACAGGGCAAAAACAAGAACTATGCCGAGATGACGCAGATTAACATCAACGTTAGTCCTAAGTACCAAATCACTAAGCAATTTAGCATCAGCGACCGCTTCAACTATCAGTTGAATCGTAACAATGAGAAATACTTCCTTCCGATTGCTGGTACTACACAGTACATGCTTACTGACTTAGGCAACATCACCTCTGTACTGAAGTCACAGTTCACCAAGGAAACCACTATCAACAACGACCTTCGTTTGGAGTGGAAGAACAGCTATGGTGCACACAACATTGATGTTTTCGGCGGTTGGCGCTACAACAACTATAGTTACTCGTACAGCTACTTGCGTGGTTACAACAACGAGAATGATAAACTGCCCAATATCAGCAAGAACATGCAATACCCCAGCGATGGTGGTACGAAGGACAACTGGATAGATATGACCTACTATCTCTATGGCTCATACAACTTTGCCCACAAGTACTTTGCTGAATTCACCGTGAGCAGCCAAGCCAGCAGTAAGTTTGGTAAGAATACTCGCAGCGGTTTCCAACTCGCTGGTGTCAGCTGGGGTGTCTTCCCAAGTCTGCAACTGGGATGGCTCATCAGCAACGAGGAATGGCTCAAGAACTGCCGCGGTATCAACTATCTGAAGTTGACTGCCGGTGTTGAACAAAACGGTAATGACGACCTCGACTACTATGCAGCCCGTACCTACTGGGAGAGCCAGCGCGTAACGGAGAACACCGTTGGTCTGGTACTGAAGAACATCGAAAACAGTACTATCCAATGGGAAACAGCTACCAAGTACAACGTTGCCCTTGAAGGTTCATTCCTGAAGAACCGCCTGCATGCAGGTATTGATCTCTATTGGAACAAGATAGACAACCTGCTCACCATTAAGGATCTGGCCTATGTATCAGGTATGAGCACAAAGTACTGGACCAACGAAGGTGCAATGACGAATAAGGGTTTCGAAGTCAATGTCAATGCTGCCCTCATCAACAAGAAGAACTGGAAGTGGGAATTGGGTGCCACACTTGGACACTACAACAACAAGATTACCAAACTGCCCGCCAGCAACATGTTCCAGTTGAAGGACGCTGCAGGTAACATCACACAGACCATCAATGGTTACACATCCAGCATCTATGGCAAGGACAACATTCTGACAGCTGTAGGCTATGCCGCCGGCAGTTTCTATGGTTGGCAGACCGACGGTGTGCTGAAAGATGATGCAGCCGCCTCCTCCGCAGGTGCTCTGGGTTACCTGAAGTATCCCACCGGACTTTCCGAAGACCCCTATCGCAACTTCCAGGCAGGCGACATCCGCTTCGTTGATCAGAACGGCGATGGTGTCATCGACGATGCCGATAAGGTTGTCATCGGTAATCCCAACCCCGATATCTTTGGTAACATCTATACCAGCCTCACCTGGAAAGACCTTCGTCTCGATGTCAACTTCAAGTACTCACTGGGCAATGACATCTACAACTATCAGCGCTCCATGCTTGAGGGTCTGAACACGACTTACAACCAGACCACTGCAGCTCTGAATCGCTGGACCTACGAGGGACAGCAGACAAACATACCTAAAGTTTGCTATGTCGAGAGTGACGACTGGCGCAACAACGAGCGCATGAGTGACCGCTGGATTGAGGATGGCAGTTATCTGAAGTTGAAGAACGTTCGCCTCACCTATACCCTCCCCTATACCAACACATGGCTTCAGGGCTTGAAGATATGGGCCGAAGGCAACAACCTCTGGACCCTCACCAAGTATCTGGGCACAGATCCTGAAATGTCTTGCCGCAACAGCGCACTGTATCAGGGCATCGACACAGGCCTCCTGCCCAGCGGTCGCAGTTTTAACTTTGGCGTTTCCATCAACCTCTAATTCCGTACGACTATGAAAAAAACATCATTAATAAGTCTTTTGATTTGCTGCATCACCTTCAGCACGACCTTTACTTCGTGCGAGGACATGCTTTCGCCCGACAGCGAGCGTCATGCCTACGAAGTAGGTAAGGATACGCTCTATAGCTACTGGGGCATACTGAAATCGCTCCAGAACGTTGCCGAGCGCTATGTGATTTTGGGCGAATGTCGTGGAGAATTGGTTAGCGGGACAGCCTACATCAGCGACTCTATCCGTGCCATTCTCGACTTTAACCGCGATGAGGCTGTCGATGGCAGCTGCCGCTACTTGAAAGCCAGCGACTACTACCACGTCATCAACTCCTGCAATGCCTATCTGGCCATGTGCGACCGCGAGCGTGTCACAGGCACACTCCAGCCCTACATGCTGAAGGAGTCTGCCCAGGTCGAGGCCATTCGTGCGTGGGTTTATCTGCAGTTGGTACAGGTGTACAAGGAAGTACCCTTCTACACCGAGCCTCTGCTGACAACCGACGATATCAATGCATTCATGGATCAGCCCAAGAAAGTTACCATCAAGAATCTGGTCGACGAGCTTGCTCCCAGCCTTCAGGCTGCCCTTCAAATCGAGCTGGAATATGGTCTTCCTCAGTACGACGGTTATGGTCGCACACGTACCATCTGCCATAGCAGTAAGGCTATGATTCCCCTCAACTTGATACTTGGTGATTTGTATCTTGCCAAGGGCGAGAGCAAGCAGGACTTCGAGACCGCTGCTCAGTACTATTACGACTACCTCTCCAACAATCAAGGTCAGGGCCACATGGTACCTGGCGGAACCCTACCCATCGGCTATCATAACTATGGTTTTAAGGGTGAAGGTATGGATCGCCCCATTTATCTCTATGCTTCAACCACGGGCAGTCCTTGGACGGAGACTGGAGCTGCATCTACAACCAGAGAGTCAATTACGGCTATCCCCTCCTCCACCAACAAACTGTGGGGAACGGTATTACGTGGCGTGAATGACGTCTTTGGTTTCACCAGCGAAATATCAGTACGCACTGAAGAGACCAGTGATACGACATCGTCTACGACGGCCAGTGTCAGCCTGACTCCTAAGTATGATGCCAAGCAGCTGGCTGCCAGTGACGCCTACTTCAATCTCTGCAAAGAACAGACCTTTGAGATTTATGTTGGTGCCATGAATGGTGGTTCATTCAGCCTAGCCGACTTCACTCTGACCCCCGACTCCACCATTGGCGATGCCCGCCAGTACTGGGTTGATGACATCTACCAGACCTACTCGAACGGTCTGCGCAATACGGAGAAGTTCATCACTAAGCAAAATCCTGGCGGTAGCTTCACTACGGTCTATCCCATGATTTATCGCAAGGCTATGGTATGGTTGCGCTATGCCGAGGCTCTGAATCGTGCCGGTTATCACAGCTATGCCTTTGCCATCCTGAAAAACGGTCTCTGCAACAATGATGCCTGGTATCCCTCTGCTTTGGACGAAGCCGGTGCCGAAGGCAACAATGACTATGCCGTTAGGGACAGCATTTGGATATTCACCGACTCCGCTGGTGTAGTTCTGCCTGTGGAAGGAGTGAATACAATGCGCACCAGAGCCGATCTGGAAGCCTATCTGTATACCTACATCGGTGCAGAAACGGATAGCGCATATCAGGAATATGCACAGACAGGCTCTTTCGCTTGGGCTCCCGAGTCCTATGAGAACTATACTGACGAAAACTGTCAGGCAGCCCTCTACTATCTGGATCGTCGCGAGGTTCTCAAGTCCCCTAGTTTCCTGAACTTTGACTTTGAGGTACTAAACGGCAATCTATCTTCGCCCACCGTATACTATCGCAGTTCGCTGACCCAGCGTGGCTATAACAGTACTTCCGTCTCCCGTGGTACGGGTTCAGACCCCATCACCATAGGTATTCATGCCCGTGGATGCGGTATGCCGCTATACAACGACAAGAGCAGCTCCTACGACTACGTGAAGAAGATTCAGGAGAAGGCAAAGGCCTATGGTGCCAACCTGACGAAGGAAGACATCTATAGCGGAGCCTATGACAATATCGTACAGAACTGTGTCGAAGACCTCATCATCGACGAAGGTGCATTGGAACTTGCTTTCGAAGGAACTCGCTTCTTCGACCTCATGCGCGTTGCCCAGCACCGCAACGATCCCAACTATCTGGCTTCACGCTTAGCAAAGCGCGATCCTTCACTGTTGGGCAAGTTGCAGAACATGGACAACTGGTTCTTCAAACTTCCCTCAGAGTAACATCTCACTATTCGATACATGCAACCCCGAGCTATCTGCCCGGGGTTGTTTGTTTATAGCAGTATATCACGAGGCCCTACATCTTTACATAGCTTGTAGTATACAGGTTGTAATGAGAAGGAGGAAGGCAAGCAGATAAGGCCACTGCCTGAAAAACATAGCCAGACGATAGCCCTTGGGCTTTGCATCAGCAGGTTGTATTGCCCACAACGGTGGCAGAAGACAAAGCATGGCTGCATACCAAAGTATAATCAACGTAGAAGAAAACTCACTAATTACCAGCTTGTCTATTGATAGACGGTTGACTCCCCCCATCAGGCTATGTTGTACGCTTACAAGAGTCTCCAGCACATACTTTAATAGATGACCGCCACTAAATAGGGAGATAAACATCAGGAACATAGCTGTTAAGAGAATGCCTGAGGCCAAAAGTATATATATGGGGCTCATCACAATGCCCGATACACTGAAAAAACGGAAATAATGCAGCAGCAGGGGTAACGTGAAAATTTGGGCTGCAAATGAAACTGACCATGCACGCCATAGCCACTTCAACAATGCACTCCGTGGCTGCCATAAACGAGAGAGAGGACGATAGAACAGTAGTATACCTATCACTGCCGTGAAGGACAGTTGGAACCCCACATCAAACAGCATATCGGGCGATAGTAGGAGCAAGCACAAAACCGTAATCCCCAGTGTGTCCCACGAATTGCGTTCGATGTAGTTCATTTCAGCTATCAGTAGCAGCGTCATCATCAATGAAGCACGACACAATGAGACGGGAAAACCCGTGAGCATAGCGTAGCCCCAAATGCCAGCTATGCCAATCCAGCCAAACACGTAGCGCAAGCGGTAATTTATGAGCCGTAGCAGGAAGAAATTAAGAAGACCGAACAAAACACTCAGGTGCAATCCTGAAAGGGCTAAAATATGCGAGGCTCCAGTGTGTCGATAGAGTTCAATCGTCTCGTGTGTCAAGGTCTCGCGACTGCCGAGTAACATGGCTGTGACCAACGAGTCGCAGGTTGGCGACAAACCAAGCGAATGCAGATGTACAATGGTTCGTTGCAGCAGCATCGCACTCTCATACAGAAGCGTGTCAGGCAACAATGCAAGTGTGGGCAGTTGCGAACGAACGAAGCCTAACAACAGGAAGCATAGGCAGAGGGAGAAGAAAGCTGTCAGCCCATGACGTAACAACCAGAAAGCTACGATGCTGAGTAATAAGGCTCCCAGGATAAACGGTATTGCTCCCGTCGGAAGAATCAGATAGGAACCCATAAGAATGCCGATGGCCAGCGCTGCCGCCATCGACGGATAGAGACATCGATCCAGATTCACGACAATGCTTTCAGGGCATCAATCGTTTGAGAAGGATTCTGTGCTCCAAAGACAAACGAGCCAGCAACAAGGATGTCTGCTCCAGCCTCTGCCAACTGACGTCCCGTTTCCATATTTACTCCGCCGTCGATTTCTATCTGTGCCTGACTTCCCGTCTCCTGAATGAGGGCACGAAGTTCCCGTACCTTCTTCAGCGTGTGAGGAATAAACTTCTGTCCGCCAAACCCAGGGTTGACAGACATCAGCAGAACCATGTCGACATCGCAGATGATATCGCGAAGTAGGCAAACAGGCGTTGAGGGACACAGCGTGATGGCCGGATGCATTCCAGCCTCGCGTATCTGCTGCACGACACGATGGTGATGGGTCACAGCCTCGAAATGGATGTTCATGTAATAGGCTCCCAAGTCGCGAACCTGAGCAATAAACTTCTGCGGTTCAACAATCATCAGGTGTACGTCCAAGGGCTTCTGGCACAAGCGTGCCACATGTTTCAGAACAGGGAAGCCGAAAGAAATATTCGGAACGAACACCCCGTCCATTACATCCAGATGGAGCTGATCGGCTCGACTCTGGTTGAACCACTGCATCTCCCGTTCAAGGTTGCCAAAGTCTGCAGCCAGTAATGAAGGAGCAACTAACATGATGCTTGGTGTGGCTTATACGTTCGTGCGAAATCGCGTATATACTGCAGAACCGCAGGTGAGGGGGATAATGTTTCGTAAGGTAAAGATTGGGTCATAGGCGAAGATATTGAAGGTTTATATGTCTATAACGAAGACAGCCTGCCGCATATTGTGTGCGGTAGGCTTTTTTTATTATTGCTGTCCGCTAAAACTCAAATGAGCATTAATAATCGTCCGCGATGCCGATAAATAGGCATTGCGGACTCTTTTTTTGAAAAGTAAGCCCCT
>CAJOJA010000010.1 GCA_905234735.1 uncultured Bacteroidaceae bacterium | reverse complement strand
CATGATACAATAACAGTTGTAGTTGTGTGCACTATTGCGACTGCAAAGGTACAACGACACTACAACTGCTACAACGTGTATTTAAACGAATGCTTACCATTAAAGAGTCATAACAGGTACAAGGGTACAAATTCATCCTTAATTCTGTGTCGTTTTTCATGTTAAAACTTACGAATGCTTACAGCTAAACACAGCTTTATGCAGGCGAACTCGTGCTGGGCACAAAAATACGGAGAGTCGAACCTTACGGCCCAACTCTCCATGAACTAATAACAACTCAGTGCCCCATACTATGAGGAAGGGGGCAACTGGCTGCGGGTCAGGGCGCAGCGGCGTGTAAGGCCGACGCTGCGCCCTATTTCTTTCAGCGGCTATTCCTCCGCATCGTTACTTCCCCAGATGTCCCAGCCGTTGTCTTCGCGGCCAAAGGCATCACTTTTTGTCACACCTGTTTTGATGCTGGCAGAATTACCAGCAGACAAATCCAGCATATGGTTTCTTACTTGGATGGCAACGGCCCTCGTGCTTGGTGCATTATATATCTTTTTCATAGTTTGTTCCTCCTTTCTTTATTTAATTACGACCTTTTTGCCATTCACGATATACAAGCCCTTCTGAGCCTTTGCTACGCGCTGGCCAGCAATGTTATAGATAGCAGCATTGTCCATTGTCCATTGTTCATTGTCCATTGAACTGATGCCGTCTGCATCATTGAAGTCAATAGCAAAGCCCTTGACAGAAGAGGCGACTCCATCATAGATTAAATATGCCTTGTTGGCTCCGACCTTGAATCCGTCACCTAACTTCCAGAAACCAAGTTCATCTTCAGTGTTGAGCCCAAAGACATATTCATTGCTTTCTAACGTGGTTTTGTTGAAGTATGTTCCTTCAAGATTGTTGTCACCCGTGATGGGGTCTGAAAGAGCAGAGGTTGCTATGGTTGCTGTTGTGCTAGCTACCTCACCTGGAGCATAGAGAAGAACAGGAGTTCCTGCTGGGATTTGCGTTTTAGTACTTGTAACAAGTTGTGCACGGCTTCCTTTTATAGTAACAAGGCATGGAACAACAAAACCTGTCTGTCCATACGACGGCAAAGTTACATCAAAGGGTAAGCACATGGTTGCAAAACTACCACCAGCCGATGCCACGTAATTCAACGGAATCGCAACAGTTGTTGCTTCCTCAAAAGTCCAATAAGCGGCTGTATTGTCATCTGTGTTGGTACCGATTGCAATGGATTGAACATTAGATTCTGATACACAGTGGAAGTCTGTAGCAGTTGCGCCGTTACCAATTGTTACCTTACCCGGTGATAACTTGCTGCTTTCAACAGGGATTGCCAAATACGTTGTTTTATCACTTGATGTAAGAGTGGAAGCACTGCTGTTGCTGTTTGTATATACATTCAAGGCTTGCATCTTCATTGTATAAGTTCCATTGCTTCCATTGAGATAGACAATAGAACTAGCACCAGTGCCAGAAGCATCAACAGTAAGCTGGGAAACATTCTCTGCCTTCATATACTTGTTTGCGCTGACACTCTTTACACGATAGTATCCAGTCGCTGGCCAACTAATCTTACTATTAAGTGAAGAAACGAGTGACGCGTATTCACTCAATGTTATCTTACTGTCGCTGTTAGCCGTTGTGTATTCTCCAGAAAGGGTTTCAGCATCAGAGCTCGAGATCTTGAAATAACCCGTTCCTGCATTATCAATAAAGGGCTTGATATTGTTTGTATATAGGACACTGAAGTCCACATCATCAATATGAGTGTACTGCAATGGAGTATAGCCGCTATAGAATCTAAGAGAAGCAGCACCACCTCCATAATCGTTCCAGAATCTATTGGCGTTACCAGTTCCAGCGCATTCGAATCCAATGTATGAACCATTGATTTTCATATACCACTTTGATGTATTTTCATTGTCCATATATGGAGCTACGCCATCTCCGAACCCACTTGCATAAAGAGTATATCCATCGGCAGCTTTATTATATATTGTAAATCCATCAATAGGATTGCCGGTGAAGGCCCATAAATAGCCGTCTGAGCCATCGAACACGCTCTGTGCCTTGAATGGGTAGGGGGCTGTACCGTTATAATACAAATCATAGTATAAGCCATTAGAATATGCTGCCAAACGATACCAGCTGAGTTCAGACGAGCTTGCAGAAATCAGGCTTGATTTGCTAAAAGTATAATCAACATATACAGTTTGTGCATTAGTTGGAGCTGTTGAGATTGGATTCGAGAATACTCCATCTGAATATGTTGTATAGTAACTAAATGTCACACCATCACGTGCCCATGCAGCAGGCGCAGAAATGGAAGAACCAGCAAACTGTTCAACTACAACATCACTTTCACTCGTTCCCGGCAGCTTATATGTTACTTCGTATGAAGGCTTTAGGTATACAGTAAATGTCGTTGCGTAACCACTAGTACTAGTGCCAGTTCTGGTAAAAGTCGTAGATACGGCAGATAAACCAGTAACATATACATAAGTAGGATTAGAAGAATCAGTTCCTACTAAGGTGGCTCCACAACCAGAAGGTGTGATAAAACTGCCAGCAGCACCTCCATACATTCCAATAGTATACCCTCCTATGAGGTATCCAACAGGTGCAGTAAGTGTATAGGTTTGACCACCAGCAGAATGTAAGTTTGCCGTTGTGCTTATTTCCATGTTATTAGCAGTACATGTAAGTTGTAAGCCTGCAGGAGTGCTTGTTGAAGTCCAGGAACTTCCCCATTGTGCCACTGATGGACCAGTTGTATTGTTTATGGATAAAGGTGCATAACTTCCATCGTAAGTAGGAATTGGAGCTAAGACAACTGAGAATTGAGGAATACAAAGTTCTGTAGTTTTGTTATTATCATAACGCTTCATGGTCAACGTGGCAGTAGAGGCACATACTGTTCTTGTGAAAGCTTTTAAAGTGGAAGAAACCTCAGTATTACTCTCTCCAGCAGGAGCAATATAGAATTTTCCTGCAGAACCCGTACTAATAGCTTTCAACGTATAACTCTTAATGTAATAACCAGAAGGGGCAGCTATTGTCATTGTATAAGCATTGGCATTAGTCTGCTCATAAGTTGAAAAAAGTGATATCACATGCTGATAATTTGTATTGGAACTCGGCACGTATGTGGGTTTCATTATCTTTCCAGAAACAGTTACCGTAAGGCCAGCACATCCCGATTCACCAATTGTGGTAAATGTTGTGTAAGGAGGATTGTCTGCTGCATCCGATCCCGAATAAACACCATATTTGTGTGTAGCTGTTGCCTCAGACGTGGCTGCATTATTAATGGTCGCCAATTCTGTTTGGTCATTTATGGTGACCGTGACATCATCAGCCCACACCCCGCTAACTCCCGTCAGCAGAGCAAAAAAGAAAAATAGTAGTTTTCTCATAGTTTTGTTTATAGTTATTAGTTAGTCCGTATTGTTCTCGTCGCACAAGCCAACATCCAGACTGTGGGGTACAGAAAGGCGCAGGTCATGTGCAAATATGCAAATAAAATGGCATACTCCACCGAGTATCCGCTGCAAACGCTGCAAAGATACGATTAAGTGAGCAAAATGCCAAATATTTTTGGCATTTTCGAACGTGAGTATCTAAAAACCGTAGGGAAAAGTTAAGAAACTTTTCTGATATACGAGCGTAATGCCGGACTTTTTTCATCGCATCGTGACGCTGCGTACCACGAACCAGAGGTGGGCGGCGAGGGCGGAGGGCCAGCCGTAGTGATGGGCCATGAGGCGTAGACGCTCGAGGAGCGAGCGGCGATGGTTCTTGGTGGTGAGGCCTTCGCTGAGATAGTCGGTGAGGATGAGGCCCGTGTTGAGGAAGCGGAGGCGGCGACGTTCGGCACGGCGCATGATGCGGATGCACCAGTCGTAGTCGGCCGAGAAGCGATAGCTGAGGTTGTAGCGTTCGGCACGGGCCAGGTCGGTGCGGACGTAGAAGCTCTGGTGGCAGACGAGCATGCCGCTGAGGAAGCTGCTGCTTCGGAGCTGTTTGGGAGCCTGCAGGCGACGGTGGCGCAGGAAGCGTCCCTCGTTGTCCACGAGGTCGGTCTCGCCGTATAGTACGGCATAGTTGGCGCGGTTGTGCTGCCATCCCGTCTTCTGCACCATCTGCTCGATGGTGGTAGGTTCGTGCAGACGGTCGCCAGCGTTAAGGAACACCAGGTAGTCGCCCGAGGCCAGCTGGATGCCTTTGTTCATGGCATCGTAGAGTCCGTTGTCCGGTTCGCGGACGACACGGATGGAGTGGCGGATGGGGGCAGCATTGCGTTCTACGTAGCGCTGGATGTGCGAAAGCGTATGGTCGGTGGAGCAGCCGTCGATGATGAGGTGCTCGATGCGGTCGTAGGTCTGCTGTTCCACGCTCTGCAATGTACGCTCGATGGTGGGCTCGGCATTGTAGGTGACGGTGATGATGGTTATTAGTGGGCTATCTTTCATATTCCTCCAGGTATAGTTGCGCCACGCGGTGCTCGTCGTAGGTCTGGTGGGCGTAGACGACGGCCGCTTCTTGCAGTTCCGGGTGGGTGAGGACGTAGCGGATGCCAGCGGCCAGGTCGTGGGCATCGCAGTAGCGGGCCACATAGCCGTCGCGTTGGTGGTGAATCATCTCTGGGATGCCGCCCACGCAGAAACCGACGCAGGGGGTGCCGCACGACATGGCCTCGACGATGGTGTTGGGCAGGTTGTCCTGCAGCGAGGGGGTGACGAAGACATCGGCTGCGGCATACATCGCAGCCATCCGTCGCTCGTCGCTGATTTCGTAGTCGCCACCTTTGCCCACACGCACCAGCTGGATGTCCGGCAGTTCGCGTGCGGCCTCCTCGAGGTAGCGGATGCCCTTGCGCTCGTCCGTCACCTTCTGGCAGATGAAGAGCACGATGGGTCTGTCGGCGGATAGGCCGAGCTGGCGACGTGCTTCGTCCTTCGGCATGGGACGGAAGACGTTGTGGTCTATGGCATTGGGAATAGATACTACGCGGTGGCCCTGGGTTAGGACGCTCTGGCGGGCCTCGTCGGCTATCCAACGGCTGCAGCCCACGAAGGTGATGTCGGCCTCGCGCCAGATGCGCAGTTTTTGCTCGAAAATGCGATAGGAGAGGTCGTGGGGGTGTGGGGCCGTGAGCAGGGGACAGTGGTGGCAATGGGTCTGGTAGCGCGTGCAGTCCTCGGCGTAGTGACAGATGGCGGTGTAGGGCCACTGGTCGTGGAGTGTCCACACGATGCGCTTACCGCTGCGGAAGATGGCCCGAAGGTTGCTGAGGGAGAGGAATCCTTGGTTGATCCAGTGGAGGTGAACGACGTCGGCCTGCCGGAATTCGGGTCTCTTCGTGATGTCCTCGCCGCAGTTGGCAATGTCTATCTGCCAGAGGTTGTGCTTCGACAAGTGATTGGCAAGGAAAATGCGCAGTCGCTCCCAGTAGAAGGGAAACTTGCGCTGACGCGTAGCTACGCTGACCTGCACCCCCTCGGCCCTGAGGGCATGCATCAGTCGGGTGGCAGCAATGGCGGCTCCTCCCGTTCGTTCGGTGGTATTCACTATCAGTACGTTCATCCCCTTACCTTCTTATATATATAACGGGCGACCTTCCCTAATGCGGTGTAGCGGATGCCCCAGTCGGTGATGGCCTGGGCGAATAGAGTCTCGATGGCGGGGTCCTTCTGGGGGTTGGCTATACGGACCAGTGGAAGAGGTTGCTGTTGCGGCTCGCGGTCGAACTCGTACCACTGGAGCAGACTACACGAACGGAAGTGGGTGCCCTGGGAGAGTCCGATGTTGCGCACCATCGTCCGGCCAGGGGTCAGACAGAGCCCCTGGGCGCGATAGATGGCTATCTCCCAGCAGATGTCCCAGGGAATGGGGCGCTTGTCGAGACTCTGCAGGCAGCGGAAGACCCCGCCATACTGCAGGGCGTCGAGATCGGCCGGAGTCAGTCCGTCGAGTGCCTCCTCGCGCGTCTTGTAGTGTCGGAAATGCTCGTTCCATCGGTTGCGCCACGTTCCCCAGCCCCATCCGCTCATGTGTGGGGTGAAGTAGAAGGGCGTGTCTGTGAGGGACAGGTTTGTGAAGCCGGCGACGTGCATCACGCGAGGGACATCGTGATAAAGATCAAAAGCCTCGTTCATGTACTGCAGGTAGCGGGGCGAGGTGACGATGTCGTCCTCCAGGACGATGATGCGGTTGTGCGTCTCGAAGACTTGTGCGATGCCCTCGGTGATGTTCCGTTCCAGATAGATGTTTTCGGACCGCTCCACGAGGGTGAAGGTCTTGAACTCGCCAGCAAACTCCCTGACGGTTTGCCTGACCTCGTTGACTTGCGTCCACGATAGCGGGTCCTTTCCCCCGTCGCTGAAGACGTAGACTTCTGTCTGCCGGGCCAGCGAGTTCGCGGCCAGCGCCTCCAGCGTCCGGCGGGTATTGTCCGCCCGATTGTAGACAAAAAGTGCTACGGGTGCGAGTTTCATATTGCAAAGTTATGAAATAAATTAAAAATTAAAAATTAAAAATCAAAAAATAATTGCTATCTTTGTCCCCATGAAACTGAGAAATCATGCATTCGACTTCCTTTGCGGCATCTGCATTATCCGCATGGTGAGCCTGCACGTCATGTCGTTTTGCGGCCATGCCGACGACGACTGGTGGCGTGAGGTGATGCAGTGGTCATACTTTTTCATGTCGTTCTTCTTCTTCAAAGCAGGCTATTTTAACAAGAGTGTGCTGGGCGACAGTCGACAGTACTGCACCGACAAGGCGAAGCGGTTGCTCATTCCCTACCTGACGACGGGTTTGATAGGCGGAGCCATATTCTTCTCTTTCCAGCCTTTTATCATCGACCGCTTCCATCACCCCATCGAGCCGATAGAACTGAACCATATTTGGACGATCAGTTCTTTCTATGGCAACAATCCTACGTGGTTCCTTTTCAGTTTCTTTGCGGCTTACATCGCCATACATTTCCTGGAGAAGGGGCGCCATCGCCTCTTTGCCCACGCGCCTCATTGGGTGCTACAATGGTCGTCGTCGCTTTACTTCGTCTTGCCCTTCGTCAGCTATTGGCTCTACACCCAGGGCAATCCGTTGTGGATGAGCCTGAACAATGTGCCCATGGGGCTGTTCTTCTTTGAACTGGGTCGTGCCTGGAGTCGCCTGATGACCAGGTGGAATGCTTCCCAGACTATTTATATATCGTTGGCACTCATACTATTCTTCGTCGTCAGCAATATTATATTCCATGATGCGGCGTATGTAATGTCGAGCAATAAGTTTTCGGGCGACCCCATCGTTACCGTTGTGAATATTACGGTTGTCCTGTGTGGTCTGTCGGGCTTGCTCATTGCGGGTCAACTGCCTCGCGTGCCAGTGATTAATTTCATTGGCGAGCACTCGATGGTCTTCTTTGTCAGCCACTATCCCATGTTGTACTATGTCAAGTTCATGCACCTCTGTTTCGGTCGCAGCATCTATGGCCGGTACGACGAGGCGCTGATATTGCTGCCTGCCATATTCCTGATTTGTGCCTGGATGGTGCCCTACATCGAACGCACCCCCTGGTTGAGCGGGCGATGGCAGAAGAAGTGAAGAATGAAAAGTGAAGGGTGGAAAAGTGAATAATGAAGAATTAAGAAAGAAGTATAACCCCGACGGGTCGCTGCTGCGGCGGATGCAGGAGCGCATGCTCCATGTCTATGAGGCCATTGATGACATTTGTCGGCGACACGGGATTCCCTATTGGCTATCGGGCGGTTCCATGCTTGGTGCTGTACGTCATCAGGGCTTTATCCCTTGGGACGATGACCTGGACATCGAAATGCTGCGGCCCGACTTTGAACGGCTGATGAAACTATTGCCAGAGGAACTGCCCGAGGACATGGCCCTGCAGTGGCACACTACCGATCCGAACTATTTCTTTCAGTATGCCAAGGTACGGGACAAGAAGAGCCAGCTCTTTGAACGTAACGGCTACGACCGCGTGTGGAAGGAACACGGCATCTACGTTGATATCTTCCCCCTGGAACCCATCCCGCTGTGGATACATAACCTCTCGCTCCTTACCTTTGGACATAGCTACAAGATGCTGCGTACGGCCGGCGACCCCATGCAGGCGATGTGGCGTGTACGTCTCCTTACCGCCCTGAACCGTAGGCTCGTTTTCCCTCTTCTGCGCCTGCTCTCGAAGGTGTTCTGTACGCGCTACTACGACTTTGCCTTAGGCATACCGTATTTCCAAAAGAGTCCAGCAGAAGACTTCCTGCCTGTACGGCGCGTAGCGTTCGAGAACACAACAGCCCCCATCATGAAGGAAGCTGAGAAGTGTCTGGCCTATCGCTACGGCGACTACATGCGCCTGCCCGATAATCCAGGGGCGCAGTATCATGCGGAGGACGTGAAGATTGAATAAATGAGGATTTAGCGATACGAGTAACCGCCGTCTACCTCAATGATGGCTCCATTCGTAAATCCATTGTCGAGACAGAATGCATAGGCACCCGTAATTTCCTCAGTCGTGGCAAAACGGTGTATGGCAGTCTTCCGACATATATTTTGTCGTATCTCCTCGGGCTTGTTCTTCTGCCATTCCGTATCCACGAACCCGGGTGCAATGACATTGACCGTCGTATGTTTGGGTTCAAAGACCTTGGTCAGGTTCTTGGCTAACGCATGAACAGCAGCCTTGCTCACACCGTAGCCAAGCACTGTTGCATGGGGATGGATGGCCATAGATGAGCCGGTGAAGAGAATGTGCGAGTTGTCTTGTATCAGAGGAAACAATTCGCGTAAAAGAATGACGTGGGCGTTGACGGCAACCTCCATCATGCAGTCCCAGTCGTCATCGGACGTTTCTGTGAATGCATGGCGCACTGTAGTGCCAGCGTTGCATACGACGCAATGAATACTGTCCGTCTGTTGGCGGATAAAGTCGATGAAGCGATACGTCTCAGTGCGATTGCTGTGGTCGGCTTTGAAGAAAAGCGCATTCCCCTGCATCACCCGTTCTGCTTCGTGGGCTGCGTTTTTGTCGTGGGCATACGAGGCAATAACCCGATAGCCCCGTTCGACGAGCATTTTCACTACGCCCAGTCCAATACCTCGGCTTCCGCCGGTCACAATTGCTGTCCTCATTTGATGTCCGGATTAGGTTGATGGTCTATCTTGCTCTTAATTTCGTCGTAGCGGTCCACGATTTCCTTCTTGATGCTTGTCGAGGATGTACCTGAACCGTAGGGGAAGTAGAACACCGTGACACCCAATTCCTTCAGATAGTCGTATTTGCCCGTCCAGTCGTCGCCAACGACGAATACGTCAATGTTCAGTTTCTTGACGATTTCTGTATGGTCCAGCGAACGTTGTGGAATGACGATGTCGGGGTACTTCAGTGCCTTGATGATGGCTATGCGTTCCTCAAACGGTATGATGGGCGGACGCTTGTAGGAGCACACCAATTCGTCGGTGCTTACGCCCACAATCAGGGTGTCGCCCAGCCCACGGGCATACTCAATCATCTTCAGATGGTTGGAGTGGAACATATCGAATGTTCCCGAGGTGTAGACTACAACTTTATTATTATACATGGTTGTTACGGTTTGTCGCCACAAAGGTAATAAAATAATTTACGATGGTCAAGCATTTCGTGCCTTATCTATCAATGCCAGCGCTTCATCGCTTATTCCACTGCAGAATTTGCGGGCGAACATCTTTCCGCTCTTCATCAGAGTGGGGAAGTCCGAAGCATCCATGACCTTGATGATGGGTTCGTAGACGATATGGTGCAGGGGCGTCAGTGCGTCCAGACCAGGATATTTGCCTGTGGCGAGCATGCACTTTGATGCCCATTCGGGGGAATTGAAGACTATGGTCTGGGGGAGACATTCGTCGGGACCGAAGCTATGGCGGAAGTAACGTGCTATCTCAGGGTGCTGCTGACAGCTCTGCACTACGTATCGGGCCAGTTCCTCGCTGATGCACCACCATGAGGCTCCTTTGTAGAGGTACCATCGTTTGCCGTCCACCTCGAAATGGAGTTTCCGCCGAATGCCGAGTGCTGTCATCACCTTGCGGCAGAGGATGCTTAACTTGTTGTCCCACCGATTGCCCAATAACGAAAACAAGGGACGGTATTGGCTGTATAGTTCCTTCTGCTGAGCCGGGCAAAGGTCTGATTCTATCTTGTAGCCTTTCAGAATCTCACGCTCGCCCTGTCGCTCCAGCCATTGCGTGATGTGCGGGTTGCTCCAGAGCGGATAGTCCAGACCGCTCAACGAAAAGATGCGGTCGAAGTGAGTAGGGTGGTCGATTGCAGCTTCCAATAGTGCCAATTGGTATTCGACTTGTCGGAATGTGCCCCAACGAATATCTGTCCGATTATCGATGAAATGGACATTTTCTGTCTGAATAACCTCTCGGAAAGAACGGATGTCCGACTTTCGGTCGATGTGGACAAAGAACTCGGCGTCTGCATGCAGGGCTTGAATGAGGCGCGCCAGTTGCGGGGCGTCGGTGTGGGCAGATATGAGGTAGGCGATGTTCATGGCATTAGTGGCGACCAAAGAGATATCGGCGGAACAGGGGGCTGATGCGCAGCACCTGACTGACAAGCAGGCAGAAGGCAATGACCACTAGGGCTACGGAGAACGACGTCACGATTTCAAGTACGAAATTCGGCCGGTTGGCGTTCAGCCACTGCCCCACCTGAGGCATCTTGGGAAGTAGAATGAAGTGCAGAAGATATACGTCCAGCGTACGTACACCTATATATTGCAGAAAACGACCAATGACTCGTTCGTGGGTAAACCACGCTTGATAGTGGTAGAAAAAGACTATCATGATGACGAGTAGTGAATACATGGCCGTGGTGCGTGGCAGATTTGCCCATTCCATCTTGCATGCGTGCCAACGGAATATGTCGGCACACGATATGAAGGCCACAATCATAAGCATGGGTACGAACCACGACGAGCAGGTGGCTGTCAGCCTTTGCAATGTTGTCCAGTAGCGGTGGGTGAGATTGCCAAAAAGGAAGAAAGGCAGGAAGTTCATCGTCTTTATCAGACTGGAGTAACGGAAGAAGGGTTCCTTGTAGTAGGTCAAGTCGGGCAAATAGAGTGACTCGTAGACAATAAGGCTGAGAAGGAACAACGTCCAAATGACAATATTAGGATATCGATTCTTTGGGAATTTGCTGTTTACATAACTTTGAAGCATACAAGCTGCATAGTAGATGATGAACATGTGCAAGAGAACCCACGTGAACCAATAGCCCATCTTCGTGGGACTCTTCATTGCATATTCGAAACTACCCCAGAACTCGGGACGTTTCAGTATGATGAAGGCACAAAGGAAAACTAAGGCAGGCAGAACCTGTATTTTTACCTTTTTCCAAGTAAGGCTCATTGTGTTGGTCCACGTCCATGCGAAGTCTCCCTTATAGGCCAGAAAACCACTGACGAAGAAGAACAAGGGCATGCGGAAGAGTACCAGAAAGGGAAGCGAAGAACTCGTCTTCTCACTAATGCCAAACGACATCTGTGCGACATGGTAAGCTACGACCAATATCATGGTCAGACCTCGCATGGCATCCAGCCATTCCATTCGTTTATTCATAGCGACGATGTGCTAAATATTCGATGCTTTCGCGCATAATACGAGCTCTGCTCAGCCACATGATTCCGCCATAGAGTGTGGCTGCAACCACCATCTTGCAGATGAGGCGAAGCCAGATATTCTCCATGCTGAGTGTCAGCCGCCAGGTTAAGGCCATTACGGCTATAGTGAAGACGAAGAACGGCGCTATGTCCTTTACTGCATCCCATGGGTTAAGGCCGACCAAGCGCCAGGCAAACCATTGCCATACAGCCAACCAGAGGATGTTCAGCACGATGAAGAACATCACCATCACTCGTAGTCCATACGGATGGAGGGCGATGAGGCCTATCCAAATGAGTACGCATAAGACCACGGTGCACCACAGGTTTATGCCCGAACGTCCTTGACTGATAGTGAGGTTGGAATACAGCGTCGTAATAGGGAAGAAGGCACCGTATACACTGAGCATACTCAGGAGGGTGGCACTCTCCAACCATTTCTCTCCTCCCACAATGAGTAGAAAGTCACGGGCAATAAGTCCAATGCCCAGCATGACGGGGAAAGAGATGAACGATACGAATCGCAGCATCTTCCGGAATACATGGCAGTAGCGCCCCTTGTCATCGCGTACGCGGGTTAATACGGGTTGTGCAACCTCTGTCACCATGCCGTTGACCGTATTGATGCCCATGTCGTCCCATTTGCGGGCGTTGGAGTATACTCCGGCTGAATAGTCGCCATAGAAACGTCCGAGCAATACACCGAAAGCGTGGGCGTTAAGGTTGTTGAAGAGGTTCTGCAGTAGCAGTTTACTGCTGAATCCAAACATCTGCCAGGCGGGTCGGAGGTCTATGTGGAACGAAGGACGCCACGGAGAATAGAACCAAGCCATGACAGCCACGACAAAGATGTAGAGGACTTGCTGGGTGGCCAGTCCCCAGTAGGCCATGCCATGACTGGCCATGATTACACCCACAGTTCCAGAAACAATGAGGGATACAATGCCAATGACGGCATTCTGTCGGTTCATCAAGTGGATAAACAGATAGGCACGTTGTACTATACCGAAACTTGAAATGAAAAAACCTAAGAATAGGTAACGGGAGAGCCAAAGCAGGTCGGAATCGTCGTAAAACCTAACGATGACCGGTGCCAGTAGAAACAATACGACATAGAGCAAAGCCGAAACCCCGATGTTGAACCAAAAGACTGCATTATAGTCGCGCTGCGAGGGATTGCGCAGGTTGCACAATGCCTGTCGGAAACCACTTTCCTGCAAGGTGCTGGCGATATTGGCAAACACCATCAGCATGGCAATCTTTCCATAATCCTCGGGGAGAAGCAGATTCAAAAGTATAATCCCGAACACGGCATTCAGAATCTGTGTCATGCCGTTATTCACCATGCCCCAAAGGAACCCTTTCGCCGTACGCTCTTTCAGTGAAGCCATTTAATCGCGATGGAAAATATCTCGGGTTTATAAGTCGGATAGAGGAGACTCGAACTCCCGACCCCCACGTCCCGAACGTGGTACGCTACCAACTGCGCTACTATCCGAGAGCCCCAATGGAGCTTTTAACGGGTGCAAAGGTACAACAATAAATTATAAATTAAAAATATATGATTAAAAATTTCACTTTTTCATTAAAATATTTGGTTATGTCAAAATAAGTTCGTACCTTTGCACTCGCATTTGAGATGGTGTCATAGCTCAGTTGGTAGAGCAAAGGACTGAAAATCCTTGTGTCCCCGGTTCGATTCCTGGTGACACCACAGCAAGAGAAAGGCGGCAATTTCATACGAAGTTGCCGCCTTTCTCTTGTTGATCTCTTATTTCATGCGCCAGCCTTCGGGGGTGAGGACAAGAGGCATGGACACTTGTTCAAGTGTGCTGTCGCCAAACTGAATGTTGAGGAAGACATGTGCACGGAGAGAATCGATAAGGGTGTCGCGAACGGCTTGGGCCGAAGTGATGCCGCCATGTAACTTCTGTTCGTGATCGAGGTATTGCAGAAACATGTCGCGCAATTGACTGCGATAGTCTTCGGGAAGACTGTCGTAGTCGGCCATGCCACGCATATAGTTGTCCACATCTCCTTCAATGAGATACCCATAGTAACGTTCTGCTGCCAGACTGGGTGCATCGCTTCGCTTGTTGCAAGAAAGAAGGCATAGCGACAGAAGGAGAGGGAGGTAAAGTATTTTTCTCATTTCTGTCGGATGAATATGTTAATAGGGCATCCGCTGAACTGCCAGCGTTCACGAATCTTATTTTCGAGGAAACGACGATAGGGTTCACGCACGTATTGGGGCAGGTTGGCATAGAAGACAAAGGTGGGGACACGTGTCTCAGGTACTTGCGTACAGTACTTGATTTTTATGTACTTACCCTTCATGCTTGGGGGTGGAAAAGCCTCGATGAGGGGCAGCATTTCTTCGTTGAGGCGAGTGGTGCCGACACGGCGTATGCGATTGTCGTAGACTTGCTTGGCCTCCTCCAGAATACGGAAGATGCGCTGCTTGGTCAAGGCAGAGGAGAAGATGATGGGGAAGTCGGTGAACGGGGCCATGCGGTTACGGATGGCATCGATGAAGGTATCCATCACCTTTTGGTTCTTATCGGGTACAAGATCCCACTTGTTAACAACCACCACGAGGCTCTTCTGGTTCTTTTGTATGAGTTGGAAGATGTTCATGTCCTGTCCCTCGATGCCGCGCGTGGCATCAATCATCAAAATGCAGACATCGGAATTCTCGATGGACCGGATAGAGCGCATGACGCTGTAGAACTCCAGATCTTCCGATACTTTATTTTTTCGCCGTATGCCGGCTGTATCGACAAGGAAGAAGTCAAGGCCGAACTTATTGAAGCGTGTGTAGATGCTGTCGCGTGTCGTGCCGGCAATATCGGTGACAATGTGACGGTCTTCACCGATGAAGGCATTCACGAGACTGCTTTTGCCCACGTTGGGGCGACCGACTACGGCAAAGCGTGGGATGTTGGCTTCGGGGGTCTCGTCAGATTTCTTGGGCAACGACTCGATGATATGATCCAGCAGGTCACCCGTACCACTGCCCGTAGCAGAGGAGATGCACCATGGGTCGCCCAGACCCAGTCCGTAAAATTCTGCGGCAAGATATTGTTGGTCGTTGTTGTCAGTCTTGTTGCATACCAAGATTACGGGCTTCGGGGAGCGGCGCAGAATGGATGCAACTTCGGCATCAAGGTCGGTGATGCCGCTATTCACGTCGACGAGGAAAAGAATGACGTCTGCCTCTTCCGTGGCTACGGTCACCTGCTTACGGATTTCCTCCTCGAAGATGTCGTCTGAATTAACAACCCATCCACCTGTGTCAACTACGGAGAATTCATGTCCTGTCCATTCGCACTTGCCATACTGGCGGTCGCGTGTGGTACCGGCTTCGTCGCTCACTATGGCATGGCGCGTCTGGGTCAGACGATTGAAAAGGGTGCTCTTGCCCACGTTGGGGCGGCCTACAATGGCTACCAAATTGCTCATACTGCACTATTCATATATAATAAATACACGTTTCAGTCTCTTATGATATGCGGCTTACAACCTTTATTTCTTTTATTTTCTTCAGATTCCTGCAGATAGTGCGAACGTCTTCGACATCGTGTACTTGCAGGTTTATCTCCCCTTGGAAAATGCCGTCACGGGCCTCGATGGTGAGGCGGTGGATGTTGACGTTGAGTTGCTGTGAAAGAATGGTGGCAATGTTCAAAACCACTCCCACATGGTCGATGCCCTCGATGCGGATGGTGGCGGGAAAGAACAGACGTTTGTGCGTATCCCATTGTGCTGCCAGGATATGATTGCCATCAGCGGTCTTCAGACGGTTTGCCTCGGGACATTGGCGTTTATGGATAGTGATGCGTCCGGCTGCATCAAAATAACCCAAAACATCGTCGCCGGGTATGGGGTGACAACATTCACCGATAATATAATGTCCGATGTTCTCCTCATTAAGGATGAGGGGTTTCTTACGGTCGATTTTGGGTTGAGCCGTAGACACTGCGTTGTCGGGTTCTGACTTCTCTTCGTTGCGACGGAATATTCTCTTCAAGTAACGCGACCATTGCTTAGACTCCTTTTTTGCTCGCAGGTGGTTGATATCTGTATCGCCCAGGGTGATGGTGCCCAAGCCGATGGCTGCATAGAGCTGTTCGCGGTTCTTCAGTTGGTGGAGACTGCATAGTTTGTCCACATTCATGCTACTGGGCTCAGTCTCATACTGGTGGAGGAAGTCGGCCAACATCTGTTCGCCTTCCTTTTGTTTCTCTCTTTCTTCGCGACGGAGCAGTGCCTGAATCTTATTTTGGGCCTTTGCAGTAGTGACGAAACTGAGCCATTCGCGTTTAACCTGTGCGTCTTTGGAGGTAAGTATTTCCACTTGGTCGCCTCCCCGTAGCACGTAGTTGAGGGATGCCAACTTGTGGTTGACTTTAGCTCCGATGCAGTGGGTGCCGACAACGGTGTGAATAGTGAATGCAAAGTCCAGAACGGTGCTGCCTACGGGCATTTTCTTTACATCGCCCTTGGGGGTGAGAACGAAGAGTTCGTTGGAGTATAGGTTCAGTTTTATGGTGTCCAGAAAGTCCATGCCGCTGGGCTGTGGGTCATCCAGGATTTCCTTGATGGTCTGCAACCACTTGTCCAGTTCGCTCTCGCTTTCCTCGGAAGTCTTCTCGCCATCCTTGTATTTCCAATGGGCCGCAAATCCCTGCTCGGCGATTTCGTCCATGCGCTCGCTGCGTATCTGTACCTCAATCCATTTTCCGGCTTTGCTCATCAGTGTGGTATGGACAGCCTGGTAACCATTGCTTTTTGGGGTGCGCAGCCAATTACGGAAGCGTTCAGGGTGTTCGGTATAGGGAGCGGAAACGTATGCGTAAATCTGCATGCACTCGGCAATCTCGTCCTTGGGGTCTTTGGGAGTGAACACAATGCGCACAGCCAGGATGTCGAATACGTCCTCAAAGGAGACGTGCTTCGTCTGCATTTTTTTCCAAATGCTATAGGGGCGTTTGATGCGTGCCTTGATGGTGTACTTAATGCCGTGCTTGTCCAACTCCGCACTGATGGGACCAACGAAATCATCGTAAATGCTTGTCAGGTTGCTGTGCATTTCGTCCAAACGTTGCTGTATGAGAGCACATTCCTCAGGATGCTCGTAGCTGAAACTCAGATTCTCCAGTTCCTCCTTAATTTTGTTCAGTCCCAGACGGTAAGCAAGCGGGGCATAAATGCTCAGGGTCTCACCGGCTATTTTGTATTGTTTGTGAGGTAGCTGACTACCCAGAGTGCGCATATTGTGCAGGCGGTCAGAAATCTTGATGAGGATGACGCGAATGTCATCACTCATAGTCAACAGCAGTTTCTTGAAATTCTCCACCTGGCTGGAGGTCTTGTCGCCGAAGATGCCACCTGAGATTTTGGTCAGTCCGTCCACAATCTGGGCAATCTTCGGACCGAAGATGTTCTCGATGTCGGTGACGGTATAGTCGGTGTCTTCCACCACGTCGTGTAGCAGGGCCGAGCAAATGCTTGTACTGCCCAGTCCGATTTCCTCGCTGGCAATCTGGGCTACGGCTATGGGGTGCATGATATAGGGTTCGCCGGAAAGACGGCGAACACCTTCATGTGCTTTACAGGCAAAGTTGAAGGCCTTGGTAATAAGGTCTACTTTCTTGCGGTGATGACTCTTCAGGTAGGTTTCCAACAAATGCTGGAACGCCTCGTTCACCATGCGTTCGTCCTCTTGTTCTCTAATCTTCAACTCGTCCATAGTCTATGTCTCTAAATCCCTAATCTCTAATTCTCTTCCATCACCTCACTCTAATTTTCTTTCCGGCACGAATGTTATTGCCGCGTATGCCGTTCAGCCGCCTGATGCTATTCACCGTAGTGTGGTACCTGCGGGCTATAGCTCCGAGTGTGTCGCCTGCTCTGACTGTTACGTATTTGGCCCCTCGGTTATTGGTGTTGGCAGTTGTGGTGGTCTGTACGGCCACTTCCTTCTCCTTCTTGCTAAACAGCTCGTTGGCTCGGTGCGTATAGACAGAGTCACCAGCCTCAATGAAGGCACTGATGGCTTCGGGTGACATGCGAATGGACAGCGGTCGGGCTCCTCCAGGAACCAATGTAGTGCGGTATTGTGGGTTAAGAGCACGAAGTTCCTCTATGTTGATGCCGCACAGTTCCTGTATTTGTTCGAAGCGGATGTCTCGGTTGACGATGACGGTATCGGTAACTGCAGGTAAATGTGCCTTGGAAGGACAGATGTTGTGCTCGCAATAGTATGTCATGATGTAGTTGGCTGCAATGAAGGCCGGTACATAGCCGCGTGTTTCGGTTGGGAGATAGGGGTAAATAGTCCAATAGTCTTTTACACCTCCGGCCCGTTTGATGGCCTTCGATACGTTTTGTGGACCACAATTATAAGAGGCAATAACCAATGTCCAGTCACCGAAGATATCATACAAGTCTTTTAGGTAACGGGCTGCGGCATAGCTGGATTTAATGGGGTCGCGACGCTCGTCGATGAGGCTGGTTATTTCCAGTCCGTACTGTTTACCTGTGGAAACCATGAATTGCCATAGTCCTGCAGCCCCCGCGCGACTGGTGGCACCAGGGTTCAGTGCACTCTCGATGATGGGTAGGTACTTAAGTTCCAAGGGGAGTTGGTAACTTTCCAGTGCTTCCTCAAACAACGGGAAGTAGAAATTACTGGCTCCAAGCATGATGCCGACGGAACGGCGCAGCCGTCCGCTGTACTGGTCGATGAATTGGCGCACCACTTCGTTATAGGGCATGTCAATGACGTTGGGCAAGTGGCTCAGTCGGGTAATGTAATCCTCTTTTTCGAAGACGGGATTATCGTTACTTGTTTCGCAGTTCTCGTCGGGGGTCAGGTAGTTGCGGTTGTTCCATGCTCGTAGCAGGCTATCCAGCTCCACCGATAGCATGCCCTCCGGAAGTGTTATCTGCTCGTCTTGGCCGATACGGTCGTCGTGAACAGTTATCTCGTTCTGTGCTACCGCTGTATGTGAGAACACAAATGTCAGTCCTATAATTAGTGTGTTGCGTATGTTCATAAGTCTTTGTCAGTTTCTATTCATAATTCAAAACGTCAGGCTGCACGACAGTCCATAACTGTTTTGTCGTTGGTTGCGCATTGTCGGCACTCCTGTGTTTATTACGGCTGGCTCCAAATGGAGACTCAGGTCGCGGCTGATATCGAATGTCGACAGTTCGGCATCGACATAGGCATCGATGACAGAAATCAGATATACCCCTACAAAGGCGAGGATGCTCATGTCACGATATTTGCGATAGTGATCCTTCTTGTTCTTGAATATCGTCTTGAAACGCTCTTCTTTACCCTCGATGTTGTAACCCATTGGAAGCATGGCTTCGTAGCTCTTGGTGTTAGGGTCGTTGTCCATTATGTCAATATATGCCTGCGAATAGTCGCGTAGCATTTGGTTGTTCCATGTCAGTGCATACGCACATCCCAAAAATCCTCCGTACACGATGGGCAGTTTCCACAATTTTCTGTTGTATATCTGGCCTCCGCCAGGGATAACCAGTGCCAGCCACATCGAACGAGTAGGGTCGGGGCGGAAATTGGGTGTTTTGCGTTTAGGAAGCCCTTTGCGTAACAGACTGTCGACGATGGCTGTGTCCAAAGGGGGTTCCGTCCGAGCAATCGCGGAATGCACAGTTTGCCGTAGTCCTTTATCCGTGATGGTGTCGGCATTCTGGCTGTCCTTCTCCGCTTGTGCCCGTATAGACCCCGTCCAGAGCCCGATGAGCACTGTCAGCAGGACTTTGCCGTATGTCGTGCTCCGTCCCTTCAATGTTTCAGTTGGTCAAAGAGATTGACGATGCGTTCCAACTCCTTTTCGTTGGCGAAGGGAATGGTGATTTTCCCCCGTCCCTTATCGCTGCACGTGAGTTGCACTCGCGTCTGGAAGTAGTTGGCTAACACGTCTTTCAGTTCGCTATAGGCGGGCGACAGTGTGGTTCCCTTCCCCTTGATGCGCTTGTCGCCAGCCTTCACAACGCCACCGTGTGCTAATTCCTTTACCATCTCCTCAACTTTGCGCACACTCAGCCCCGTCTTCTGCAACTCATCGTATACTTTCAGCTGCAGGGCTGGGTCGTCCAGCGCAAGCAGGGCACGGGCATGCCCCATGTCGATGGTACGGTTTTTCAGTCCCATTTGTATCTGAGCCGGAAGTTTCAGTAGCCGGAGGTAGTTGGTTATGGTGGTGCGATTCTTGCCTACTCGTTCGCTCAACCTTTCCTGGGTCAGGTCGTATTGTTCTATCAAGTGTTGGTAGGCTAAGGCTATTTCCATCGAATTCAGGTTTTCGCGCTGGATGTTTTCCACCAGTGCCATCTCCATCATGTTCTCATCGTCTACGGTGCGTATGTAGGCTGGTATGGTGTTGAGACCGGCCATCTGACTGGCGCGCCAGCGGCGTTCGCCGGCAATGATTACGAATGTGCCGTCGCCCATATCGCGGACAGTGATGGGCTGTATGATGCCTATTTCGCGTATGCTGTCTGCCAATTCGCGCATGGCGGTTTCGTCAAACTCACGGCGTGGCTGATTTGGGTTGGCTTTAATGGCTGCTATGCTGACCTCGTTGATGCTTGACGAACCGCCTGTGTGTACCTCATCGGTACGCATCAGCACGTCCAGACCGCGCCCCAAAGCTGGGTATTTCTTGTGTACTGCCATGTGGTTGTAGATGTCAAGTGTTAAATGTCAAATAATTACTTAGGTTCATTCTTTTTCACGATTTCGTTGGCCAAAGCCAGGTAATCGCGGGCTCCAGTAGAATCTGCATCGTATAGGATAACGGGCATTCCATGTCCAGGAGCTTCGCCAAGTTTCACGTTGCGCTGTATAACTGTCTTAAAGACCAGTTCCTGGAAATGGCGCTTTACCTCGTCGTACACCTGATTGGCAAGACGCAGGCGCCGATCATACATTGTCAGCAAGAAACCTTCAATTTCCAGTTTGGGATTTAATCGACTCTTGATGATACGTATGGTATTTAGTAGTTTGCTAAGACCCTCCAGGGCGAAGTATTCGCACTGCACGGGGATGATGACTGAGTCGGCTGCCGTCAATGCATTTACGACAATAAGACCCAGCGACGGGCTGCAGTCAATGAGTATGTAATCGTAATCATCGCGGATGGGTTTCAGTAACTCCGCCATCACTTTTTCGCGATTGGGCATTTGCAACATTCCCACTTCTGCGCCCACCAGGTCGATGTGCGAGGGAATGATGTCTAATCCGTCAATTTCTGTGGTGTAAATTGCAGCGCGCATGTCAGCGCGCTCAACGAGGCAGTTGTAGAGTGAACTGTCAATCTGTGAAATGTCCACGCCCAGTCCTGACGAGGCGTTTGCCTGAGGGTCGGCGTCAATGAGCAGGACTTTTTTTTCCAGGGTGGCCAATGAGGCAGCCAGGTTCATGCTTGTCGTGGTCTTGCCTACACCCCCCTTTTGGTTGGCTAATGTGATGATTTTTGCCATGTCAGATGTTCTCGTATAGTTCTTCTTGGCAAAAGTACAATTTTATTTGCAATTATCCTCATTTTATGAGGAAAGAATGCAATTTGTGTTGATAACTTAACGATTTTGTTGATAACTTAACACTTTTTTGCTAACTTTGCAGCCCTAAAGTTGAATTTTATGGAACGTAAACTCATATTGATAACCAACGACGACGGAGTGTCAGCCCAGGGCATCGGCGTGCTTTCTGAATTGATGCTTCGGTTGGGTGATGTCGTTGTCGTGGCTCCTGATTCGGCCCGTTCCGGTGCAGCCTGTGCGATTACGTGTACTCAGGCTGTCACGTTGCGCCGTCGTGCCGACATGGAACGTCCGCATCTGATGGTGTATGCCTGCTCGGGAAGTCCTGTGGATTGTGTGAAAATAGCCCTGGAAGAGGTATGTCCCCGTCAGCCCGACCTTGTCGTTTCGGGTATTAACCACGGCGACAATGCCTCGTTTAGTATCCACTATAGTGGCACAATGGGAGCCGTTATCGAGGGGTGCATGAAGGGCATTCCTTCCATTGGCTTCAGTCTGCGTACGCTGAGTCACCATTGTGACTTCACACCTTATGTCGATGAGATAGTGCGTATTGCCAAATTCGTGCTTATCCACGGACTGGCGCAAGATGTTTGTTTGAATGTCAACTTCCCCGAGGTTCCTCAACTGGCTGGTATGCGGGTCTGCCGTATGGGGCGCGGTCGTTGGGTACAGGAGTGGATATCGGCCAACAACCCACGTGGCATGAACGCCTTTTGGCTGACGGGTCACTTCCTGAACCTGGAACCTCATAGTGAGGATACAGACTATTGGGCATTGGATCACGGCTATGGATCTATCACGCCTATTCATCTCGACATGACAGCCTATCAAGAACTGAGTAAACTGGCTCCATTAGCATGAAATACTACCTGATTGCCGGTGAGGCCAGTGGCGACCTTCATGCCTCCCACCTGATGAAGGCTCTCAAAGAGCGTGATAATCAGGCCGATTTTCGTTTCATCGGAGGTGACTTGATGCAGGCTGAGGGCGGAGTGCTCGTTCGGCACTACCAGACATTGGCATATATGGGTTTTGTTCCCGTCATTACTCACATCGGGACCATCATGCGAGGAATGAAACACTGCAAGAAGGACATCCTTGCCTGGCATCCTGATGTACTCTTGTTAGTGGATTATCCGGGTTTTAATCTGAGTATGGCGAAATTCGTTTCCCGGCATTTGCCCGATGTTCGGATTTTTTATTACATATCCCCCAAAGTATGGGCTTGGAAGGAGTGGCGCATGAAAGACATCAAGCGTTATGTTCACCACGTACTTTCTATCTTGCCTTTTGAAATTGACTTTTATCGTAGACATCAGGCAGAACATCTCATCACTTATGTCGGTAATCCCACCTTGGACGAAGTTCGGGCCTTTGAAAAGCATCATACAGTCGATTTCTCCGATTTCATCGAAGATAATAATCTTTCGAGGCGTCCTGTTATTGCGCTCTTGGCAGGCAGCCGTCGACAGGAAATCCGTGACAATCTCTGTCGAATGCTGCACGCCGTAGAACCTCTTTCCGATCGGTATCAGTTTGTTGTGGCTGGGGCTCCTGGAATTAGTCCAGACTATTATCATCGGCTAATTGGGACCTCCTCTGTTCGTATCCTATATGGGCAGACTTACCATATACTCCAACACAGCACGGCGGCGTTGGTTACCAGCGGAACAGCCACTCTGGAGACGGCATTGTTCCGTGTGCCTCAGGTCGTTTGCTACTTTTTAACGATGGCCCCTTTCTTCCGATTGTTGCGGCGTATACTTATAAAAATCCCTTACATTTCATTGGTAAACCTTGTTGCGGACCGTTTAGTCGTTCCTGAATTGGTGGGAGCTGACATGAACGTTGATCGTCTGCGGCTGGAATTGCTGCGTATTCTGCCTGGCGGCGAAGGACGTGAGGCCATGTTGCAGGGCTACGACGAAGTGGCTGCTCGATTGGGCGAGCCAGGTGCTCCCCAACATGCTGCGGAGTATATTGTGGCCCACAAATAGGTGCTTACATACGTGTGTATGCGCGTTCCTTATTAAGATGTCTTATAGTGTAATGTTATGGGCTTCAACAGTCTCTCCCAGGAATGTTGCGGTACTCTCTGCAAATGCCTGAGGCTGTTCTGTAGTAAGGAAGTTGCTGACACCATTCTGACTCAGACGTTCGGCCATATCGGGATGTCGCGACAAATAGTCCTGCAGGCTACGAGCTACGTAGGGTCCTTGACTGATAAGACGAATACCAGTTGGGGTGTGTCTGCGAATCTTTTCCAAAAGCAGTGGATAATGGGTACAGCCGAGAATGATGGTGTCTATCTCGGGGTCGCGTTGTAGCAGTTGGTCAATGTATTTCCGTACAAAGTAGTCGGCTCCGGGAGAGAGGTGTTCCATATTTTCTATTAGAGGTACCCATAGAGGGCAGGCTTGTCCTGTGACATGGATGTCGGGATGGAGCTTTTGTATCTCAATGTCGTAGGTTTGGCTCCGAATGGTACCGGGTGTGGCCATGATGCCAATGTGGCGTGTATGGGTGATATCGCCCACGCATTCTGCTGTAGGGCGGATAACTCCTAGTACGCGTCGCGATGGGTCGATTTGGGGTAAGTCGCGTTGCTGGATATTGCGCAGGGCTTTGGCTGAAGCTGTATTGCAGGCCAGAATGACCAACGGGCAACCGAGTTCAAAGAGTCGGCGCACGGCCTGCAGGGTGAACTGGTATACTACCTCGAACGAGCGCGTGCCGTAAGGGGCACGCGCATTATCGCCGAGGTAGAGATAATCGTATTGAGGCATCAGATGCCGAATCTGGCGCAGCACGGTTAGTCCGCCATAACCAGAGTCGAATATACCGATAGGCCCCATACTATTCGTTTCCTGTTGCAGGTTCAGGCTCTTTCAGTCCCAGCAGTCGCAGTACGGCATTGGTGACGTCCACACTCATTTCGGGGCTCAGGAAAGGACACTGATGGTTGTCGGTATTCAGAATAGTGACGTACCCTCCTTCTACACCTACGGCCTGAACTGCCATGTCGAGACGTTTACTGACGCTGTCCAGCATCTCCTGTTCGGCACGCTGCAGCAGTTGTTGAGCTTCTTGACGGAACTTGATGCCGGCCTCCATCAGGGTCTGAAGTTCGGCCTGGCGCTTGAGTAGGATGTTTTCGGGGAAGTCCTTCTGCCCTTGGAGGAAGTCGGAGAACTTACGCTGAAATTCCGTTTCGCCGCGAGTGGCTTCCTGTTCATACTTCTCGCGCAGTTCGGCCATGTTCTTCTGAGCCTGAACATACTCGGGCATGCAGTGCAGAATGGAATCGTAACTGAGGTATCCAATTTTCACTTGGGCGTTTGCTCCGCCAATGAGAAAATGAGAAAATGAGAAAATGAGAATTAATGCGTAACGTCTCATAATTATTAGCTTTTAGACTTTAAACTATTTGATGCCCAACTCGGCTTTTACCTGTGCGGTGACATTAGTGCTCAGGGTTTCGTTGATGAAGGGGATGGCGCCGCCAGTGGTGTCTACTATGTAGATGTAACCGCCAGCCTCACCAATCTTCTTGATGGCAGCTATCACTTTAGCTTGGATGGCACCCAGCTTCTCCTGCTGCTGTTTCTGCAGATCCTGTTGGCTAGCCTGGTAGAACTGCTGGATGCTCTCGTTCATCTTCTGCAGTTCCTGTTCCTTGCTCTGCAGGATGGCCTGAGCTGTATTGCCGGCTTCGGAGAGTTTCTGGTACTCCTCGGCTTTTGTCTGGAATTCCTTCTGCAGACGGGCAAGTTCCTCTTCGTACTGCGTGCTCAGCTTCTGTATCTCGTCGCTGGCTGTCTTGTACTCTGGCATTGCGGGCAGCACATCTGCGCTGTTGAAATGAGCAAACTTCTGGGCAAAGATGCTCATGGGAGCGAGCATCAGCATCACAAATAAAATCTTTTTCATAACTTTTTTATTATTATTAAATTTATAGGTCTTATGTGTCTTATAGTTCATATAAGTCTTGTGGTTCTTATAATTAGTTGTATCCCAGTTTGGTGAGCACTTCGTTGCTGATGTCCACCTTGGGTGAGGCAAAGATGATGCCAGCGTCGGAGGCACGGTCCAGGATGAGGCTGTAGCCCTTCTGTTCGGAGATGTCCTTCACGGCATTGTATATCTCGTCCTGGATCGGTGTCATCAGGCTTTCGCGTTTCTTGAAAAGTTCTCCGTCTGGGCCGAAATACTTCTTCTTCAATTCGCTGGCTTCCTTCTCCTTGGCCACGATGGCTTCCTCTTTCTTGTTTTTTTGTTCTTCGGAGAGGAAGACGGCCTCGTTCTGGTAGTTCTTGTACAGGTTTTGGGCTTCAGTCTGCAGGGCATCTACTTCGGCTTGCCACTTCTTGGAGACTTGGTTCAATTGTTCGTTGGCGCGTTCGTAGGCCGGAATGTTCCTCAAGATGTATTCCATGTCTACAAGGGCAAACTTCTGTGCGTTTGCTGTAATGGCACCCAGTGCCACCATCAGCATAATTAGCAATCGTTTCATATCTGTTCTTTATTTATTGTTCATTTAAGTCTTATGGGATTAGAATTCTTGTCCGAGAACGAAGTGGAATTGACTGCCACCGTACTGGCTGCTGCCGTTCACCTTGTCGAAACCGTAGGCCCAGTCGATACCCAGCAGACCCACCATGGGCAGAATGATGCGCACGCCCACGCCTGCCGAGCGCTTCATGTCGAATGGGTTGAAGTTGCGGACGTTGTTCCATGCGTTACCACCTTCCAGGAACGTGAGAGCATAGATGTTGGCAGAGTTTCCTAACATGATGGGATAGCGTAGTTCCACGGTCAGACGGTCGTAGGCGTAGCCGTAGCCCTGCCACTGGGTAATGGACCCGTTGTCGTATCCGCGCAGTCCGATGGTTTCTGTGGCGTAGCTGGAACTGTAGCCCGACATACCGTCACCACCCATGTAGAAGGTTTCGAAGGGGCTCTTCTTATATTTGTTGTAGTGGCCCAGCAGACCGAATTCGATGCGGGTCATCAGCACCAGACACTTGCTGCCACGGGTCAGTGCGATGAAGTTGCGCGCTTTGAACTTCCACTTATGGTATTCTATCCAGCGGTACTTGTCCTGCAACTCACGGTCGTAGGTCACCGAGTTGCGGTTCGTGGCCAGGTTCTTGAAGTCCTTGTTCTCTATCAGACTGACGGGGGGTGTCAGTGACACAGAGAACAGGAACTCGCTGCCTCGGCGGGGGAATATCTGGTTGTCTGTTGACGTACGTGATAGTGACAGTGTCAGTGCCAACGAGTTACAGTTGCCGTTGGCTACAAGGAAGTATTGCCACTCCTTCAGCATATAGCGTGTGTAGCCCAGTTCGGCCATGAACTGGAAATAGTCGTCCGGCCAGGACAGACGTTTACCCCATCCGACGGAGACGCCCAGAATCTTCACATACTTGTCTGGGTCGTAGAAGTTCTCATAGTAGTTCGAGCCATATCCGTAGCCGTATCCTGCACCGTAGAGATAGGAGTTCATGTAGTTGTTGTAGGCCGCGGAGTTATAGTAGCGGTCGCTCATGTCGGTCTGTTTCGAGAAGAATCCGCTCACGGATAGCGTACTGGGGCGCTTGCCGCCGAACCAGGGGTTCATGTACGACAAACTATATGCCTGGTAGTATCGGCCGTTGGTCTGACCGCTGATGCTGAATGTCTCTCCGTTGCCCTGGGGCATGACACCTCGGCGTATGCCGTTCTTCTTAAACAGGTTGGCCATGCAGAAGTTGTTGAATCGCAGGCCGATTTTTCCAATCACGCCCGTCTGTCCGTAGCCGAGCGAGAATTCAATCTGGTCGTTTGACTTAGGAGTCAGTCCCCACGTCATGTCCACGGTACCGTTCGTGCTGTTGGGCTCCACCTTGGGGTCGATGGCTTCGGGGTCGAAGAAACCCATAGAGGCGATTTCGCGGTAGGAGCGTTCCATGGCCTCCTTCGAGAACAGGTCGCCCGGTTTGTTGCGGAGTTCGCGGCGTACGACGTTCTCGTACACGCGATCGTTACCGTTAATACGCATGTGACTGATGTGCGCCTGCGTACCCTCGAAGATGCGCATCTCCAGGTCCACCGAGTCGCCCACGATGTTGGTCTCCACGGGATCCAACTGGTAGAAGACGTATCCGTTGTTGTAATAAAGGTTACCAATGGCATCTTCGTCGCCCGATAGTCGGTTGTTGAGGTGTTTTTGGTCGTAGACGTCACCTTTTGCCATGCCCAGCACTTTGTTCAGGTCCTCGGTTTTGTATACCGTATTGCCCACCCATTCGATATTGCGCAGGTAGTACTTCTGGCCCTCCTCGATGTTGATGTATACATTCACACTCTTATCGTTGTAGGGCACCACGCTGTCGCTAACGATGATGGCATCGCGGAAACCCAGCTGGGCATATTTCTGTATGAGGTTATCCTTGGCTTCCTTATATTTCTTGTCAACGAACTTCTTCGATCGGAACCAGCTGCCCATGTTGTGACGTTCGTGAATGGTCTTCAGGACACCCTTGCTGATGAGGTTGCCCTTTATCTTCTTTTCCGTCAGATTGCTGTTGCCACTGATGTAGATGTGGTTCACCTTCACCTTGTCGTTCTTCTGGATGTCTACATTCAGGATGACGCGGCCGGGTTTCGAGGTGTCGTCGTGTTGCGTGATGTTGATTTCGGCGTTTTTGTATCCCTTGTCATCAAAGTATTTCTTGGCCAGAATCACGGCCCGGGGGATGGTGTTGGGCGTCATCTGGTTTTCCTTCACCAGACCCAGTTTCTTCTCCATGTCCTCACGTTCGCTCTTTTTCACACCCGTGTAGTTGATGTCGGATATACGAGGGTGGGGGGCCAGTTGGATATGCAGATAGGCCGAATCGTTGATGACGCTATCCAGTCGTATGGACACGTCGCTGAAAAGTCCCTGGCGCCAGTACCGGCGTATGGACTTGGTTATGTGGTCGCCCGGTATGGTTATTTTTTGTCCCACCTGCAAGCCTGACAGACCAATCAGCAGATAGTCGTCATAGTTGGGTGCACCACTCACGGTTATGTTCTTAATGACATAATCGCGTGGTGTGCGCCCGTAGTCTATCACTGGGGCTATGTCTTTGTTCGGTGTTTGTGCCGACATGGTCAAGGCCGTAGTCAGCAACAGCAACAGTGTCAGATATCTTTGCTTCATTCAGTTTTCGGTCAACAACATTCAATTCTCAACTTTCAACTCTCCCTCCACCTGTTCGCCAGTCTTTCCGAAACGGCGTTGGCGTCCCTGATAGTCGAGGATGGCGCGGTGAAGGTCCTCCTCGCGGAAGTCGGGCCAGAAGGTTTCTGTGAAATAGAACTCCGAGTATGCAGCCTGCCACAGCAGGTAGTTGCTGATGCGCAGTTCGCCGCCCGTGCGGATGAGCAGGTCGGGGTCGGGCATGAAGTTGGTCTGCAGACGCTGCGAGATGGATTCTTCCGTGATGTCCTCGGGCTGCAGTTTGCCGGCTTTCACCTCTTCGGCCATTAGCTGCATGGTGCGGGTCAGTTCCCAACGTGAGGAGTAGCTCAATGCCACGACCATGGTCATGCGGGTGTTGTTGGCCGTGTGGTCAATGCAGGCCTGCACGCGTTCCTGTACCTTCTGAGGCAGCTTGCCGAAGTCGCCGATGGTGAGCAGGCGCACGTTGTTCTTCATGAAGGTTTCTTCCTCCAGATGGTCGATGAGCAACGTCATCAGAGCCTCGATTTCCGGAGCCGGGCGGTTCCAGTTCTCTGTGGAGAAGGCGTAGAGGGTCAGGAACTTGAGGCCGATACGTGTAGCTTCGGCAGTGATTTCCTTCACGCGCTCCACACCCTCGGCGTGGCCTGCTGTACGTGGCAGCCCCTTGGCTTTGGCCCATCGTCCGTTACCGTCCATGATGATAGCCACGTGCTGCGGCATACGTTCGCGGTCTATTTGTTCCAGTAGTGTCATATCTTTGTCTTTTATCGTTATTATCTTTTCTCTAAATCCCTAATCATTATTATGGCACGTTTTGCATTTGGGCATGATGTCGTAGGTTAAGAAGAACATCAGGAACGAGTAGCAATCCTTGTTCTTCAGGCCCGAGCTCTGTATGGCATAGGGTTGGTTCAGCTGTTTCCAATCGCCACTGATGTCCAGTGCATCCGTTGTCGTGAAGCGGAATGTCCATTCTGCACCCACGTTCAGGCGGGGCATAACCTTGTATTTCACACCTATCCCGATGGGGCAGTTCAGTGCGGCATTCACACCTGCTCCACCGCCCATGGCCAGTGTCAGTCCTAATCCGGCCACAGCATAGGGGGTGATGCGGCTGTTGTCCTTGTAGCTCTCGCCCATGCTGTAGCCCCAGAAGTTCATTTCGAACTGTGCACCCAGGTCCAGGACGTTGCGTTTGAAATTGAAGCTCACGGGTATTCCGCCCGCTGCCGTTTCGCTACTGGCATCCATCGGGAAGTATTCTCCCTTAGTGTTTCCTCTGAGTTGTCCCATTGCCAGATTGGCCTTCAGAGCCATACGAGGGTTGAACATCCTACGCACCAGCACTCCACCCATTACACTTGTGTGGTTGAATGGAGTTTTGTTGGCATCGCCCAGATAGAAGTCCAATCCCAGTGCACCGCCTATCTCCATCTGATATTCGTCTTCGTCGTTGGCCCTTGCATTCAGGGTCGCCAGTAAACATACCAATATGATGGTCAGCCTTATCACTGTCAGTTCTTAACTTTTACTTGCTCTTCATTCTTACTCCTTCACCTTCATTTGTCGCTTCGCAGGAAACCGAGTCGGTTGATGCGTCCGCGCCAAAGTTTGTCGTCCATCAGTACCCATAGATAATTGTTGCGGTCGATGGTGGTGCTGAAGTATGTAGCACCCTGTGCCTGCATCCGCAACTCGTCGTCTACGGGCATGTCGTTGCCCTCGTATGTTTTCCAGGCCACGCCGTAGTCGCTGCTGTGGAAGATGCTGTCCATGGCTGCATAGCGTCCGTCGCGGCTCTCACCGCCCAGGGCCTGCAGGCCACCGTCGTAGTATTCGATGCACAGACTCTTCAGCATTGGACAAGGGTATTTGTTAGCCTCGTTCGGGCTGTAGTACATCCAGGTCTCGGTAGTTTCCTCGTCCTGTGCCCATCTTTTGCTCCAGACGGTTGCGGCGGTGTCGGTGGGTTTCCGGCTGCCGATGAGCATTAGTATCCTGGAACCGTCGGGAAGGAAGCGGAGCGTGCTGTTCAGTTCCTCTGTGGGCAGATTCTCGTTGCTGTCGTCCAGGGGTTCTTCTGTCCATGTCGTGTCGTTGCCCCGATACAACTTCTGGTTGCAAAGTGCATAGATATAGTCCTCGCTGGCGCCTACCAGGGTCAGTCCAGGTATCTTCGGCAGATTGCTTTCGGTCCAGTTTGTGATATCGGTACTTGTCAGAACGCGTCCGTCCGTCGTGCTCATGAACAACGTGTCATTCTTCATCTGTATGGTGTTGGGCAGTCCGCCCTCGGCCCCTGTGACAGACAGTGATGTCCAGTCGTCTGTGAGTTTCTCCAAGCGGCGCACGCAGGTCATGCTTCCGTCAGCTTTCCGCCCTATAATGTACATCCATTCGCTATAGAGCAACAGTTTGCGTTCCTTGACCTGCGACATAGCCTCCACGGCTCCCAGGTTGTGCCAGGTGGTGCTGTCGCCACGCTGCTGGTGGACGTTCAACTTCACGGTGTAGGTGCGGCCCGACAGTCCGCTGGACGATATCACACGGAAGTGCAGGGGCTTGGTCATGTCCAGCGAGTCTGTATTACTATAGGTTTGCCATGTGGTATCTTCCACGTTGGTCAGGTCAGCTGGCCTCCAATAGAGTAGTCCGGTGAAGGTGACGTTTGTCAGCACCTTGTCCAGTCGGGTGCGCACGGGCATCGAGTCCAGATTCTCAATGGTCAGTGCCCGCTGGTCGATGGTCATTGGGAAGTACGTTCCGGCAAAGGTGGTTGTGTATATGCTGTCCATGCCGGCCTTGGTCTTCGTGTACATGCTGCGCTTCAGCGAACCCAGCGTGAATTGAGAGATGTAGCAAGTTTCGGTGACCTCTACTTCTTCGTCGTCTTTGGAGCACGACGTGAGCAGCAGGGGCACGACGAGCGTTGCCAAAAACAAGGGATAAATGTATTTTTTCATCGTGTATATACGCGCGTTACGTTTTTCGGACTACAAAAGTACGACAAATTTTCCGTTTGGCGAAACGTAGTGTGCTTATTCACACGAGAAATTAAGAATTTTTATAGATATGAGCAATCTGACGCCCGTCAATTAACAGTTTTTCGCCCTTGCGCCCACTGATTTGTGGGGCTGTGACACCGCTGCCCAGGGTTGTGGGAGCCGTTTCGATGCGGGCCTCGTCCCACAGTCCCTCATCTATGAAGGTTTGCAGGGTCTGTCGTCCGCCCTCCACCAGCAGTCGCTGAACACCCTCTGCGTACAGTCTGGCAAGCAGGTCTGTTAGGTTTGTTGCGACGGTCGCGTATGTTGCGATGGCATCGGAACATACTGAACATTTGCTGCTCAGTACGATGGGCTGCGGGTTGCGGCCGGTCCAGTGACGTACGTCGAGCAGGGGATGGTCCAGTTCCCAGGTGCGGCGACCCACCAGAATGGCATCGTTCAGTGAGCGCAGCCGATGGACCAGCGTCTGCGTGGTGGGCGACGATAGTCGGGCTGCTGGTTCCTTATCGCTTGAGCGCAGGCGGTCGAGGAACCCGTCACAGCTCTGTGCCCATTTCAGGGTGATGTAGGGCCGACGGAGTGTGTGGAACGTTATGAAACGTCGGTTCAGCCACAGACATTCCTCTTCCAGAACCCCTTCGCGCACCTCGATTCCAGCTTCGCGCAACATGTCGATGCCCCTTCCGTCCACTTTCGGGAACGGGTCGCGGCACCCCACCACCACGCGACGGATGCCTTTGTCGATGAGGAGTTGGGCGCAGGGGGGTGTCTTGCCGTAGTGGGCACATGGCTCCAGGCTGACGTAGATGGTGCTTCGACTCAGTAGTTCAGGGTTGCGCACCGAACGGATGGCATTCACCTCGGCATGTGGGCCTCCGCAGTGTTGGTGATAGCCTTCGCCGATAATGCGTCCGTCGTACACCACCACGGCCCCCACCATCGGGTTAGGTGCAGCGCCTTCCTCGCCACACTTTGCCAGTTGCAAGCATCGTCGCATGTATTTCTCGTCTATTTTACGCTGTTCCATAAAATAACTTTCAACTTTCAACTTTCAACTTTCAACTTTTCATTATCTTTGCATCATGAAAACCTTTCATCATATCGTCAGCGAACTGGCCCAGACCTATCCCGAGAGCGAGGCGCGTGCCCTGGCCCGTTGGCTTCTGGAAGACCGTTTCGGGTTGTCGCAGACCGACATTTTGCTCGACAAAGATAATGAATTATCGGCAGACGACCGCGCAATTCTGCAGGAAATCACTCTTCGTCTGCTTCGTTGCGAGCCTATACAGTACATTTTGGGCCATACGGACTTCTGTAACCATCGGTTTTTCACGGGTCCGGAGGCTCTTATCCCACGCCCCGAGACCCAACAACTGGTTCATCTGGTTGTTGATGGGGTGTCGCATACCGTTCCTGCAGGTTTCAGTGGCAGCATACTGGACATAGGCACAGGTACGGGATGCATAGCTCTGTCGCTGTCCTTGGCCTTGCCCCAGGCTCACGTGACGGGCTGGGATGTCAGTGAGGCCGCTCTCTTGCTGGCTCGTCGCAATGCAGCGCTATATCCCCAGACTAAGGTGACTTTCGAACAGCGCGATATCCTGCAGCCCCCTGTCGACGATCGCCAGTGGGATGTCATCGTTAGCAATCCCCCCTATGTCCGTAAGAGCGAAGCTCGGGAGATGGACTCAAACGTGCTGCGCTACGAGCCTCACCTGGCCCTGTTCGTGCCCGACGAAGACCCTCTGCGCTTCTATCGCGCCATAGGCCGATATGCTCAGGGACATCTTGTTCCCGGCGGGATGCTCTATTTTGAAATCAATCAGGCTTATGGCGCTGAAACGAGCGATTTAATCGAGGAATTTGGATTTCGAAATGTAACTGTACTGAAGGACGAATATAGCCACGACCGCTTCGTCGTGACTTGCAAGCCTTCTCTCTCATGAAGTATGAATTGATAATATGCAGAAAACAACCATTCCATCGGAAAAAGAGGCTTTGAACAAAGCCGCCTCCCTGTGCAGTCAGCGCGAGTGCTGCCCCTCGGAGATACGGGAGAAGTTGCAACGTTGGGGAGTGGAAGCCGAGACCTCGGAGCGTATCGTGGCTCGGCTTGTCGAGGAACGCTTCATTGACGAGGCACGCTATTGTCGGGCCTACGCTTTGGACAAGATGCGTTACAATCGTTGGGGACGGGTGAAGATCAATCAGATGCTACGCATGATGGGGCTTCCTGAGGTTCACCGTCGGGCTGCGCTGACCGAATTGCCTGACGTCGAATATATTGAAATCATGCGACACCTCATACAGCAGAAGCTGCCGTCCATTCGTGCACGCAGCGAATACGAACGTCGTGCCAAGCTTTTGCGCTTCATTGTGGGCAGGGGATTCGAGTCGGACCTTGCTATCGATGAGGTTGAACGGGCATCGTGATATTTTCTTGCCGCTGTAGGGCTGTTATGTCAAGAATTTCTTGTACCTTTGCAGCGAGAATCTATTAAGTACATAAGTAATATGAAGACGTTAGAGAAAATCTTTGCGGCCAAGTTGCTGCACATCAAGGCCATCAAACTTCAGCCCAGCAATCCCTTCACGTGGGCCAGCGGATGGCACTCGCCCTTCTATTGTGACAATCGCAAGACACTGTCGTACCCCGATTTGCGCTCATTTGTAAAACTGGAGACAGCACGCATCGTTCTGGAGCGTTTCCCTGAGGTGGATGCCATTGCAGGTGTGGCCACGGGAGCCATCCCGCAGGGTGCATTGGTGGCCGACGTGCTTGGAAAGCCCTTTGTCTACGTGCGTTCGAAACCCAAGGATCACGGGTTGGAGAACCTCATCGAGGGCGAACTGAAGCCGGGCATGAAGGTGGTGGTCATCGAGGATCTTATTTCCACGGGTGGTAGTAGCCTGAAGGCTGTCGAGGCCATTCGCAACAATGGTTGTGATGTCATCGGCATGGTGGCTGCTTATACCTATGGATTTGCCGAGGCTGAACAGGCCTTCCGAAAGGCTGGCGTGACACTGGTTACACTAACCAACTATGAGGCAGTTGTGGCCGAGGCACTGCACATTGGCTATATCACGGAAGACGATGTGGAACTCTTGAACGAATGGCGTAAGGACCCTGCAAACTGGAAGAAATGACAAAATACGAAAGCACCGTTAAGCGGATATATGCCCCTGTGGACGGCGTATATGCCAAGTTCTCGGATATGACGAACCTGGCCACCATTCGGGAGCGCCTGGCCGATCCTGCCTTTGAGCAGCTTGTTCGGCAGCAGGCTGGCGATAAGGTAAACGATGAGCAACTGGCCCAGTTAAAGAGTATTGTAGAGAAGATGCAACTTGAACGAGACGCAGCAACGGTGGATGCCGGTCCTATGGGCACGGTATCCCTGCGCATCGTGGAGCGCGACGAACCGAAACTGGTGAAGTTCGCAGCCGAAGGTTCTCCTGTACCGGCCAACCTCTGGATTCAGCTCCTGCCGAATGGCGAGGGACAGACGGCCATGAAGGTCACACTGGGTGCAGAGTTGAACTTCCTGATGAAACAGATGCTGAAGGGGAAACTCCAAGATGGGGTGGAACGCCTGGCCGATATGTTGGCAATGATAGGGGGCAGCCTATAAGTCCTATACGACCCATAAGACCTACATAGTTTAATAAGAAAAACCATCATGCAGAAACTCTGGGACAAGGGCTACGACATCAACGAAGAGATTGCCCGCTTCACCATAGGTCGCGATCGTGAACTCGACCTCCTGCTGGCTCGCCACGACGTGCTGGGTTCCATGGCACATATCACTATGCTGGAGAGTATTGGCCTCCTGACGAAGGATGAACTTAACACCCTGCTCGCTGAGCTGCAGAATATCTATCGCGAGGCTGAGAGCGGCCAGTTCGTGATAGAAGAGGGCGTAGAGGATGTCCACTCGCAGGTGGAACTCCTGCTCACCCGTCGGCTGGGCGATGTGGGCAAGAAAATTCATTCGGGCCGTAGTCGTAACGACCAGGTGCTGGTGGATCTGAAACTCTGGACGCGTGAGCAGATTCGGCTGGTGGCAGAAGACGTGCGTGTGCTCTTCGGCGAACTGCAGCAGCAGAGCGAGCGCTACAAGTCCGTCCTGATGCCGGGATACACCCACTTGCAGGTGGCCATGCCCAGTAGCTTCGGCCTTTGGTTCGGGGCGTATGCCGAGAGTTTTGTCGATGACCTTGTCATGCTTCAGGCTGCCTATCGCATCACCAATCGCAACCCCTTGGGATCGGCAGCGGGCTATGGTAGCAGTTTCCCCTTGAACCGCAAGATGACAACCGAACTCCTGGGCTTCGATTCGATGGACTATAATGTTGTCTATGCACAGATGGGGCGTGGGAAGACGGAGCGCAACGTCGCCTTTGCCCTGGCCGGGATAGCTGGAACGCTGTCGAAGTTGGCCTTCGATGCCTGCCTGTTCAACAGTCAGAACTTTGGCTTCGTGCGTCTGCCCAAGGAGTGTACCACGGGCAGCAGCATCATGCCGCATAAGAAGAATCCCGATGTCTTTGAGCTGACCCGCGCGAAGTGCAACAAGATACAGGCCCTGCCGCAGCAGATAATGTTGATAATGAACAACCTGCCCAGTGGTTATTTCCGCGACCTGCAGATTCTGAAGGAAGTATTCCTTCCTGCCTTCCAGGAATTGCGCGACTGCCTGCAGATGGCGGCTTACATCATCCGTAAGATGGAAGTGAACGAACGTATCCTTGATGACCCGCGCTACGACCTGATGTTCAGTGTCGAGGAGGTGAACCGCCTTGCCACCAAGGGTATGCCTTTCCGCGATGCTTATAAGAAGGTGGGAATGGACATCGAGGTTGGTCGTTTTCAACCGTGTAAGGAGGTTTGCCATACCCACGAAGGCAGCATCGGAAATCTCTGTACATCGGATATAACCGCCCTCATGCACCAGGTGTGGGACGGCTTTGGGTTTGAACGGGCTGTGGGGGCAGAAAAGCGGCTGCTGTCCAGATAACCCGGTATAACTAGTTTTTCTGGTCTATGAGAAAATCCCTCCTCTTCTCCCTCTCCCTCTTATTTGTGGCCTGCTCCGGTGAACTGGTTGGAAACAAGTATTGCGACCTGCCGGCTCGCTTCGTGTTCACGCCCGTCAACAGCATATCGCAGTTGCGTACATCGTGCGAGTCGATGGGCGAGTGGTGTAGCATTGAGGCCGATGGCAATCGATTCCTTTTTACCAAACCCGACGGATCGCAAGGCATCGCTAACCGTTTGCAGATTACGGGTTATACAGGCTTCTACATGGGATTGACGGGTTTCATCGTCGGACTGCCCACAATTCCAGAGATGGATGCCTTGCAACCTGTGGTCACCTGCTACGACCTCGCCTGCCGTAATTGTTACGACGACTTCTATGTAGCGCGACGCCTGGAGTTGCGCGAGGGTGGTTTTGCCTATTGCTCTCGTTGCCAGCGCACCTACAACCTGAACAACACCGGCCAGTCCGATAACGGCAAACCGCTTTTCCGCTACCGTGTTTATTACGGAAACAACACTCTTTCCATTAGTAATTAGGTTGCAAATCAATATTTTTTAATTTTTAATTTTTAATTATTAATTTATTTCGTATCTTTGCACCCGCAAAGCTGCCCAGATGGTGGAATTGGTAGACACGAGGGACTTAAAATCCCTTGGCCTAACAGCCGTACGGGTTCGAGTCCCGTTCCGGGCACTGACAAAAAACTCCCCGTCGCTCAATCAAGCGACGGGGAGTTTTTTATTTGGGGAGTACCTTGAGCTTCGCTCGAGCTCGTTCACGTTCGAACAAGCCCGAGCAAGCTCTATCTGGTTTCTCACTTAATCACGACCTTCTTGCCATTGATGATGTACAGACCACGAACGGCCTTCTGTACACGCTGACCAGCCAGGTTGTAGATGGCGATGGTCTTCTGGGTTGCGGTCTCATCGGCAGCAATGCCTTCAACGGCTACGGGCTCGGCGGTGCCGAGGTAAGCCAGTGAGAAGTTGTCGAAGGCAATCCAGTTGGCATTGGTTTCCTTCACGAAGATACCCACGGTTACAGGATTCTTGCCATTGCTCTTGAAGACTACGCTGAAGCGAGCGGGATTAGCACTAGAAACGCCTTCGGGAACACCCAGAGGAGTTGCCCAAGTGTTGGTACCGTCGGTAGCGGTGAGGTTCACACCCTGGATGCCACCCTCGGGATAACCCATCTGGCAAACAGCATGACCTTCAGCATGCAATACGTAGTAGCCCTCGGGCAGAGCAGCACCCAACGTCTGGCTGATGGCACCATCGTCCAGAACTGCGCCGTTGCGCCAACACTCTACGAAGCCTTCAATGGTCACACCAGTTTCCTCAGTGGTGTAAGATGCACCCTGATAGCCATTGTTCTGACCCAGATTGTCCACATTCCAGAAGTTGGTGTTGCCACTTTCAAAGGCGGGGTTGAACAGAACGGCAGTGATGTCGAGGGGAGTTTCTTCGCTTGCGGTAGCAACTGCGGGCTGGCCCATGATGTAGGCAATCCATGCCTTGGGCAGTTCGTCAATCCAACCCTGAATCTGCTCGTTGCTTGCGAACTCTTCACTGGCAACAGCCTCACCCAGTTCTCCGTCCATCAGTGGGGGGAAAGTGGTGTCGGTAGATTTGAAGTCAAAGTCCAGATTGCTGTACTTCTCGTCGTAAGTGTTATAAACATCTGTCAGTTTCTTTACCAGTTCCTGGCCTTCGCTGATGTATGCCATAGCTCCGGTCAGTTGAGCAATGATGGCGGTCAGGGCCTCTTCGCTATCGCTTTCCTTAGCAGCATCGCCTGCGTTGATGGCATCGTTGAGCTTATCTTCGCCAGCTATAATAGTTACGCGTGAATCAGCCTGCTCGTATAAGCTGCTAGCCTGTTCGGTCAGTGCAACAACCTGCTCGTAGAGGGCGCTTTGGCTCTTACCGGCATAATAGATTTCGAACTGGCTCCATACGCTCCACTGGTTGTTGGCATCGGTGATTTCGTCGTTGCGGGTACCGAAGGTCAGATCGCCATCAGTAGCCAGATAGGTGCTAACCTCGTTGTCGAAGAAATCGGTGTTGTTGAAGGCCCATTCGGCAGCCTGCTGGGTGTTAGGCATCCAGATGCCAGAACCTTCTGTTGTTTCTTGGTAGTAAGAGCCTTCGGGAGCCTCTGCATCCTCGACGGCAGCCAAAGCCAAAGCCTTCACCTGCACCTTGTTCTCGTTGGCCACGAGGTAGGTGGTGATGTCGGCCATGCCACTGATAAAGTTGTCGTAGTGATCAGCATTGGTTGCATCGCGATAGAAAGCCTTAGCCTTGATGATGTACTTACCAGCGGGCAGATCCTTGATGGTCTGCAGGCAGGAGAATGAAGCCTGCCAAACCTCACCGTTGTGGTAGTTAACCTTGTAGGCGCTGCTGCTGCATTCCCAAGGTTCCTTGCTGTTTTCAGCATAGTCCAGGTTTGATGCCAGTGCGTTGATGCGCAGGGGCTTCTCCTCGCTAGCGGCGGGCATAGCAGCCTTCACGGCTTCAACGATGAAGGTGTCGTAGTTGGTTATCCACTCTTCGATTTGCTCCTTGGTGGCTGTACCATCTTCGTAGGCACCCTTGTATTGGTCATAGAGCTTGCTGATTAACTCGCCTAAGCTTTCTACGTTCTCGTATGCTTTAGCGTCAACAGCTACGTTTTCAACCAGAATGGTGAGTTTCTTGTAGTCTTCAATTGAGGCTTCTAAAGCGGCCTTTGCCTCGGTCAGAGCCTTATAAGCAGCCTCGAATTCGCCCTCTTCTTCGCCGCTATCGATCTTAGCATTTTCTTCTTGAGCGGTTTCCAAAGCCTTTTCAAAGGCCTCCCTTACTTCGCTGTTGGCATACACTTCGTCGAGGTTTATCTTCTCGCATTCCTCCACGAGAGGCGGCAGGGCGAAATAGTAGGGGTCAATGTCACTGCCCTTATAGAATACAGTGAAATTGTCGCAGCCAAACCAGTTACCCTTTGCATCAATCATGCGCATACCCAGCTCTGTAGTACCACCGGCTGTGATAAACTCAAACTCATAGTGTTCGGGTTTGCCATTATAAGAAGAAACATCGACGCCATTGTCAATACCTCCACCTAATGCATAAAGCTGGAAGCCAGTAGCTTCTTCTTTAGCGTCGCCATCTGTGTATTGGTTGGTGGCAATGACGTCTACCCCCAGTACGTATTTACCCATAGGCAACTCTACGGTCTGATAAATCTTACCATCGCCGAGGCCCTTTCCAGGAACCCATGCTTCGATGAATCCGTTAATGGTGACACCAGCATTCTCGCCTGCATCCTCCAGATCGTTTGTGTAGTTTGCACCTTGGTAACCCTTATTCTGAGCACCGGGCACGTCAACAGTCCAGCCATCGGCGCTTCCGGAGAATTTGGGGTTGGTGAGCAGGAAGGTCACGTCGGTAGGTTTCTCTTCCGTACCTGTGGCAAAGGCTTTTGTCTTGCGTGCTTCTACAACCTTTGCAGCCAGTTCTTCGGTTGCAGCCTTGATGGCCTCGACATCCGAACCGTTGTACACGGCAGTGTAGTCTTCGTAGGAAACGCCATAAGCCTCCAGTTCTTCATCGGCAATCAACTTGGCCTGGTTGTATAAATCCACGCGAGCCATATAGACAGCCTGTGCATTGGCATCGTAATTTTCAACGGGAATAAATTTCCACTCGATTCCCTTGTCCTCGATCGTTGCATTGAAAACAATAGGGTCGCCGGGTGCTGTGCCTCTAGCATATTGTTCGTCAGCGGAGGGGAAAATATCGTTACCTGCGATTGAGTGCCAATAGTAGTTTCCACTTTCGGCTTTTTCGAACCGCCAATACCAGACAGCCTGACTGGCGTGGTCGATGAAACCGCTTGTTTCGCTGTCGCGGAATAGATAGGTGTTCGATACGGCATAGTCCTTTCGATCGTTGCCACCGGTGAAGTAGAAAGTACCGTTCAACTTCAGTTTGACGGCACCAGGATATTCCTCTTCATCGATTTCGCTCATTGGTTCAACAACTAGTTCCATGTATGCGCCCTGGGTGCCCAGCGAAATTTGGGTGGCCCAGGAGTTGGCACCAGTGACGAAATTACCACACTCCACGTTGTATAAATAGTAGGCGGTAGTTCCGTCTGCTACATACTCCACACCCTCAAAGGATGGGGCTACGGGGGCAGTCCACGTCTGTGCGTTCATGCCAATGGCTACCAGAGCCATGGCCATCAATGAAAGTAATTTTTTCTTCATTGCTTTTAGAATTTAGTTAGTAATTAGGTTAATTAGGCATATTATCGAGGCAAATTTACGAAAAAAGCCCGTAACGCACAAAACGTTACGAGTTTTTTTTATATTTTTACCGACATTGCTTCCCACGAGCCGTTTTTTAATATACATTGTACACGCTTTGCACCTTATTCCTATATATTTTTGCATGTATTAGCGCAGAGAATCAGTATGCACGTATGGGATTTTTCGCAGCGCCGCAAGATATTCTGCAGCCACCGACGATGAACGGATATTCATCGTCGGTGGCTGCACGTTCATCGTCGGTGTACGCACATTCATCGTCGATGTCTGTACTTTCCCTTGCGATGCTCTCGTTTTTTGCTTGTTTATTTGCTGGATTTTATGTACCTTTGTCCGTCGTATGAACAAGGTAAGACCAAAAAAAGCGCTGGGTCAGCACTTTCTGACCGATTTGAGTATTGCCAGACGCATTGCCGACACGGTGGATGCCTGTCCCGATGTGCCCATCCTGGAGGTGGGGCCGGGCATGGGCGTGATGACGCAGTTTTTGATGCAGAAGGGGCGCGAGTTCAAGGTAGTGGAAATCGACGATGAATCCGTAGTTTATCTTCGTCAGCACTTTTCCTCGCTGGAGGGCAGCATCGTGGCCGACGACTTCCTACGCATGCCGTTGGACCGTTTGTTTCAGGGACGTTCGTTCGTGCTCACGGGAAACTATCCGTATAATATTTCGAGTCAGATATTCTTCCGTATGCTGGAGTACCGCCATCTCATCCCCTGCTGTACGGGAATGATACAGAAGGAGGTGGCCGAACGACTGGCTGCGCGTCCGGGCAGCAAGACGTATGGCATACTTAGTGTGTTGGTGCAGGCGTGGTACGATGTGGAACTCCTGTTCATCGTAGAGCCGGGGGTGTTCAATCCGCCTCCAAAGGTGCGTTCCGCAGTGGTGCGGCTGACGAGAAATAACGTAGAGCAGTTGGGCTGCGACGAGCGGATGTTCCGGAGGGTCGTGAAGACGACCTTCAACCAACGGCGCAAGACGCTGCGCAACAATCTGCGTCCGCTGCTTTCGGAACTCGGCCTCAGCGGGGTAGCCTGGTTGCAAGATGACTTTTTCAACCTCCGTCCCGAACAGCTCAGCGTCGGGGACTTCATCCAATTGACCCATCACATCGCCAATTCTTAACTCTGAATGCTTGTTTTGAAACCCATCAGCCACATATTGCGCATACTTCTGCCCATCCTCTTCGGTGGGGCCATCCTGTGGTGGATGTACCGCGGTTTCCAGTGGCGCGAGGTCAGCGATGCCGTGGCTCTGGATATGCGCTGGGAGTGGATGCTGCTGTCGATGCCCTTCGGTGTGCTGGCACAGGTGTTCCGGGCTCTGCGATGGCGGCAGATGTTGGAGCCCATGGGCGAGCGGCCCCGTCGGCGCTCGTGCGTGCGTGCCATATTTCTGTCGTATGCCAGCAGTCTGGTGGTGCCGCGTGTGGGCGAGGTGCTCCGTTGCGGTTATCTGACCCGCTGCGAGGGTACCCGCATGAGTCGCGCCCTGGGTACGGTGGTCACGGAGCGTGTGGTTGACGTGCTGCTCATCCTCCTGCTCACGTTGGTCACCGTCGTGTGGCAGGTGCCCGTTTTTGTTCGTTTCATGGGGCGTACGGGCATGTCCATAGAGTCGATGGTGGCAGGATTTTCATGGGCCGGATGGTTGGTGACGGCGTTGTGCGCCCTGTTGGTGGGTATCATGGGCTTGCTGCTGCTGCGCTACTTCCATGTGTTTGACAAGTCGCGCCAGGTCGTACACGACCTTGTGGACGGACTGCTCAGCATCCGCCAGGTTCGCGATAAGGGACTCTTCTGGTTGTATAGCCTGGGGATATGGGTGTCGTACTATCTCCACTTCTATCTCACCTTCTACTGCTTCTCGTACACCGCCCAACTGGGTCCGATGGTAGCTCTGGTGGCATTCGTGGTGGGCACATTCGCCGTCATCGTACCCACACCCAATGGTGCCGGTCCCTGGCATTTTGCCGTGAAGACGGTGCTCATGCTCTACGGCGTGGATGGCAACGACGGAGCCATGTTTGTGCTCATCGTCCACTCGCTGCAGACCATGCTCGTGGCTGTGCTGGGGCTGGTAGGACTCTTAGGTAGTCCTAATCATAAACCTTAGTTATCTCGGCTCCGTCGTAGTAGTGGCGGAGAATGTCGCTGTATGCCTGGCCCTGGTTGGCCATCACGGCGGCACCTATCTGGCACATGCCTACGCCATGTCCCCATCCGCGCCCGTGCAGTACGAAACGTTGGGGCACGCCTTGGTCATCGGGCTCCAGCTGCTCAACCTCGAAGGCCGCGGACTTCAGGTGTGTCTGGCTCAGCGTGCGGCGTATCTCCAGTTCCTTGCCAATCGTGAACTCAGCGTCGCGCCCGACAATCTTCAGCCGCACCAGATGGCCGCTGCGCCCGCGTTCCACGTCTTCCAGTCGGAGTATGGGGCCAAGGTCGCGCCCCAGGCGTTCGGTCACAATCTGGCGCAACTCCTCCTGGGTATATTCGGCAGTCCATTGGTAGAAGTCGGACGTCTCCTGGTCGTAATCGTTCAATACGGTGCTCAGCAACTGCCTGTCCGTCGTATTGCAATAGGGGTCGCTGACGGCGTGCAGATAGGGATGAGGTGTCTGCTCCCAACAGTTCTCGTAGTCGTTGGTCATGCCACCGCAGCATTTGCTGAAACGGGCGTCGCAGACCTTCCCGTCGTAGGTCAGCACTTGTCCGCGCGTCTCCTCCACGGCCTCTTCCACCTGCTGGCTCACCTGACGGGTGATGCCTTGGTAGCGCTGGCAGTGGTCGTCGGCACAGACATCAAAGATGGTATGATCCTCCTGGTCGTGCCAGCGCAGGATTTCGGTGTCAGTCTTCTTGAACTGGAAGAAGGCCTGTTGTGGTCCCTGCTGGCGGCGCTGCATCTGGGCCAGTAGCCACGAACGGCTGATGATGGCGCTGGCCTTCAGGTATTCCACCGGACAGGTGGCCTTCATCTCGCTGCTAATCACGCTGGCCAGATAGGTCTCGACGGGCAATTGGTTGATGGCTACAATCTTGCCCTCGTCAATCACCAACAACAACTTGCCCCGGAAGGTCTGTGTCTCCTGCCGTTCCCAGTGGAACTGCTGGCCGATGGTCACGCCGTGGAGGCTGAAGGTGCTGTCGTCGTCTTGTGGACGGAATGTCAGGTCGTGATAGATGTTTCCGTTCCATTTCAGTGCTCCATCCTCGATGGTTACCTCCTGTTCGCCCGTGATGACGGCTCCTTTGGCACGAAAATCCCCATTTAATCGGAAATTCAGTACCTCAGTGGTCAAGATGCCAACGGAGACTTCGGGCTCATCCCCCCTCCTGTCTTCCCCCGTAATGGGGAGGGGCTGTGCAGAGGCCTTTGAGTCCCCCTTCATGGGGGGATTTAGGGAGGCCCCCTTCACCTTCTCTATGACGGGTTCGAGTTCTTCCTCGGTTAAAGTTACCTCTCGCAGGATGTCGATGGCTTGTTGGGATGTTATCTTCCGGAAGTCTTCCTCGCGTGGGGTGATAATCAGTCCGCCCATGTCCAGTGCTCCAGGGCTGACAAGCAATTGTCCTGCCCCCTGAGCGTAGTAGCAGTTGGGACGATGTTTGCGACGTGGGAAGACAAGGGTGACGATTTCGTCGTCGCGTCCGTTGCCCCATTCCTGATGCCACGAGATGATGTTCATGCGCGGCTCGTCTGACCCCTCGGGTATGGGCAGTGCCTCGTAGAGACGTTGGCAGAGTACGCTGTCGGGTGCCGTGGGCAGGGAGCGGATGACGAATACGGGGCACGCCCAGCCGCGAAGCAGATAAAGTCCGCAGCCACGCTTGTTGCCGGCCTCCTCCACTTCGGCTTCCTGCTGAGTGGTGATGGGGTATAGTTTCTCCAACAGCGTCTCGTAGTGCTTCCATTCCCTTTCCAGAGGCAACAGACCGCGGTGCCCGGCTTGCAGGTGGCAGTGGTCGGGGCACGAGGCTCCACACTCGGGTCCATTATAGAAAACGATATGCTGAGGCATGTTCCATGCCAGATGGCGCAGGGTGTTGAAATGGGCGAAGATGGCCTGCGGCTGATGTCTGCGGGTGGGTATGGTCAGGTGGCCGGGCAGGATGGGGAAGGGGTTGAGCAATATCTCATAGTGTCTCTCCGTAGGCAACGAGTGTTGCTCCTTGGGCCGATTGTGGTTACATAAGAAACAGGGGCGTTCGCTGATGGTCTTGGGGTCGATGCTTGCCCCAGTGCTGACGATGCGGGCCGGATTCCACTGAACAGTAAGCTCGGTTTCATCCATCGTTATCGTTCGTGTCTGCACGTGGTTCAGGGCCTCGTAGCGTTCGGCTGCCTCTCCCCAGTTGGCAATCTCCGAAGCGTGGAAATGTTCGATTTCATCGGCGTTCACCTCATGCTTCCAGCGCGTATTAAGCTGCTGACGGGCGCGAATCTCCAACGTGCGCAGCTGGTCTTTGTAGAGGTTGTTGCGATTCACGGCTTCGGTGCTTAGGGCAGCATCGCTGTTGCCCTCCCAGCGGCGGCAGAGGTACAGTTCGTCGTAGATGCGTCCGATGCGGTAGCGGCGACTTAGCATCAGTCCCAGTGCATAGTCCTCGCCATAGCTGGTGTTGGGGATTTGTATCTTGCGCAGGACGGGTGTGAAGAAAGCGCGCGGTGCTCCCAGGCCATTGATGCGCAGGGCATTGTTGCGTCCGTTGTTCTCCGTCCATTCCTTGTGGTCGATAAGCCCCGGCGGCAGGGTTTCCAGCTGGAAGTTGCACATCCGGTACGAACCGATGACCATGGCCGCATTCTCCTGGTAGAAGGTATCGACAATCCGTTGCAGCGTCTGGGGCGAGGAATAGAGGTCGTCCGAGTCGAGCTGTACGGCAAAGCGCCCGCAACGTGGGTCGTGAATGGCCAGGTTCCAGCATCCGCCGATGCCCAGGTCGTCGCGTTCGGGAATAAGATGAATTAAGCCTTCACCTTTCCCCCTTATCCCTTCACCCTTCCCCAGTTGCTGAAGCAGCTCTGTTGTTCCGTCTGTCGAGTGGTTGTCGATTACGATGACGTTGAACGGGAAGTTGGTCTGCTGCGAGAGAGCCGAGCGGACGGCGTCCTCGATGGTTCGGACGCGATTGCGGACGGGAATGATGACGCTGGCCTCGACGGGCATCTCTTCCTTGTCCAGGATGATTTGGTCCCATTCACCAGCTGCCATATATGCGTTGATGTGGCGCAGATGGCGGGTAACCGCACGCTCCATTTCCACCTGGCGGGCGCGATTGCGCGGGTCAACGTAGTCAAACTGTTTCTGGCCGCTTAATCGGGTGTCCGTCTCTACTTCCGTGTAGAGATATTCACTGATGTGCAGCGGAAGCTGGTTAAGCGAGAGGAACAGCCGCAGGTCGTAGAGTCCGGCGTACTTGTAGGGGTGCACTATTTCCTGCTGGAAGTATGCCTTCAGGCGTTCTGTACGGATAAGCAGGACCGAACCCATGGCAAAATCGTCGCGCACCGAGCCCAGTTGGTAGTCGATGAGGGGGCGGCGTTCCTGCGTGCCGTCAGGCAGCAGCGTGTAGTGGTCGGCATAGAGCAGGTCGGCTCCGCTGTCGTCGGCAATGGTCACCAGACGGGTTAGGGCCTGATAACCCAATCGCAAAGGCCACGTCTTGGTATATAATAGGGTATAGCGCGCCTCGGCCTTGTCAGCGATTTCCTGCAGCACGCGAGTGCAGAAGGGGGGCTCTACTAATTGATGGATGTTTCCTACGTTGGGGTCTTCTCGCAGTTGGCTCAGTGTTTGCTGGGCCTGGTTTTCGTTCTCGTAAGGGAGAAAACAGTCAATACTTGGCTTTTTCATGTTTTTTTCGCTTTACGTGTACAAAGTTACATAAAATTTTTATATCTTTGCTATCAACTTGGTGATAAGAGATAAAATAGTTTAATAATTCGCAAATGAAATACTTTCTCGCCGTAGACCTCGGTGCCACAAGTGGACGTACCGTGTTGTCAAGTTGGGATGGCCATCGAGTCGTCATGCGTGAGTTTACACGCTTCAAGAATCCTCAGATTCCCATCATGGGCCATCTGTTCTGGAACCTGCCTCATCTGTATAATGAAGTTCTTACGGCCCTGCGTAGGGTGCATGAGGAGGACATCCAGCTCTCCAGCATCGGCATCGATACCTGGGGATGCGACTTTGCTTTCTTCGGGCAGGACGGACAACTTCTGGGTTTGCCCTATTGCTATCGCGACAGCCACACTGACGGTGCCGTGGAACGTTTCTTCCACCAGCACATGCCGGCCCGCGAACTTTACGAGCGCACCGGTATTCAGTTCATGCCCTTCAACTCTCTGTTCCAGTTGGAGACGCTGCATCGCAATGGGTGTGTGGGCTTGAAGGAGGCTGAGAAGATACTGTTCATTCCCGATGCACTCACCTATATGCTTACAGGCAAAGCGGTGTGTGAATATACGGTGTTGAGCACCAGTCAGATGCTGAACCCCAAGACGGGCGATATTGACGAGGCACTGTTGGCAGTGCTGGGATTGGAGCGCAAGCAGTTCGGCCCCCTTGTCCAGCCCGGACATCGGGCTGGTACACTGACCGAGCAGATACAGACCGCCACGGGACTGGGCGCAGTGCCTGTGGTCACGGTGGGCGGCCACGATACGGCCTCGGCTGTTGCTGCCGTGCCGGCCGAGGATGGCGACTATGCCTATCTGTCGTGTGGTACATGGTCCTTGTTGGGCATCGAGAGCCGGCATGCCATCATCAACGATAAGAGTTTCGAGTATAACTTCACGAATGAGGGTGGATTGGACGGCACCACGCGCTTCCTGAAGAATATTTGCGGGCTGTGGCTCTTTGAGAATTGTCGTAAGGAGTTCCGTGATGTACCGGCCGACGTGAACGAGCTGAATGCCCTGTGCCATACTTCACAATTCGACGGTGTCATTCAGCCCGACGATCCGCTTTTTGCCCATCCCGACAGCATGACGGAGGCCATCCGACAGTTCTGTCGCCGTACGGGACAGGCTGAACCGCAACTGCCTGCCGACTTTGTCCGCTGCATCTTCCGTTCGTTGGCACTCCGCTATCGACAGATTATCGAAATACTTGATGAAATGGCCGATTTCAGCATTCGTAGGCTTCATGTCATCGGAGGCGGAAGTCTGAATGTACACTTGATGCAATGGACTGCCGATGCTACGGGGCTGCCCGTGATTGCAGGCCCGGCAGAAGGCACGGCTTTGGGAAACACATTGGTACAGATCAGGGCTGCTGGTGGTGTGGATTCACTGGCAGAGATGCGTGGCATTGTAGCCCGTAGTGTGGAACTAAAGACCTATGCCCCCCAGCATACCGCCGAGTGGGACAAAGCCTACGAGCATTTCCTGAAAATCGCCAAATAACGAAACACCAGACTTCTAAATAACGTAATATCATAAAAAAATATCATTAATTATGAGCAAACCATTAGTTGAAACCAAAGCTCGTGTAGGTGTGTTCTCCATCGCCCTGCAGGCCTATCTTCCCCAGTTCCCGCAACTCGTTCCCGAGTTCGAGGCTCAGTATGCTGCATTCAAAAAGACATTGCCCGACACCATAGAGATTATTGATGGCGGTATGGTAACTACCAAGGAGCAGTCGATGGCAGCTGGTGACAAATTCCGTGCAGCCGACGTGGACCTCGTCATCCTGCAGATGCTCACCTACTGTACCTCTTATAATATGTTGCCTGCGGTGCGCGACTTGGACGTGCCTGTTGTAATAGTCAACGTGCAAAAGAAATTGGCTCCCGACTATGCTAAGACGGACATTCCCACATGGCTGGGCGAGCTCTATGCCTGCGGTGCCATAGGCGAGATGGTGGCCGACCTGAACCGTGCCGGCAAACGTTCGGCTGTCGTCACCGGTGTGGTAGAAGGCGGAGACCCTGAAGTGCAGCACGAAATCGAGGATTGGTGCCGTGCCGCTCAGGTGCGCCGTCGCTTCCGCGATACCAACATTGCTCAGATTGGTCGCCCCTATCCTGGCATGATGGACCTCTACATCGACGAGACGAACCTCTACCACCGTATGTTTGTCTATACCAAACAGTTCGATTGGGAAAAGATGTGGGCCATTGCCGATAACATCACCGACGAAGTTGCTATCCGTGCCAAGGCCCAGGACATTTTGGACACCTTCGAGATAGAAGGCGGAGGCACCATCGAAAAAGTATGGGACATGGCCAAGTACGTCGTGGCCTTCGAACAGTGGGTAAAGGACGAGAAGCTGGGCATGATAGCCTCCCACTACGACGGCTTTGCCCAAGGCGTGGCCGGAAAACTCGATTCCATGCTCATCCCTGCCTTCTCCATGCTCATCAAACAGCATACCGCTTGTGCTGTAGAGGGTGACATGAAGGTAGCGATGGCCATGAGCATACTGAAGACAATCAGTGGAACGGGAACGTTGGCAGAGATGTACAGCATCGATTTCCCAAAGGACATTTGCATCATCGGACACTCAGGTTCGGGCGACTTCGATATCTCGCAGGCCCATAAGCCCACGATGAAGATTGTGCCGGTGTTCCACGGGAAGAGCGGCGGTGGCTACCTGACGCAGTTTTATCCGCCTACGGGTCCTGTCACCTACCTGGCCATTACACAGGACAAGAACGGTGTATTCAAGTTCGTCGTTGCCGAAGGTGTGAACGAGGAAGGCCCCATCTTCATGTTTGGCGACACCAACATGCGCACGAAATTCTCCCTCTCGTGTCGCGAGTTTGTCAACAAATGGAGCGAGGCTGGTCCCACGCACCACATGGCAGCCGCCGTGGGGCGCCACATCGACACCATCCTGAAGGTTGCAAAAATCTTCAACATCGAGTGTGACGTGGTTTGCCGCTAATCCCGGGACTTAAAAATAACGGTATAACGCAATAAATAACGAAAATGGCTAATAATGGAAGTCTGAAGAGCACTATTGCGGTGTCTCTGACCAATTATCTGGACGCCGGTGCCATCGTGGCCGGTGCCAGTGGACTTACCCTGTGGCAGAACTATTTGGGACTGTCGGAGGTGCACCTGGGTTGGCTCAACTTCATCAGTGCCAACTGTCTGGGAGCAGCGTTGGGTGCCATCATCGGTGGTTTCCTGGCCGACAAGTATGGTCGCAAGTTCATCTTTACCTACAATCTGCTGGTCTATATGACGGGCGTACTGCTGGTGATGCTGTCGGTGAATTTTCCAATGCTCCTGGCCGGTTTCCTCGTCACGGGTATTTCCGTGGGCGTTGGTGTTCCGGCCTCATGGACGTACATCAGTGAGAGCTCCGAGGTGAACAACCGTGGGCGTAACATCTGCATTTCGCAGATGTCTTGGGGCTTCGGCCCTATGCTCATTCTGTTCTTGGGAATGCTTTTTGCCCCAGGCGGATATCTGTTTAGCTGGGTGGAGAGTCTGGCCCATTTCATCGGTGGAAATAATCTGTCGGACGAAGCCTTGAATGTCTTCAGTTCGCGTGTCGTCTTCTTCTCCCTTTTCGTAGTGGCCTTCGTTGCTTGGAACCTGCAGCGTGGATTGCAGGAGAGCGCTGAGTTCACAAAAGGCCAAGAAACTGGGAGCAAGGAGCAAGAGAAACCTGGTGTCATGGACAATATCAAGGTGTTGTTCCAAAACCGCATCGCTGTCAAGACGGCTTTGTTCCTGGCAACCATCTACCTGACTTGGAATCTTGTGGCTTCTGTGATGGGCTTCTTCCAGCCTCATATCTATGAGACGGCGGGTGGTGTCAGCAACGAGTATGCCAACATGCTTGCTTGTGCCGGATGGGCCTTTGTAGTAGGCGTGACTTTCGTGCTCTCGTTCCTGATTGACAAGTGGCCCCACAAACTCTTCTACGTGCTGGGACTCCTGGCCGCACTGGCCACATGGGCCGTCATCATCGTTGGTGTGAATGGTATGGGCAGCCTCTGGGCATTTTCCATTCTGTGGGGCATCAATGGCGGACTGTCGGTGCAGATCTTCTATGCCCTGTGGGGCAGCGAATTGTTCCCTGCCAAGTTCCGTGCCGGAGCCCAGGGACTGATGTTCTTCGTTGTGCGTGGTCTGTCGGCCGTGTGGGGCATTGTATTCACCCTCATCTATGGCGAGAACGGCGAAGGCTTCACCTTGGCTGCCTGGTGCATGATAGCCCTGTTGCTCATCTCACTTGTGGTCGGTGTCATCGGAGCCCCCAATACGCAAGGTAAGTCGTTGGAGCAGATTACCCGCGAACGCTACGGAGAAATGTAATATCGAAATAACGTAATAACGAAATATAGAAAAATGAAAAGTGTTTTAGAAGGTCGCCCCGCACTAAGGGCTGAAGTAGAGAAGGTGGCAGAAGTGGCTGGATACCTGTGGCAAAAAGGTTGGGCCGAGCGCAATGGTGGCAATATCACCGTGAACGTTACAGAACTGGTTGATGACGAGATCCGCCAGATGCCCGCCATTGGTCCTGTTACCCCTATCGGACTGACACTGCCCCACCTGAAGGGCTGCTATTTCTATTGTAAAGGTACAAACATGCGTATGCGTGACCTTGCTCGCCGTCCTATGGAAAACGGAAGCATCATCCGCATCCTCGACGACTGCGCCTCGTACGAGATGATTGCCGACAATCCTGTTCGTCCCACCTCGGAACTGCCCAGTCATCTGGCCGTTCACAACTATCTTCTGGCCAAGGGATCGCCCTATCGCGCCTCGGTTCACACCCATCCCATCGAACTCGTCGCGCTGACCCACAGCCAGAAGTGGATGCAGAAGGATGTTGCCACCCGGATGCTCTGGTCCATGATTCCCGAAACGAAGGCTTTCTGTCCGCGTGGTCTGGGCATGGTGCCCTACATGCTCCCCAGTAGCAACGAACTGGCTGAGGCCACCATCCGTGCCATCGACGACGACTACGACGTAGTGATGTGGGAGAAGCACGGCGTATTTGCCGTAGATGTCGATGTAATGGCCGCTTTTGACCAAATCGACGTCCTCAACAAGAGTGCCCTCATCTACATTCAAAGCCGTGCCATGGGACATGAGCCTGAGGGCATGAGCGACGAACAGATGGCAGAAATGACTAAAGCTTTTGGATTACCGAAATGAAACGATTTGCATTTAAGATGTTCCTGAAGCCGGGCTTCGAGGAAGAGTATGAGAGGCGGCATGCGGCCATCTGGCCTGAACTGAAACAAATGATTAAGGACCAGGGCGTGGGCAACTACAGCATCTACTGGGACCGCGACACCAATATCCTGTTTGCCTATCAGGAATGCTCGAAGGAGGGCAGCTCACAGGATACGGAGAACGTGGACCCCATCACGCAACGTTGGTGGGACATGATGGCTGACATCATGGAGGTGAACCCCGACAATTCGCCCGTTACCATCCCTCTGACCGAGTTGTTCCATCTCGACTAAGTGGCACAACAACGTTTTTATATTGCTATCGACCTGAAGTCGTTCTACGCTTCAGTGGAGTGTGTGGAGCGCGGTCTCAACCCACTCCGCGCTCGTCTGGTGGTGGCCGACGAGTCGCGCACCGACAAGACCATCTGCCTGGCTGTCTCTCCTGCGTTGAAGGCCTTGGGCATATCGGGTCGTCCTCGTCTGTTCGAGGTACGGCAGCAGGCCCGTGGGGTCGACTTCATCATAGCTCCGCCACGCATGGCCCTATACATGCAGTACAGCACACGTATCTCCAACATTTATCTGCAATTCATATCGGCCGAGGATATTCATGTCTATTCCGTTGACGAGGTGATGATGGACATCACCAATTACCTTTCTATGTACAAGATGTCGGCCCGTGAACTGGCCAGGCGTATGGTGCAGGAGGTATTGGCGCAGACAGGCATCACGGCGACGGTGGGCATTGGCACCAACCTCTACCTCTGTAAGGTGGCCATGGACATCATGGCCAAGCGGGCGGAACCCGACCGAGACGGAGTGCGCATAGCAGAACTCGATGAAATGTCGTATCGCAGACAGTTGTGGGACTATCGGCCACTGACCAAGTTTTGGCGCGTGGGTCGCGGTATTGCCCATAAACTGGGGATATACGGTGTGGATACGATGGGCAAACTGGCGCGTCTGTCGCTCCAGAACGAGGAACTTCTGTATCGTCTCTTTGGGGTGAATGCTGAGTTGCTCATCGATCATGCCTGGGGGTGGGAACCTTGCACGATGCAGGCCATCAAAGGCTACCGGCCCGAGAGCAATTCTTTCAGTCATGGTCAGGTGCTCACCGAACCCTACACCATGCAGAAAGCGCGTGTGGTGGCACAGGAGATGGTCGACAACCTGGCGTTGCAGCTGGTTGAGTCCCGCCTCGTTTGTGACCAGCTGGTGCTGACCGTCGGCTACGATGTGGTGAATCTGTCGCGCCCCGACCTCCGTGCCCAGTACAAGGGCGAAATAGTCGTTGACCACTATGGCCGGCAGGTTCCCAAACATGCCCATGGTTCAACCAGTTTGGTGGAGCCCACGTCTTCGGTGCAACTCATCACGGAGGCTGTTGTGGAGCTGTTCGACCGCATCGTCAACCCACTCTTGTTTGTCCGACGGCTTAACTTGACGGCCAATCATGTCGTGGCCGAAGATACCGTGCAGCCTCGACCGTCGGAAGCTCAACTCGACCTTTTTACGGATTACGAAGCCCAGGCGCGCGAACAGCAGCAGCGCGAGGCAACCCTGGCCAAGGAACGCCGTCTGCAGGAGGCTCGGCTCAATATCCGGAAGAAGTTTGGGAAGAATGCCGTGCTGCGCGGACTGAACTTTGCAGAGGGAGCCACCGCTCGCGAGCGGAATCAACAGATAGGAGGACACAAGGCATGAAATACGAAGATATCATAAACCTGGAGCATCCCACATCGAAGCGTCACCCGCGTATGTCGATGGAACAACGCGCAGCCCAGTTCGCACCATTTGCAGCCCTTACGGGTCATACTTTATTTGAAAAGTAGCGTTCCGTCGTTGCTTTGTCCTTGTACTTCCACTTCCAGGGTTGTCTGCCGGCTGTTGTTCCAGAAGCGGATGGTGGCCTTGCCGTTCTTGTCCAGTTGCAGTTCAGGATTCCAGTAGAGCGTGCGGCGGTTGTCGGTGGGCTGTTTGGGTCGTTGCTTGGAGTAGTCGGGGTGGTAGAAGTCTTCCTGATAGGCGAATCCGTGTAGGATGTAGCGGCGGTCGCGGTAGGTGACGCGGCGCGACTTGTCGGGGTAGCGGTGCAGCGAGACTTCCACGCTGGGTTGGTTGGAGTTCTCAAACCGCTCGTCGCCCTCGCGGCGCGGCGAGTAGTCGCTATAGAGATATATCTTGTCGATGTACTCCAGTCGGCTGTATTGGCGTCGATCGACCGGGGCAATCATTTCGTTGGACCAGTAGGAGTGGGCGGGGGACTGATTGGGATAGTGGGCTTCGGCCTTGATGCTGTCGTAGTAGAGGCTCGTGTCGAAACGTCGGTTCAGGTTCATGTCACCGATGTAATTGGTGATGGCGGCATAGGCTATTTCGTGGGTATTGCCCATTCCCCAGCTTCCGTCGGGGGAAAATTCGCCCTGGTGCAACTTGGTGATGAGTCCGGCATCCATGGCGGCATTGCCGGCCTCGTAGGCATCGACGACATATACGGGTTTGTGGAAGTCGATGGCGCGCAGCCGGTTGCGACGGGCACGGACGGTAACTTCGTTCAGCAGTTGCGTGCCGTCGGTTAGCAGACGCGATTCTGTGCCCCCGTTGCGCAAGGCGGCTTGGTGAGTCTGGTAGTAGGTGTAGGGCTTCACCCATCGGGGATAGGGGAAGTTCAGGCGGACGTAGAACTCGGCATCTTCGTGGATGCGCTCGTATTCGTCGTCCTCCATCTTTATCCATTCGTGCTGCTTGTACTTCTTTGTCCATAGCGGATGCTTCTTGCCCCACTTGCTGGTGTCGGCAGCGGTGAGGAAGAATACGCAGTCGCCATAGAATCGGGGCAGATCTATCTTGAACCTTCCCTGCTCGGTCATGGTCTCGCCTTCGACCACCCTTCCACCTTCGGGGCGGACGAATTCGGCGTGTATGGTAACCTCACGTTTCAGCGCTCCCATGTCCTGGTATTTCGGTGTGCTCTTCTTTTCAATGTGCGAGGGCGTGCTGAAACTCTTGCCAGCCGCTACGATGGCGTCAAACTCCTTTTGCCCGACGGCGTTGCTACTGCCAGCCGCACTGAAACTCTGAGAGTCACGCTTCTTCATGGGGTCCTGCTGGAAGGCTTGGAAGTCTAGAGCCTCTTCCTCGCTCTCGTCCTCAAAGGGGTCGTTGACGTAGTATTCGTTCACGCTGCCCGTCACTATCTGGGTGTGCTCCGAGGGGTAGGTGATGTCCCATGCGCCCTTGATGGCCATATCCTGCCAGCGGAAACGGCGCCAGCCCTGGGTGAGCATGAGCAGGTCGAGCGCACGTCGGTGCTCGGCATCGTCTGCCTCGAAGAAGTATCCCGGCTGTGGCACAAAACCTTTGATTTCACTGGACAGCAGCATTTCTGTCATGATATTGCCCGAGTCGAAGGTGTGGTCTTGACGGTTGACATCGCGGACGGAAAGACTTAGGCTCGGCGACTGGGTCGCGGAGCACTGTAGACTAAGTGTTACCTCCTCGTACGGCTCATATTGCTCCTTCAGGCCAGTGACGTTAAGTGTGGGCTTCGACAGCTCGGGACGGGTGACGAAGAACAGGCGGTCGGCCCACACGCGGCCCTCCTCGTCGAAGATGGTCACCTGATTGACTCCTGCCGGTAACTCTTCGTTTTTAATGTTTCGCTCGACTTTTCCGCTTGCTTCATTCAAGGATGTTTCATTTTTAATTTGTACGAAGTGCGATGTCACCCCTTCGTGCATGATGGTCATGCCCAGCCGTAGGTTGTCGGGCGTACCCTGAGCCTGGATGCTGAAGAACCATTCGTCGCCTTTGCGCTCAACTTGCAGGGCAACGCCGCCCTGTTGAATGTCCTTCAACGTCTGTCGGACTACGGCACTGTCTGCTGCTGCGGTGAATACTGCCTCGTATGATTTGCCAGCCTCGGGTGTAAACGTGAACGTTCCGCGTCCGCGGTGTTCTGTTCGGGCTTTGGTGATGGTCTGTCTGTCACAGATCAGGCACAGTTCGCCCTCGCGTATTTCTCCGTCCTGCAGGGCTGCTTCAAAGGCAACGCGACAAGGTACACCGCTGACCAGGTCACCGCCTTCGGGAAACAGGGAAAGAGTCAGCGCAGGCGGTGTGGCCTCCTTCTTGAACAGTCGTCGCAAGGGTCGCAAGGTCATGTCGCGCACAAATTCGCCTGCCTCGCGCGGTTTGTCATAGACAGGGAACACGCGGCTGTACAGTTTGTCGTAGTCGCGGAAGTAGTCGCGGGCCATCTCCTTATTATAGAACTGGTTCTCGCTGTCTGCAATGTGCGGGTGCACGATCTGCCCCCAGTTCAGTTGCCAGCGGGTGTAGGCCCGCAGTTCGAAGAAACCCGAATAGAGCGTGTCGGGCAGGGCGAAATAGCCACTACCCCGTCCGTTCTGTATCTCCACGAGTTTGCGTTCCACCAGGAATCCGTCGTGGTTCAGCAGTTCCACATACAGCACGCGGCTCAGTCGGCTGGGGCGGTCGGTGTCCGTCCGACGCGTGTAGGCGGCAAACCAGATGGTGTCGCTCAGGAAGTAGCAGGTATTGTCCATCTGCACGTACACCTTCTCCTGCGGTATGGCCTGTCCGAAGCGTTTCAGCCGGTCGGCCAGTCGTTCCAGTGGCGACAAGGCCTCGTAGGCGGCCTGAATGGAATCGCGGATGGCCTGTTCGCGGTCCAGTGTGCCGTTGGCTATCTTGTCCTCCTCGGCCGTACGCTTGACGACCTCTGTGTTGGCCCAAAAGATACTATCGTAGCCTGCTTCGCGAATGCTCGTCAGCATATTCTCCTGAACTTTGGCTCCCACCTTCTTTGGTTTTATCAGTGCCTGTCCGTCTACGTTAAAAAGCAGGGTTCGGGTCATCAGATGATCCACCTCCACCTGCATCGACAAGTCGGCCACCTCAGGGTAGCCGTGGTCGTAGCGGTAGTCGATGTGGAAACCCAGGCTGACGGGGAAGTTCAAGGCACTCTCCAACTGACTGTGCTGTAAGACGATGGATACGTTCTCTACCTGTCCGTCGAACGACAGTACGCGCAGCGTGGGACGGTCTACATAGAGAGTGCCCGTCATCAGTGGCAGTTTGATGTTGCTGCCCTCGCGCCGTTGCAGTTCGATGCGGTAGAGCTGTTGGTCGTCTTCGTTGATTTCATGGACTTGGATGTAGTAAACTTTCTGGTAAAAGGCGATGTTGCCACGGTCATAGGCTTTCTGGTTGCTCCGAATGAGATAGCTTTGCTGTTGTATCAGTGGGGTGATGAGGTAGTTCCAGAAGGGAGCTTCAAGGGTCATCGGCCCCAGTTCCAACACGTGGTGGAGGTTCATGAAACGCTTGATGACGGGATTCTCCCATTGCTGCTGCGTCAGTTTGCCATGCCGGCCGCTCAGAAACGCCATCTGGCGTAGGTTCACGGCCGAACGCGCATTAATGAAGGCCTCCACGATGTCCTGTTGCTGGGCAATGACGGAGGTTTGGCGGTAGAAGTATTGTGCCGACCGCTTCTTCCGTCGCTTGAAGGCTTTCTCCATCTGTCGCGAGATTTGTAGCATAATGCCCTCGAACGACCGAACCGTCACCTCGGACAGCGTACTCTCCAACATGGCCATGCGAATAGTCTGGGGCAGTCTGTCTGCACGAAAATAAAGTGTTTTACGACCCACGCAGGTTAGCCGGATTACGTCATCGGCTTTGGCCCTGATGCGGAACTCGCCGTCGAAGTTCGTCAGCGTTGTGTTATCGTTCGAAACGTATACTCCCACCATGGCCAGCGGTTCTCCTGTCTCGGCATCCAGTACCTGTGAGGAATACTTGACGGTGTCGGGAAAAGTAACATCCGTTGTCCCCAAGGCTGAAGTCTTGCCCAGCCAAAGAAATACCACAAACAGAAATAGAATAATACGTTTCAAGTCTTTGCGTTATTTATCTAAGATGATGTTCACCAGCATCGTGACATCGGCAATGGTTATTTTGCTATCGCCATTTATGTCGGCCCAGTTGGAGTCGTACCCCTCACCGCTTCTTCCCAAAATGACGTTTACCAGTGCCGTGACATCAGCAATGTTGACTTTCTTGTCACCATTGACATCGCCTTTTCGGTGCAGAGCCACGTTGTCGAAGCCGATAATCTTCTCCGAGTTGTTGTAGTTGTGCATGGCCGTGAGCCGGATTGTGGTGCTGGCCAGGCCGTCGCTCTGGAACTGCAGGGTCACGTGCTGCCACGCTTCCTTATTCTCAAGCGAGGGCGACTGAACGGTGGCTCCTTCCTCGGTGATGGCTGACACAAAGGCGTCGCCACCCAGTCCGCTTTTCCATAGGTCACAGTCGAGGGTGTAGTCTCCCTTTGGAAGGAGCGTTTCCTGGGAGAGGGTCAGTGTGGGAGTGCCCCAGTTCTGCCGAATCCAGTAGGTCTGCTGGCCGTTGCTTGAGGGCTTGGCCAGGGAGCCGAAGAATCTGTCGAAGTAGAGGTCGCCTGTCTTCAGGGCCGTAATATCGTTCTCGTTGCCATCTGTGCGCTCCACGGTCCAGCCCTGGGGGACGTAGATGGCGCGGTCGCTGGAGACTCCGCTGCCTTGCTGAACGGAATAGTTGCCCTCGAAGTTGCCGTTCGTCAGTTCCGAGGGCAGATTCGGGTCTGAAACCCTCAGGTTATCGGTCAGCACTTGCACGGTCATCGGAGAGGCCACGCCTTGATAGGTATATGCGGTGGTGCAGGTATGATAGAGGGTTTCGTCCTGCAGATACGATAGGACAAGGTCGCCTTCCTGCATGTCCTCAATCTCTGCGACCTGATCTACAAGTCCATTACGGTAGATGGTGAGCCGATGGCCGTCGTAGGTCAGGACAAGTTTCAATTTCTTCAGTTTAGTGGGGTGATTGTCACCGCTGGTGCCCGTGCTTCCGTTAGCCCAGTCGTCGCTTGTGTAGAGGGCGTTCTGGCTGGTGTATTGCTTACCGAAGACCACGTAGGGGCGTTTTGTGCTGGCATTGATGCGATATTGCAGTCCATTGGACAGGCGGAACAGGGTGCCCTCGTACTTGTCTTGATTCAGGATGAATCCCATCACCAAGGTTTTGCCTAGACCAAAGCTGATGCCGTCGGTCTGCTTGGCTTCCAAATCCTCCAAGGTCAGCGGTTCCTCCCACTCATAATCGCAGAAGATACCGGTGGGGTAGCCCTTGGGGTAGTTTTTGTTCACCATCCAATAGTAATAGTCGCCCTGCATCCAGCCAAGTCGTAGTTTCGTGTTCTTCGACCCCGGGATGACAAATGGACGGGCGTTATTCTTCGGTGAATCCGAGGTTATCTGCTTCGAGCCGGCCACCTTGCCTTCGTCGTCGATGTTGTACTTCCATATCTCATACACGCCGTCCTTGTCGTACTTCCCGTCCTTGGTGGGAATGGAGAGATACATATCGTTGATATTGTCGGGGTCGAGGCTCATGCCGCCCGAGTAGCAGCGTTCGGTCTGGTTCCAGTTCTGGTGGAAGGCATGGCCGGCATACTGCACCCAGGTGCGACGCCACTCGCTGCCCGTCCAGCGGGCATACCAGTAGACGTGGCTTGTCTTGGCATTGTCGATGTGCGGATAGGCAATGACGGGATGTCCATCCTTGTCCAGGGCTATCTGCCACACCCAATTACGGATGTTCGAGGAGTTGTCGACGATGGTCTTGGGGTAGGAGGAAGCGTAGGAGTCGGTCTTGCTGACGTTGAAGACGCCGTCGTTGATGACATTCAGTTGATTGCCGGCGAGGTCGCGCAGGATGGGGCCGTTGCCCTTGTTGATGTCGATGACGTTGAAGTAGAGCCAGTCGGGCATTTCGTTGTCGGGGTGACCGGTGGTGTAGCTCAGGTAAATCTTGTCCTTGCCGTTTGACTGGTACTTGGCGTATGGGCGTGCCCCGGTGGACTGCACAATCTGCTTCGGTCCGAAGTCGAACTTGCAGTTATCGTCGTCGTCGGGCATGGTCAGGCGGGCCAGGGTGGGGTGCCAGCCTATGCCGCGCCAGCAGAGGTAGATGTGCGTGGGGTCGTCCGAGAGGATGAAGGGCGAGGGGTAGGTGGTGTTGTTGTCCGTTGCCAGATATTTCTCCTCGCCCAGTGCGGTGATGTCGCCTGGCTTCTGGCTGATGCGGTACCAAATCTTTTTTTCGTCCGTGTGGCGTGTGTAGAATATCATTACACGTTCGTCGGGCAGGACGATGAACGTCGGGTTGTTGTGGTCGTCGGGTTGGAAATAGGAGCGGATGAGCACGTCGGTCTTGCGTCCCGATAGCCAGTCGTACTGCGTGGCCTTGACGTTGCCATGCACATCGATGTAGCCGATGTAGGTGGCATTGATGGTTCCTGCCTCGTTTTCGTAGTGCAGCGCGCGCGGGTCGGCAAACCAGCACCAGGCTCCCTCCTGGGCTACGATGTTACTTTTGAATGGCTCTGCGGCCATTCCCACCCACGAGCAGGCAGCCGCAATCAGGGTTAAAAACAATTTTTTCATAGAAATTATATTAGTTTATGACAGCAAAGATAAGGATATTTCGTCACAAAATTGTAACTTTGCCGGATAAAATGTTGTTAAAGATGAAGCGATTACTTTTTTTTCTTCTCTTCTTCCCTTTGCTCTCCGTGGCACAGGAGCTCCCCACCACACTCGATGGATGGGCCGAGCGTCTGAAACTCTTCGGCGAGAATTTGCCTCAGGAAGAGGTGTTTCTGCACATGGACAATACGTCTTATTATCTGGGCGACACCCTTTACTTCAAGGCCTATATGCGGCTCTCCGACGGTAAACCTTCGTCGTTGAGCCGTTTGTTGTATGTGGAGTTGCTGAACCACGACGGCTACTTGGTGGAGCGGCAGAAGGTGGAGATGAAGGCCGGTCAAGGTCGAGGCTCGTTTGTCCTGCCCGACACCCTCTACGGCGGCTACTATGAGCTGAGGGCCTACACTCGCTGGCAACTGAACTGGGGACAGACGGAGCATGCGCATACGCAGCAGGCCGAGAAGTGGTTCTTCTCGCCGGAATTGGCGAAGGACTACTATCGGGACTACGAAAAATTGTACAGTCGTGTGTTCCCCGTCTACGATAAGCCCAAGGAGGCTGGCGACTATGCCCAGGAGATGACACTGCGCCCCATGCAGCGCCTTGTGGCTCAGGAGGAACGGAAGCCTCGGGCTGTTGTCACGTTTTATCCCGAGGGCGGCAACCTGGTCAGTGGGGTGCCCAACCGCATTGCCTTTGAGGCCAACGACGAGGAAGGGCAACACCTGACGGGAAGCCTCTCCCTAACCCTCCCCCAAGGGAAGGGAATCCTGAAGGCGGAAACTCAGAGTCGTGGGCGCGGTAGCTTTATTCTCGATGAAATGGCCGACAAATGTACCTTTGAGTGGGAGGGAGGTAGCCAGGAGGTCAGTTTGCCGAAGGCCGTCGAGGACGGTGTAGCCCTGCAGGCGACTGTGGAGCAGGATGGCATACATCTTATATTACACCCACATGGAACAGCCGCCAATGAGCAGTTGGGACTGACAGTCTCGTGCCACGGTGTGCAGAAGGACTTCCAGATACTTTCGTCCAACAGCGTCCTGATACCGATGGAGAAGCTGCCCACGGGCGTCATCCAGCTCACGGTCTTCAATGCCGAGGGACGCATCTATGCCGACCGTTTGGTCTTCGTTCGTCAGCCTGGTTTCCAACCACAGAACATCACCTTCACGGGCCTCAAGAGCAAGTATCAGCCGTATGAGGAGGTCAGCCTCACCTTAGCCCTCTCCCAAGGAGAGGGGACAGGGGCTCTTAGTCTTGCTGTCCGTGATGCTGCCCACTCCGACTATACCTTCGATTCGGGTAACATACTGACGGAGATGCTCCTGGCGAGCCAGATACGGGGCTTCGTGGAGCACCCCGCCTACTTCTTTGAGGCCGACGACGAGGAGCATCGTCGGGCGCTGGACCTGTTGTTGATGGTGCAGGGCTGGCGACGCTATGACTGGCATCAGATGGCCACGCCCGGAGCTTTCGCGCTCACGCAACCCTACGAACGGACAGAAGTGCTGACGGGACAGGTCATGCCCTATCAGGCTGAGGAACAGGAGGACTTGGTCTCGCGTGCGGCTTTTATACAGAATTTCATCGAGTCCTGCGACAGAGAAGATCCCCCGGTTCCCCTAGTTGACCGTATTCACCAGGTGGATGCTATATCTTTGGATGAACTCAATGTGGTGCGTTTATATAGCCTCATTAGTTCTGTTGCCAATAACGATTATAACGGTATGCGCGCCTTGATGAGTTTATGGGGCCGGCCGCAGGTGATGAACGCCTCTACCCTGGATCGTCGCACCACCAGCCGGGATGTAAAAAGTTTGAACCACGAGGTGCTACTTCATGCCGAGTTCATCCAGCCTGGGGTGAAGAACGGCCTCGTGGACGGCGACATGGAGACCTTCGGTCAGGGGCGGTTCAAGATAGAGGCACCGAGATTCTATCAGGCGTGCCATTTCTCCCTTGCCGCCTCCGACACGACGAAATGGAAGCCTGGACAGCGCCACACTTGGGTGGAGGTGAACGAGGACAGCAAGGGACAGCTGAACTATCCTGAGTTTTACGTTCGCCTCAGTCAGCCCTATCCGCGCTTCGTTAAGCCCTACACATTCTACCATACGGCCGTGCCCCAGATGCGGAGTCTCGGGAAATTGCGTCCCATGGATGATGACATTGTCGTCATGAACGAGGTCACGGTCAAGACGAAGCGCACCATGATGCGAAAGTTCGATGCCACGAAGCCGGCTTTCGTGCTTGATGCCTACGAGGCCTTCAATCAGACCATCGATGCCGGTCTCTGTCCGGGTTACTATACTGGGGCCAGGCGCTTTGTAGGCGACGTGGCGCGCACCTTTGTGGGCGACATGGGCATGGAGCAGGCCTATACTGTGGAGACACGCATCAACTCGGAACTCGTCGCCTCGAACGTCACGCTCTTCAACGAGGCCGAGCTTGACTCTAAACAACTGGAAAACGACGTGCGCGTCCGTCGCCTCATCGACGGAATAAATAATGCGCCCTTGAAGTCCATCGAATTCAAGGGCCGGTTCGACCACCTGCCCCGACTGGATATGGTTTACGTCTACACCGACTATGCTCCGCGCCGCGAGGGCGACCCGCGCTACCGGCAGTCCAACCAGCCGACGGTGACTGTGGACCTGCGCAGTTTCGCCGACGGCGGACAGCGTATGACCTGGCGCGACCGCCGCATGGTTCTCACGGGCTTTGCCGTCTGCGAGGACTTCTACCAGCCCGACTATTCCAAACAGCGCCCGACCGAGCCCACCGACTATCGCCGAACACTCTATTGGAACCCCGACGTGGAGCTCGATGCCGAGGGAAGGGCCACCATTCGCTTCTTTAACAACAGTCAGACCACCCGCCTGCAACTTTCGGCCGAAGGCATGACACAAAGCGGGCAGCCCCTGACAGGAAATTGCTACTCCGAGGACAGATAATCCACAGCCTCGCGAGACAAACTCCGTACATCGTCGATGGACGAACATCCGCCGTCGACGAACGGGTATTCATCGACGATGTACGTCCGTTCACCGACCGAAGTACGGAGTTGTCGTTGCGACATTGTAAGGAAGGGTTATAAAAATGTGGAAAATGCTTTCCGAATGTGTGTAAAAATTTGTACCTTTGCCTTCGCAATTCGCACGTACGCATATATAATAATGTTAAAATAAAAAATAAAGTTATGGCAAAGAAAGCACTTTTAATGATACTCGACGGATGGGGTATCGGTAACAAGGGTAAGGGCGACGTCATCTATCAGACGCCGACACCCAATCTGGACAAAATTACAGCGAAGTACCCGCACAGCCAGTTGCTGGCCAGCGGCGAGAACGTGGGTCTGCCCGACGGACAGATGGGCAACTCGGAGGTGGGACACCTGAACATCGGTGCCGGACGCATCGTGTACCAGGACTTGGTGAAAATTAACCGTGCCTGCAAGGACGGTTCCATCATGAAGAACCCCGAAATCGTCAGCGCCTACGAGTACGCCAAGGCTAATGGCAAGGCAGTGCACATGATGGGTCTGACCTCGAACGGCGGCGTACACTCGTCGCTGGAACACCTGTTCACGCTCACGGACATCTCGGAGAAGTACGGCATCAAGGAGACCTACGTCCACTGTTTCATGGACGGTCGCGACACCGACCCGCGCAGCGGCATCACCTTCATCCAGCAGCTCACCGACCATCTGAAGGGCCGTCAGGCTTGCATCGCCAGCATCGTCGGTCGCTTCTATGCGATGGATCGCGACAAGCGCTGGGACCGTGTAAAGGTGGCCTACGACCTGCTCGTGAAGGGCGAGGGCAAGCAGGCTACGGATATGGTGGAGGCCATGCAGGAATCGTACGACGAGGGCGTGACCGACGAGTTCATCAAGCCTATCAACAATACCACCGTCGACGGTACCATCAAGGAGGGCGATGTGGTCATCTTCTTCAACTACCGCAACGACCGTGCAAAGGAACTCACCATCGTCCTGACGCAACAGGATATGCCCGAGCAGGGCATGAAGACCATCCCCGGTCTGCAATACTACTGCATGACGCCCTACGATGCATCGTTCAAGGGCGTGCACATCCTGTTCCCGAAGGAGAACGTCACAAACACGCTGGGCGAGTACCTGGCCTCGAAGGGACTGAGGCAGTTGCATACGGCCGAGACGGAGAAGTACGCTCACGTGACCTTCTTCTTCAACGGCGGACGCGAGACCCCCTACGAAGGTGAAGACCGCATACTGGTGGCCAGCCCCAAGGTGCAGACCTACGACCTGAAGCCCGAAATGTCGGCCTTTGAGGTGAAGGACAAGCTGGTGGCTGCCATTCGCGAGAACAAGTACGACTTCATCGTGGTGAACTTCGCCAACGGCGACATGGTGGGCCATACGGGCATTTACGAGGCCATCGAGAAGGCCGTGAAGGCTGTCGACCAGTGTGTAGGCGAGGTGGTTGAGGCTGCCCTGGCTACGGACTACGAGACCATCATCATTGCCGACCACGGTAACGCCGACAATGCAATAAATCCCGATGGAACCGCCAATACGGCTCACTCGCTGAACCCCGTTCCCTTCATCTACATCACGGAGAACAAGGCCGCAAGTGTCATCGACGGTGTACTGGCCGACGTGGCTCCCAGCATCTTGCACATCATGGGTCTGGAACAACCGGCAGACATGACGGGTAAGAACCTGATAAAGTAAAATGATTCATCCTAACCCTCCCTTGAAGGAGGGAAAACTCCTCGCCCTTTAAGGGAGAGGGTGGGAGGGGGTCTCCTCATCCTCCATATCCTCATCCAAGCGGTCGGCCCAGAGATACTTCTTAGTCTCCTGGGCCGCCACTTTGCTTAGCAGAAGCAGGGCCACAAGGTTGGGAATGGCCATCAGCGCATTCATGCTGTCGGCAATGTTCCAGATGATGTCGAGGTTGATGATGCTGCCGAAGAAAAGAGCAACGATGTAGAGAATGCGATAGAAGCGTGAACTTCCTCTTGCCCCTTGCTCCTTCTCGCCTCTCACTTCTATGTAGTTGACCGCACTCTCGCCATAGTAGCTCCACCCCAGAATGGTGCTGAAGGCGAACGTCAGGATACCGAAGGTGAGCAACGGGGCACCAATATAAGGAATCTTCGAGAAGGCCACCTTCGTGAGGGCGGCACCGTCGGCATACGAGATGTCGGGGTAGGCCAGAATGCTGGAAACCAGTACCAGTCCCGTCAGGGCACAAATGATAACGGTGTCCCAGAACGTACCCGTACTCGATACCAGTGCCTGGCGCACGGGATTGCGTGTCTGTGCGGCAGCAGCCACGATGGGGGCCGACCCCATGCCGCTCTCGTTCGAGAAGAGGCCACGGGCGATGCCGTATCGGGCAGCCATCATGACGGTGGCTCCGGCAAATCCGCCTCCAGCCGCAGAGGGGTTGAAGGCCGATTGTACAATCAGTTGGATGGCAGGCCATACGTAGGAACCATTGACATAAAGAATGAAGAGGCATCCCAGCACATAGAGCAAGGCCATGAAGGGAACCAACACCATGCAGACGCGGGCGATGGCTTTCACACCGCCCAAAATGACGGCAGCCGTCAGCATGCAGACAAGCAGCCCGACAAATGAGGTGGAGATGCCGAACGTCTCGTTGACCAGTAGGGCTATGCTGTTGGCCTGCACCATGCAACCGATGCCGAAGGAGGCCAATGCCGTGAAAATGGCAAAGAGCATGGCCATCCACTTCATGCCTAATCCACGCTCCAGGGCATACATCGGTCCGCCGTAGGTGCGTCCGTTGGCATCACGCACACGATATTTGACAGCCAGAAGCCCCTCGGTATACTTCGTGGACATGCCGAAGATGCCCGTGAGCCAGCACCACAGCACAGCACCCGGCCCGCCCAGTGCCACAGCCGTAGCAACGCCCACGATGTTGCCCGTTCCGATGGTGGCAGCAAGAGCAGTAGCCAAGGCTCCGAACTGGCTGACATCGCCCGGCGCATCCTTGTCCTTCTGCACCGAAAGGCGGATGCCCGTCAGCAGTTTGCGTTGCGGAACACACAGTCGGATGGTCAGGAAGATGTGGGTGCCGAGCAGCAGGATTATCATAGGCCAGCCCCATAGGTAGGCACTGAGAATAGAGAAAAATTCGTTGATGGTTCCCATGTTGTATAACTGTTTGTTTGCAAAATTACAAATAAATTCGCAATTTGGATGGATAATTCATAATTATTCCGTATCTTTGTCCTCAAAGGTGAACTAAAAAACTAATAAAACCATGAAACGATTCCTAATTCTTTTGGCTACTCTCCTGTTCACAATGGGGAGTGTTACCGTAAATGCTCAGACCATAGCTGATGGTATCTATCGCGTGAAAAGTAAGCGAACAGGGTATTACATGTCGACAGCAGCAAAAGGCGCGGCCACGACAACGGTTCAGAATTTGAACGCATACGACCAGATATGGATTATTAAAGCCTCGGGCACAGGATACACATTGCGAAGTGCCAATACGGGCGAATATCTACAGGCCAATTATGAGGTGCCTGCATTACAGACAAGTACGCTTTATATTCGCAAAAGTCCTAATGCAACAGGCTCTGAGAACTTTTATAACATATCTTCTAATGACGACTTCAGTGGAAAGTTCCTTAATACCAATACTAGTTATAAGTTGATTAGCTACGATAGCATGGACGCAGGTTGCGACTGGTATCTGGAGACGGTTGCAAATTTCACTGTAGAAGCTATCCAGGCTCGCATCCGGAGTTTGATTCCCTATGCCGGCGAGCTGGAAGATGGTGCATACTATCGCATGACAAGTTACTATGGCCTCGTTGCTACTGGTGGTGATTACATTGTTACCAAAAAGCAAAACGATGATAACTTATATCAATTTTGGCAGCTAAAGAAGAGTGGTTCAGGATGGCTTATCCAAAATGTCGTATCGCAGAAATACATCCAACGCCAAATAACGACAAGTGCTACCTATAGTGAAGGTTCTACGCAGGTCGCTTTCAATATCAAACCTGTAGATGACGGTTGGGACTATCGATGGACTATTTCTTATGGTTCGGATACCAAGGGCCTACATGATGCCCAGGGTCAGAACCACAATGTTGTGTTATGGAATACCAATGCTGGTGCCAGTGAATGGCACTTCGAGAAGGTGAGTCTTTCAGAGGCAGATATAGAGAAGGCGCGTGCCAGTCTGGCTACGTACAATGACCTTGTGAAGAATAAGGGTTTGACTAGCAGGTGGCTGAATCAACTGTTTGAGGATAAATCCTGCACCACGCTGAAATCTCAGATACAGGACATGACTGATGAGAATCTGGCTGACAACACCTACTTTCAAAAGTTGAACGCGGACTTGCAGCAGATGGTACTGAAGGTGAAGAACAACACCTGGAGAACATATCGCGACAATACGACTGACTACGAGGCCGATTATGAGAAGTTCTTCCGTGTGGCTGACTATCATGTATACAGCAATTACCAGAATATGCGCGATGGCAATAACTTCACAATGAGTTATCCGTTTGGTAGGTTGTCCAATCCCACAGGTATAGTGGCTAATGCAGGTGACATATTGTATATATTTGTCGGTGAGGGGCTTAAGGATGGAAGCGAATTGATGTTGGAGGCTGTCAGCACAGATGGTGTTTCGGGCAGTCATCCTACCGGTGAACAGCTGGCTTTAGAAACTGGACTTAATCTGTTCAATTTCACCGAGCAGAAGATGCTTTATATTTTCTACCAGACAACTTATGCTGATGGAACCATAGAAAAGAAATTGGCAGATTTTCCCGATATCAAGATCCACATTGAAGGAGGTCAGCTTAACGGCTATTGGGATGCCACACGCGGTATGACAAATGCAGACTGGAAACTCTTGCAGCAAGATTTGCTAAAGGCTCCGTATGTCAACTTGAAGACTGAGCATCTCGTATTCCAAATGGATACGCCGCTTGTGCTGGCTGCGGAACCCAATGAAATGGAGGGGCTCATGCATATATGGGATAGGATTTGTGCCAACGAACAGCGCTATATGGGTGTTGAGGATTTCGAGGGTAAGTACAATAACATTTGGAACGTGTTCAGTGGAGCCTCTTCATATATGCATGCAACCAACTATGGTACATGGTATAGTGAGGGCACTATCCCCACCGTGATGAATTACAACAAGATGTCGAACGGCGGAGGAAATCTATGGGGGCCGAGTCACGAAATCGGGCACTGCCATCAGGCCAGCATCAATGTAATAGGTACCACGGAGAGCTCCAACAACCTGTTCTCGAACATCAATACCTTTGAGTCGGGCATTCTTAACTCGCGTCGATACTATCCGAGTAGTAACTTTGAGTATATAACAAGTGGTACCCCATGGTTGCAGCGTAACATCTGGATGACAACGAGTATGTTCTTCCAACTCTACCTCTACTTCCATGTGCAACATCACGACGATAACTTCCTACCCAACCTGTTCCGCAAGATGAGAAAGAACCCCATCAACAAATGGAGCGGTCCTGCTAACGGTGGACCGACCTCGTATGGTAAGGATGACTATTTGCACCTGGCCAAGATGATTTGCGATGTGGCACAGGCTGACCTCTCGGAGTTCTTCGAGGCATACGGAATGTTCATTCCTGTGGATATGTGTGAGGTGGGTGACTATTCCACTTACTTCGTAACTACCACACAAAAAGATATTGATGAGGCGAAAGCATATATGCAGAAGTATGAAAAGAAGTTGGGCAACATTATGTTCATTGACGATCGTGTTATCCAGAAGAAGGCTGATGCGGACAACACTTTTGGCTGTGTTCCTGCTTCGGATGGTTTCAAACGCGCAAATGAAGAGTATCCGTACCTTATGAAGAGTGCCAGCGCTTCATACGTTGGTGGTGACTATGAATCGTTCACCAAGGATGCCGAGGCTGTCATGGATGACTATTACAGACTTAATACTACGGGCAAGGTTATTACTTTCTACGGTACAAAGAACTATGCTGGTCATAAGTTTTATGATGCTGCTGGAAACCTTATTTGGGCAACTAACAAAGCTAGGGAAACCCTGCCTCAGAAGGTTCTTGATCTTGGAATCAATAACGTGACGATTGTGACAGCCAATTACGATATGACCGACACCCCCTGTACAACAGAAAAACCGGTTATTGCCCTCACTGGCGATTTGAACGGAGATAATGCCATCTCCATCGCTGATGTGACGGCACTCGTGAACGTTATCCTTGGTAAAAATGAAGCACCTGTTCGTAACGACAAGAATATTGCTGATGTGAATGGAGACGGGAACGTAACCATAGCTGATGTCACAGCTCTTGTAAACATTATTTTGGGGAAGTAGTAGCAGTCTTGACTATTGCCATGAGGATATAATATATCATGGACGTAAAGATAGAATCTTCGTGGAAGGCACAGCTGCAGGGGGAGTTTGAGAAGCCTTACTTTGCACAGCTGGTGCAGTCGGTGCATCGGGAGTATGCCGCGGGGGTCTGTTATCCTCCAGGCAGGTTCATCTTCAATGCGTTCAATCAGACGCCGTTCGAAAAGGTGAAGGTAGTCATCCTGGGACAAGACCCCTACCATGAGCCAGGACAGGCCCATGGACTGAGTTTCTCGGTGCAGGACGGGGTGGCATTTCCTCCTTCATTGCAGAACATCTTCAAGGAGATACAGGACGACCTGGGGACCCCCATTCCCACGACGGGCGACCTGACGCGATGGGCCGAACAGGGTGTGTTGTTGCTGAACGCATCGCTTTCTGTCCGTGCCCATCAGGCTAACAGCCATGCTACGCTGGGTTGGCAACAGTTCACCGACGCCGCCATTCATGCCTTGGCCATACAGCGCGAGGGTATCGTCTACATGCTTTGGGGAGGCTTTGCACGGGGTAAGGCGTGGATGATAGACAAATCGAAGAATCTTGTTCTTGAGTCTGTTCATCCGTCTCCTCTTAGTGCCAATCGTGGAGGTTGGTTCGGCCAGCATCAGTTCAGCCGTTGCAATGCCTATCTGCAGGAACACGGGAAAAGTCCGATAATATGGTAGAAGGTTCTCTCCCCCCCATCCTGCAAGTCGGTGACGTGCTACTCTCGCCAGACATCATTACCGAGTACTTTGCATGCGACATTGCAAAGTGCGGGGGGCGATGCTGTGAGGAAGGCGATGCCGGTGCTCCTGTCACGATGGAGGAGATAGCAGAAATTGAGGAACAGCTGGATGAACTATGGCCTCGACTTTCAGCTTCGGCACAGGCTGCTATAGACAAAGGTGGGGTGGCCTATGCCGACCCTGAGGGTGAACTCGTTACATGTATTGTGAACAACAGAGACTGCGCCTACCGTGGACCACAGGGCTGTCTGCTCCGTCAGCGGCCCATCAGTTGTCATCTCTATCCCATCCGAGAGAAACGACTTGGCAGCCTAATAGGACTCAACTATCATCGTTGGGAGATATGTAAGGATGCTGTAGATAGGGGTAGACGTGAGAATGTTCGCCTCTATCAGTTCCTTCGCGAACCTCTTATTCGTCGTTTGGGCGAGAAGTGGTACGAAGAGCTATGCATCATGGTCGAAGAATTGCGTCAACAAGGCATAATTAAATCATAATTGAGAGATGAAACATCTGAGTCTTATTTTGTGCTTGGCAGCAATTGCTGGTCTGTTGAGTTGTAAAGACACTAAGAAAGAGTCCTTAGACTTTAGTGGTGACTGGGTAGAGCAAACCGCAGAACGCGTAGTTGCTACGTTTACGCAGGAGGGAGATTGCTATAAAGTGAAAGTTGGTTGGCGTGAGGGGGGACTTGCACAATACGAAGAATGGTATATGATAATTGAGAATATTGGTGCCGATACCTTGACTTATACAGAGGGCATCTATCTCATGCGTCAGTTTGTGCATGAAGGCGACTCGGAGGCTCAGACAGATACGATATACACGAACGGTTCCGGTCGCTTCTATCGGAGTGCCGATGGCCTATTGGTTTGGGAAGATGATATGGCAGAAAATCAGGAGCCGACCTTGTTCATTCGTTCCCATTTTGCTCCCGAAGAGTAATACGGACAAAAATAAAAGACATTGGGATGCCTGAAAGCATCCCAATGTCTTTTTATACGCCAACCATCACAAGGACGGCGATGAGGAGGATCTCATTATCCCATTAAGCATCAATATTGGCAAACGTGGCATTCTTCTCGATGAATTCGCGACGTGGGCCAACGTCCTCGCCCATGAGCATGGAGAATACGTAGTCGGCACCTGCAGCGTCCTCGATGGTTACCTGCTTCAAGAGGCGTGTCTCGGGGTTCATGGTGGTCTCCCACAGCTGCTCGGGGTTCATTTCACCCAGACCTTTATAACGCTGGGTGAAGATGCCATCCTCACGTCCGCCGTTGTACTTCTCCATGAAGCGCAGGCGGTCCTGCTCGGTGTAGCAGTACTCCTCGGTCTTGCCCAGGCGGCAACGGTAGAGGGGCGGTGTGGCGATGTAGAGGTGTCCTTTCTGGATGAGTTCGGGCATGTAACGATAGAAGAGGGTCATCAAGAGGGTGTCGATGTGCGAACCATCGACATCGGCATCGGTCATGATGATGACCTTGTAGTAGCGCAGTTTCTCGTAGTTAGCCTCCTTCGAGTCCTCGCCCAGACCGAAGCGTACGCCCAGGGCCTGGATGATGTTGTTCACCTCCTCGTGTTCGAAGGCCTTGTGCCACATGACGCGCTCCACGTTGAATATCTTACCACGGATGGGCAGGATGGCTTGGAACTGACGCGAGCGCCCTTGCTTGGCACTGCCGCCGGCGGAGTCACCCTCGACGATGAACATCTCGCAGTTGGCAGGATCCTTGTCGGAGCAGTCGGCCAGTTTGCCGGGCAGTCCGCCGCCGCCCATGGGCGACTTGCGCTGCACGTTCTCGCGGGCCTTGCGCGCTGCCACACGGGCCGTAGCGGCCAGGATAACCTTATCGACGATGAGCTTGGCCTCCTGAGGGTGTTCCTCCAGATAGTTGGCCAGGGCCTCGCCTACGGCCTGCTGAACGTAGCCGCTGACTTCGCTATTGCCGAGTTTCGTCTTTGTCTGTCCCTCGAACTGTGGCTCTGCCACCTTCACACTGATGACGGCAGTCAGACCCTCGCGGAAGTCCTCACCGCTAATCTCTACGTGGTTCTTGGCCAGTTTTTCCAGTTCCTTGGTGCACTGCTGCTCGGCATACGACTTTAGGGTACGGGTCAGTGCGGCACGGAAACCAGCCACGTGGGTACCACCCTCGATGGTGTTGATGTTATTGACGTAGGAGTGCAGGTTCTCGGAGTAGGCCGTGTTGTACATGATAGCCACCTCGATGGGGGTGTTCTGCTTCTCGGTGTTCAGGTAGATGACATCGTTCACGAGCGGTGTGCGACTGGAGTCGATATAGCGAACGAAATCGCGCAGACCACCCTCGCTGTAGAATTTCTCGGTACGCACGCCCTCGACACCTACCTTGGCATTCTCGTCAAGGCGCATGTCGGTGAGCGTGATGGTGATGCCGGCATTCAGGTAGGCTAGTTCGCGCATACGATTGGCCAGCGTGTCGTACTTGTAGGTGGTGGTGATGAAGATACTGCCGTCGGGCCAGAACTGCTGACGTGTGCCGCGGATGTCGGTGTCGCCAACGATGTCCACACCCGTAACGGGTTTGCCCTTGGAGTATTCCTGACGGTAGATTTTGCCGTCGCGATATACTTGAGACACCATCTTCGTGGACAGAGCGTTTACGCAGCTGACACCCACACCGTGCAGACCGCCGCTGACCTTGTACGAGCCCTTGTCGAACTTACCACCGGCATGTAGCACGGTCATTACGACCTCCAGGGCGCTCTTGTGCTCCTTCTCGTGCATGTCCACGGGGATACCGCGACCATTGTCCTGTACGGTGATAGAGTTGTCCTCGTTGATGGTCACTTCGATGTGTGTACAATAGCCTGCCAGGGCCTCGTCGATAGAGTTATCTACTGTTTCGTAGACCAAATGATGGAGACCCTTCTCCGAGATGTCTCCGATGTACATGGCCGGGCGCTTACGCACGGCTTCCAGTCCTTCCAGAACCTGGATGTTCGCGGCCGAATACTGGGCCTGCTCCTGCTCTTCTATGTTGTAGTTTTCTTCCATAATTCGTTATAACTTGAAGCTTCTTGTCAGTACTTCCTTTAATACGCGCACAAAGATACAAAAAAAATACGACTTATGGAAATAATCATGCACAAAAAAGCGGCCACCCCGATGTGGGATGGCCGCTATGGATCTCCGTCGTCCAATGGTATTAGCTCAGCTTGGCAATGTAGCGAGCGAGCTTCGACTTCAGGTTAGAAGCTTTGTTCTTGTGGATGATGTTTACCTTGGCCAGCTTATCCAGAATCTTCTGTACGTTGGGGTACATCTCCAAAGCGGCAGCCTTGTCGGTAACAGCATTACGCATGGTCTTAGCGTAGTATCTGTTGTGCAGTCTTCTCTTCTGCTCCTGACGGATTCTCTTGAGAGATGATTTGTGGTTTGCCATTTTACTTTTTACTTTTTACTTTTTTACTTTCCTTTGTAGTCCCTAGGAGAGTCGAACTCCTCTTTAGAGAATGAAAATCTCTCGTCCTAACCGATAGACGAAGGGACCAGCCCTTGCGACCTGTTTCGTCGCTGCATTCGGACATGGTTGTCACGATTGCGGGTGCAAAATTACAACTTTTCCGCTAACTGACCAAAGATTTTGGAAAGAAATTGCAGGAAAAGTTGTAATTTGCGATATTTAACCTCGTTTTTGGGGTTATATGGTCAAAAACTATAGGTTAGAAATCCCCCAATAGTTCTTCCTTCACACTGGGATTCAGCAATCCATCGTCATCCACACCACCATACGTGATGGTTCCGTCGAGGCCGCTTGATGTAATGGAATTACTTGTGGTCAAAATCTCCTCTTCCAACATTTGGGAGAGTTCAGTATAGGGGCTCAAATATGTCTTTTTCATAATCGTATCGTTTTATTTGTCTATTCTATGTTCTTTACTCTCTATAGTTGGTTACTTCACTACCTTTCTGCTATTCTGGATGTAAATGCCACGATTCAACTTGTTCATGTCGTTACCCATCTTCTTGCCATCAATGCTAAAGATGTTGGCATTGCCATTATTCTTAAATGGAAGAGTGTTAATGTATGTGGTTTCACCGCCAAAGTTGATGTATACTTTAGCTTCGGAATATGTGTCTTCAGCTTCTGTAATAATATCATAGAAGTCAAAGTAACCACGATATGCTTGCATTTTTGTCTTGCCAGTAGAATACCAGAATTTGTTGTTATTTAAGAATAGACATAAGTTGGGAACTTCTGTGTTGGCGACATACGTACCCTTGAAACTATTATAAGAATAAACCATTATCTTGCCCACTTTGACTCCCACTTCGTCGCAATCAACTGAAGGTTCACTTTCTGGTGCGATGTTCACATTTTCAACAATGAATTCGCTTACGGGTTTGGTGGTCTTGATAATGTATGGGTGGTTGGCTTCAATTTCTGTGGCAGCATCGAATTTAACATTGATGCCTACAATATTTTCTTCGTCATCCGTAGTTGTTTCGCAACCCTTGAAGTCGCCCAACTTCACATCATTGCCAAACGCGTTCTTTACCTGTGCCTCAGTCATAGCAAAGGGCAAGCAAATTGTACTCCACTCATCCTTGTTGATAGTACGCTTAACTTTAACGTTTACATCATTTAATGCACTGGGAGCCGCAGTCGATTCTTCATCGAGTGTTACAAAACTTGTTATTTCCACTTTTGTGGTAATTTCAGCAGCAACGGTCACATCGGCTTCGCCTGTGGCTGCACCGGTTTCTGGATTCATGAAGCCACTGAACGTAACATTCTTAACAATGAATGGGTATTCACCGTCTTCTAATCCCGAAACATTAATCGTGATATAGCCGAGGGCGGCATCGCCAGATCTAAAGCCTCTGTCGCATGTAGCTGTACCGACAATTTTGTAAGAGCCATCCTCCATTTTGTTGAATTCATAGACGTCACTACCTTTTGTTTCGACATATTGTTTACGGCTTTGCTCAATTCCGTTCAAATCTTTTACAGTAGCTCCTGCAGGAAGCACTAGGCTAAGTTCAAAGGCGGTGAAGTTCTGATGTGCCTTAGCATTAATGGTTATGTCCACAGCAGAACCCTTGAGGATTTCTGCACTTTGTACATACATGACATCGTTGTATGTGCTACGATCTGTTTCTGTTACTTGTGCCACAGCATATGTGGTGATACCCAGCAATGCGATTAGAGAAAGTAATAGTTTTTTCATGTTTTTTTAATTATTTAAGTAGTTATTAATTCGTTTTTATAGTCCCTTTGGGGCAAAGGTAGTGAAAAAGTACGGAATAGAATAATTTTTTATGGTTTTTATTTCAGTTGGATATTATTTTAATAATATTTGCTTGGCAAACTGGTCATTTTCCGAGTATCAGGTTGACGGTTGCTGTGACATCGGCAATGGTGATACGTCCGTCACCGTTTATGTCGGCAAAGATTTCGCTGAATGTGCCAGTCATGGGCTTTCCAAGAATGTAGTTGACGATGGCTGTGACATCGGCAATGGTGACCGCTCCATCCCCGTTAGCATCTCCGCTGGGGGGCAGATTGGCCAGGTCGAAGCGCGTGGTGTCGAGATATTTCATGCGTCGCGTGAACCAGTTGGCGATGTAGTTGTACTCGATGTCCATGTCTTCTTTGTCGTACTCGTCGTAGAAATTGAGTGTTTGCCAATACACGTCACTGTCTCCGCTCCACCGGTTGGATTCGCGTTGGTCGGCTCCTGCGGTCTTGAATGCCTTGAAATAGTTCTCGAAGCGACGCAGAATGCTGTCGGTGGCGAGATTGTCCTGACGGAGGTCGCGGTAGCGCTTGCGCACCTTCAGGTTGAAGTTCTCGGCATCCGTTTCGCGTAGGCGCTTGAAGAGGTTGTAATCGCCATGTTCGTACTGATCGATGAAGGTGGCATAGTCCTGTTCGGGGCCGAGGAAATTTTGGTGATAGTATTGATCGCTCCAGCGCTGGCCACTGGTGGCATCCATGTCCCATACGCTGAAGGTGATTTTCTTGTCCACCTGTTTGTCGTAGACACCGAAGAACATGTTCTTGCCGTGGTTGTCGGTGCTGAGGATAGTCTCCATGAGGATGTAGTAGTCGATGACCACGGGCAGGTCGAAATATTCGCCAATGTGGGCTTTGAATTCTTCGTCGGAAGAGTAACAGACGAAATTTACAGCATCATAAAGTGTAGACCAGTCCGTGGGCATCACGTCGTCGAAGTCGGGGTACTTCACCTCGTAGTGATCCCACATTTCACTGTTATTATCGGGAATAGAAAGATAATCTTTGGGTGAATAACTGCCTCCTCCATGATCAGGTATGGTTCCCATGAATGTGGCGTAGCACCAGTCCTTCGACTTCCACAACTGTCCGTGCACTTCGCCCGTCTCCTCGTCGTACTTCTTCAGTTTCATCTGCTTGCGGTCCATGTTTTCCGTCATGCAGTAGATGCCTCGATACTCGTTGTTGAGGATAAGTTCGACAAACTCTCCACGCGTGCCGGTTAGGGCCTCAGGTTCTTGGTCGAAGTAGTAAGGTTTCGTGCAGTAGTCGTTCCAGAGGTCGGTGAGTACACGGTTGCGGATGCGGCTCATATCCACCTGGCACGATTCCAGAATCCACGAGTTGTCCTTGCGCAGGTCGAAATAGCGCTTCTCCAGTTTCTCCCCATTTTCGTCGAGCAGTTTGACGTGGTAGTTACGCTTGTTTTTCCCGCTGCTATTGGTGATACCCCCGCGCCACTTGGCCTTCATGTTCAGCAATTCGGCTTTCTGCTTGTTGGGTTGGGCGACTCTGATATAGCCTTCGCTATACGAGTTGCTGAATTCGCCTGTGAGTTGCACAACAGGCAATGAGGTGAAGGTTATCGGCATCTCTATGGTCTCGCTGCCGTTGCTGAAACTGATGATGTAGGTATCCCCTGCTGATACATTGGAGAAAGTGTGGTTGCTGCCACTGGCAACGGGCGTGCCATCGATAACCATATCTCCGTATCCTTCGTTTGGTGTGTAGCTGACAACGTCGGTGAAGTCGGTACCAAAATGTTTCGCGCTAATGGAGCACAGATACAAATTAAGTGACTCTACATAAGTCAGGGTGCGCCCTTTGATGGTGATGTCTTTTGCACAACGGGAGAGTGGGTCGGGTTCGGGCATATTCAAGATGGATGTACGCAAGTCCTCCAACTCTTGGAAAGTAGAACCTGCGGTAGCTAGCATTTCCTCTATTTCACTTGCGCTCATACGCTCCAATAAATCGGCCCGTATCTTAGCCTTTTCACCATCCATGAGTTCTTGCTCCGTACCGTTGTAATAGATTACTATATTGTCAATGGCTATCCAGTTGGCATTAGTGTTTTCAACTCGTACGCCGAGGGTCACAGAACCTTCATTGCCGATGGTGAAGTTGATGGTGTAACGCCTGGGCTCCTTATTGTAGGTGCTGACACCCGTTTCCTGATTGCCAGCAAATAGAGTAACTCCCGTCCCCATTTGCTGACCATACCAATTATCGGCTTGCCGTACGGCTATCATGTCTGCCTGTAGGATATAGTCTCCAGCGGGGAGATGTTCTAACGTCTGCGTAAGCGAGCAATCGCTAAGTGGTCCCCATGAACTAGGATGCCAATTCTCGTAGAAGGGACTGACCACCGATGCGTCACCATTGTTGTAGTAGCCGCCCTCGTGGTAGGACCAACCATTGTTTTCCCATTTCTTCGAATCGCTATTTGTGTTGGCCACAAGCCACGAGGATACGTTGTAACCCAATTCTGGGTCTGGAATTACTTCTTCCACGTTCTCCACAAGGTCGCCATTTTCATCATAGAAGCAGAATCGCTGGTTAATATTGGGGGAATTTTCGTTTGAATAAGTCCCAACGACAAAACTTGGTGATACACGTACATCCCAAATGTGATTGGTATTTGATGCGTTCCGGATGGAAAAATAGTTGCCCGAGTAGACAGAGAATGTCCAAAATGATTTGTATGCGTCGTCCTCGTCGAAATAAGTAGTTGTGCCCACATAGCGTATGTCGTTGCCATTTCCCGCTCCGTCGCTGCGAATTCCAGTGTAGGTAATGTACTGCCCGGTACTGGCATTACGTATAGAATAGTAGCCGGTTTCTTCCTCGGTGATGTACCAATAACAGTCTTCACTTGAGGCGCTGTTCTCTAAATAATAAACAGGAGTTTCTTTACCATGGGCGCTGCCGATGGAAGTGCAACCGTTTATATATTGTTCACATACAATTTGATATTTCTTTCCTTTTTGGAATTGTGGCTTACTCCAAGCGTTCAGAGCGCAAATTAAGAGGAGCGATAGGGAAATAAAAAAACGTTTTTTCATGCTATTGATAATAAAGCGGCACAAAATTACGATATTTTTTAATAATATCGGTGATAATATAGGAAAGAATTGAAAAAAAGATGTAATTTCGTATCAGATATGCTGGAAAAAACACGTGGAATAGTGCTGCACACGTTGCGGTATACGGATTCGAAAGTCATCGTCACGATGTTTACGGAGGCGCGTGGGGCGGTGAGCTTCATGGTGCGGTTGCCGCGGACACGTCGGTCGGTGATGCAGCATGTGCTATTGTCGCCGATGAGTCTATTGGAGGTGAATATGGACTATAATGAGTCTGCTCAGTTGCAGCGATTGGTCGATGTCAGGGTAGATGAGCCGTATCAGTCCCTGCCTTACCATCCAATGAAACAGACAATAGCGCTTTTCCTGTCAGAGTTCCTATATTATTGTCTTCGGGAGGAACAGACAAATCCTGAGCTTTATGCGTATCTGGAGAGCTCGCTGCTTTGGCTCGACAATCGGAGCGAGGGTTTTGCCAATTTCCCACTGACGTTCCTCATCCGTCTGTCGCGCTTCCTCGGCATCTGGCCAGATACAGAAGAGGCACAAGGGGTTCTCCGCCAGGGCGAAGACACTCTTGTGCCCCTGATGTTGCGCATGGATTTTCCAACGATGCACCTATTCCGTTTTACGCGGGAGCAGCGTCAACGTCTGATGCAGGTGCTGAATGATTACTATCGACTGCATGTGCCCCACTTTCCGGAACTCAAGTCGATGGCCATCCTGCGCGATGTTCTTAGTTAATCATCTTCGTTTCCCAACTCAAAGCCTGAGAAGGATATTTCCGTCTGTGGTTCACTGGCAGCCGTAGTGACAGGTGCCTGTTCGGCGGGAGTCTCGTTTTCAGTGTTACCCATGTTGCGGATTTGTGCCAATTCATCCTTCGAGCGGCGGTAAGTCGGTGTTTCTTCTACACGGGCGATGATGTCCTCGTTGTCCAGTTCTGATGGAGCGAAGATGAAGATGTGGCGGCGTCGGCGCAAGGGAAGTTTGTCGCCGTCATTGTAGTACTGTTCGAGCAGTGTATCGCGACGTTCCTGAGCTTCGCGGTCTTCCTCGGAAAGCTGTTGGGCGCGGCTGTCCAACATGCCTTGCATGCCTGGCACGTTTTGCAAGCCGAAGCCTGTTGCCAGCAGGGTAATCTTTATCTTGTTACCCAGCGAGGCGTCGGTAGCCATACCCCATTTTGTCTCTACATCCTTGGAGAACTTGCTCATGAAGTTATGTACCTCGTTCATCTCCTCCATAGTAAACTGCTGACTCTCTTCCGCATCGCTGAAGTTGATGTTCAGCAGAACTTTCTTCGAGTTGAAGATGTCGTTGTTGTTCAGCAGAGGCGATTTGATAGCCTCGTCGATGGCCTTGCTAACACGGTTCTCGCCTTCGCCGTATCCTGTCGACATCAGGGCGACGCCGCCATTCTCCAGGACTGTCTTCACGTCCTGGAAGTCGAGGTTGATGCGTCCGCGCATGGTGATGATTTCGGCAATGGAGCGGGCTGCCACGGTCAGGGTGTCGTCGGCTCGGGCAAAGGCATTGATGACGGTCAGTTCGGGATAGATTTCGCGTAAGCGCTCATTGTTGATAACGAGCAGGGCATCGACGTGTTTCTTTATTTCCTCTACGCCAGCCAGGGCCTGGTCAATCTTCATGCGTCCTTCGAAACGGAAGGGGATGGTGACGATGCCCACGGTTAGGATGCCACGTTCCTTGGCACACTGGGCGATGATGGGGGCTGCGCCGGTACCTGTGCCACCTCCCATGCCAGCGGTGATGAACACCATCTTGGTGCCGTCGTTCAGCATGTTGTTGATTTCCTCTTTGCTCTCCATGGCTGCTGCCCTGGCGCGTTCGGGTTTGTTTCCGGCTCCCAGTCCTTCTGTGCCCAGTTGCAGGATGGTGGGCACGGGACTGTCTTCCAGCGCCTTTCGGTCGGTGTTGCAGAGCACATACGTGACATCGTGGATGCCCTCGTTGAACATGTGGTTAACGGCGTTTCCGCCACCGCCTCCCACGCCAATCACCTTAATGATGCTGGGATTGTTCACTTGCTTTATCTGTAAGAAGTGGATACCCTCTTCTTCGAATCCCATTTTCTTATTATTTTCGTCCATAGTCTAAATTGCGATTTACGTGGTTAGTATTTATTCGTCGTCTTCCCTGAAAATGCTGTCCAGCTGGTTGCCCAGGTTGCGGATGCGGTCAAAGAATCCTTTCTTCGGCTTCTTCGGTTTAATTTCTTCTGCTGGCTTTTCGGGTTGTGTAGGCATATCGATAGCCTCTTCCTTCTTTTCTGGGATGCTTTCTTCCGGCAGTTTACCTTCGTTGTCAGTGGCGTTCTGGAGTTCGTTTTCCGTCACGCAGTTGCTTTCGCCGTGCATGAGCAGGGCGATGAGTGTGTCGATACTAATTCCCTGTGGCGTGGTCACTCCGGCACCTACATCGGCGGTAGTGATGAGCGACTTGGCCAACTTCACTTTGGGGAACTGTGTATAGTGCTTAATGGCCTCGGGGATATCCTTGAGTTGAGCGGCAGCACCCATGATGATAATGCCAGAAAGCAGTTTGTTGCTGACATTCTCTATCTGGTGCCATACGTTCTGAATGATTTCTTCCTCGCGTGCCCCGATGATGTTCTGCAAGTCATTTTCCGACAGTGAACGTTCGTTGCTGATGGATAGCATCTGTGGGTTGTCGCTTTCGGTGGCTACGTATGCCACGCCGTGCTTTCGCTTCAAGGCTTCGGCTTCGTCAAATTCCATTTGGTGGGCCGTGGAAATGTCGTTCGTAATATTATTTCCGCCCAAAGGGATGACGGCTAAGTGACGCAGTAGGTTGCCATTATATACCGCTACGGTGGTGGTGCCGGCTCCGAAGTCAACCAGAGCGCATCCGGACCGCTTTTCGCTATCGCTAAGCAGTGCGTCGGCCAGTGTCAGCGGTGATATGGAGAGGTCGGCGATTTCTATACCAGCCATACGCATACATTTATTGATGTTCTCAATCAGCACGTTCTTGGCAACGACATTCATGAAGTGTGCTTCGATTTGTTCGCTTTGTATGCCGATGGGGTCGGTCACGGTGCGGTTACCCACCATGTATTCCTGTGGTATGACTTCAAGAATTTGAGAATCCGTGTATTGTGTAGCACGGTTGTTGTCCATGAGGTTGTCTACCAATTCGGGTGTTATCTTCACCTTGGTTTGCAGTCCGCGTGAAACCGTATTGGCAACAGTGTGTAGCGACTGTCCGCCAATGCCTACATAGGCTCGCTGGATATGAATGTTCAGGTTTTCGTTCAGCCGGCCTATGACACTGGTGATGGCTTGTGTCGTCTTGTCGATGTTGTATATGACACCACGTTGTATGGCGTCGGTGACTCTTTCTTGCTCAATGTCGAGAATCTGGATGGTGCCGTCGGATTTCCTTTTACCGGCAATGCCTCGAATGGCTGATGTGCCAAATTCCAGAGCTACAATGATACTTTTTTCTGCTCCCATAACGATATATTTTTATAGTTTTGTGCAAATTATTTGGTTTTTGAAGGCAGCATTGATGGTGCTGTATTTGTTCCAGCCCACACGGGGCATGGCTTTTTCGTAGAACATGCGTACACGGTTTAGCTTCTCCTGCAAGTCCTTGGGTTCGCCCAGCAGGATGCGTTGCCCGCTGAAGCGCGGGATTATCTCTATCCATCCCTTTTCGTTGATGACTACTTGCTGAGCCTGCCTCTTCCAGTATTGGTCGGACTGCAGCAGATTGCCCAGCATGAGCAGGCGTGTGTTTGACATCTGCCGTGTGACGTGACCGGTGACGATGGGCAGGTCCGTAGGGAGCCCTCCGGCTGGCATGATGCCGCCTTTCGTATCTATATAAAACTCATCGCCGTCTTGGGCAAAGACGTGTAGTAAGGGGCGACGAGGTGTTACCCGCACACATAGTTTCCCCGATGCCGTGTGATAGCAGTTGACGGTGTCGATGTAGGGATTCGCCGACAGGCGCTGCTCGATGTCGTGGAGGTCGATGTCGGCCAGCACATGACCTTTCGGGGCAATCTTGTTTTTCGTTAGCAGCATCTCCAGCATGGGGCGGTCGATGAGGTTTGTCTGTCCAGAGTCTGTAAACAGGAACTCGACCCCCGTGCACACCATTTCTTGTGTGGGGTGGCTCACCTTCACCACTGCAAATATGAGATAGCTCAAGGTGGCGAACAGAAGCAGTGTTTTCAGTAAGGTCTTTATCATTTACGATATGACATTTTACGATTAACAGTTTATAATTTATTCCTGACCTTTGGACTCCAGTATCTGGGTAATCTGTTTGGCATAGTCTTCGATGTCACCGGCACCCATCGTGATGAGAACGTCAAATCCTCCGCGACGTACGACGTCGGGAACCTGTTCCTTGGCAATGACTTCCTTTTGGATGCCTGGACGCAGATGGTCGGCAATGAGTTGGCTGGTGATGCCGGGAATGGGCAGTTCGCGAGCCGGATAAATGTCGACAAGTGTCACGTCATCGAGCACCGACAGCGCCTCGGCAAACTCGCGGTAGAAGTCGCGGGTACGGCTGTAGAGGTGAGGTTGGAAGATGACCTTCACGTGTCGGCCTTCGTAGAGTTGGCGTATGCTGAGCAGGCTCTGACGGATTTCCTCGGGATGGTGAGCATAGTCGCTGATGTAGGCCATGTGCGGAGTGCGGATGTGAAAGTCGAAGCGACGGTCGACACCCTTGAACGATGCCATGCCGCGGCGAATCTCTTCTTCTGTGGCTCCGGCTAGCTGGGCCAGTGCCATTGCTCCGATACCGTTCTCGATGTTAATGCTGACGGGTACGCCCAGGTTGATGCCGGTGATGTTGCCTAATGGCGAGACGAGGTCGAAGGTGATTTCGCCATTGCCTATCAAAATATTCTCGGCATGGAAGTCGCCTTCGTTGCGGCCATAGGTGTAGGTGGTGACGCCCTTTTGGGTATCGGGCTGCAGCTTAAGCCCCGTGTGGACGACGAGATATCCGCCCGGCAGTATGAGGTTGGTGTAGTGGCGGAAACTCTCCAGGTAAGCCTCTTCTGAACCATAGATGTCGAGGTGGTCGGCATCGGTGCTGGTAATAACGGTGGCCCAGGGAGTGAGCCAGTGGAACGAACGGTCAAACTCGTCTGCCTCGATAACCACAAAGGGACTCTGTTCGCTGACGATGTAGTTTGTACCGTAGTTTTTCGTAATGCCGCCCAGGAAGGCGTTGCAGTCCACGTGGCTCTGATGGAGCAGGTGGGCTGCCATGGAGCTTGTGGTTGTCTTGCCATGGGTTCCGGCCACGCAGAGTCCGTGCATGGCTTGGGTGAGTATGCCCAGCACCTGTGCGCGTTTTTGGAGTTCGAATCCGTTTCTGCGGAAATACTGCAGTTCACTATGCTCTGCTGGGATAGCCGGAGTGTAGACAACGAGGCATGAGTCGGGATCGAGACATTCGGGGGGTATCAGTCCGATGTTCTCTTCGTAGTGTATGTGTGCACCCTCTTGTACCAGGCGTTCGGTCAGTTCGCTTGGGGTGCGGTCATAGCCGCTCACGGTAAGTCCGCGACTGAGGAAGTATCGGGCTATGGCGCTCATGCCAATGCCGCCGATGCCCACGAAATATACTGCTTTTATCTGATTAGCGTCCATGTTAACTTTCAACTTTAATCATTTAACGTTCAACTATACCTGCCAGCTTCAGCACTTCCCTTGCAATGATTTGTGCCGAGTTCTTGTAGGCCATGGAGTAGGCATTCTCGCCCAGCGTTTTCAGGCGTTCGGGCTGGACCACGATGTCCAGGGCCATCGGCATCAGTTGTTCTCGGGCATCTGCGTCGCGCACCATCAGTGCTGCGTCTTTCTTGACCAGGGCCATTGCGTTGCAGGTCTGGTGGTCTTCGGCCACGTTGGGCGAGGGAACCAGAATAGAGGGTTTGCCCAACAGGCAGAGTTCGCTGATGCTACTGGCTCCAGCCCGCGAGATGACGAGGTCGGCAGCTTTGTAGGCCTGGTCCATGTGGGCAATAAAGTCGGTGACGTAGAGGTTCTCGGGCTGTCCGGCCTCTTTCAGCCTGTCCTGTATCTCCTTGTAGTAGTATCCGCCAGTCTGCCAGATAAACTGTACGCGCGACTGCCGTATCTTTTCCAGACAGCCCAGAACGCTCTCGTTCACGGTGCGTGCTCCCAGACTGCCACCGACGATGAGCACCGTAGGCAGGTCCGGTTCCAAACCGAAGATGGCGCTCGACTCGGTCTTTGTCAGGTTGGGGTCAAGCAGTCCCTGACGGACGGGATTTCCGGTAATTAGGATACGGTCCTTCGGGAAGAAACGTTCCATGCCTTCGTAGGCCACACAGATTTTCTTAGCCTTCTTGGCCAGGGTCTTGTTGGTGAGTCCGGCGTATGAGTTCTGTTCTTGAATGAGGCAGGGGATGCCCAGTTCATAGGCCGCATTCAGTGTGGCGCTGCTGGCGTATCCGCCTACGCCTACGGCTACCTGCGGACAGAACTTCTGCAGGGTCTGCTTGGCCAGACGCTTGCTTCGGAAGAAGTCGAGCAGCACGCTGATGTTCCCTGGTTTCCACAGGGGGCGGAGTAGTCCGCGTATGGGCAGTCCTACGATATTGTAGCCTGCGGCAGGCACGCGCTGCATCTCCATTCGTCCCTCGGCTCCGACAAACAGTATTTCGGCTTTCGGCTCTATGGTTCGAATGGCATTGGCTATGCTGATGGCGGGGAAGATGTGTCCTCCCGTTCCGCCTCCACTGATTACGATTTTCAGTTCACTCATTATCGTTGTTCTTTTTGCTTTCTTTTTATGGTTCTAATAATGCGGGTCTTCGGTGTCACGCTGTTGCAGGCTCGGGCTCTGTAGGTTCATTCTCTGGCGGTGCCACGCTGACAGCCTCCTCCAGTTGCCTGGCAGTATGGCTCACGCTCAGTATCATACCAATGTAGGCGCAGGTGATGAAGGTGCTGGTTCCTCCCTTTGATACCAGTGGCAGAGGCTGTCCCGTTACGGGCATGGCTCCCACCGATACGGCCATGTTGACCATGGCCTGGACCACGAGCATCAGCGACAATCCCATCACCAGATAGGCCGGGAACCGGTTCTTGCATTTTTCTGCTATGCGCATGGCACGGTAGAGTAGCAGCAGGTACATGAACATGACCAGTACGCCGCCTTCAATGCCGCCTTCCTCGATGATGATGGCATAGATGAAGTCCGAAACGGCGTGGGGCAGGAAGTCGCGCTGCACGCTTTGACCAGGTCCCTTACCGACGATGTTGCACGTGGCTACCGCTATGCGGGCGTGGGTCACCTGTACGTTGTCGTGTATGTTGTAGTCTCTGGGGTTTGGTGGCAGTTCACTACCCTTCTTGATGCGTTTCGACCATGTGCTGAAGCGGTGTAGCATGGGCAGTTCGCTGACCTTCTCGGCAGTCTCCTGCGGTACGAATTTCAGTGTACAGAAACCTGTGGTGCCGGCAAACAGGATGCCCACGACGATGAGCCATAGCCACCTCTTCGGCCCTTGGGCAAACCACGTCATCATGAGCATGACGATGAAGATGATGCCAGCGGTGGAGAAATTTTCGCCCACGATGAGCAGACATACGATAGCCGTCAGTCCGGCCACCCATTTGAAGGCCAACATCGAGGCCCCTCCCGTCTTCTTGTCGCGGAAGGTGGCCAGCAACATGGCCACAGTGCCCACCAGTGTCAGTTTGGCAAACTCCGAAGGCTGTATGGTGATGCCGGCAAAGTGGAGCCAACGGGCGGCACCGTTCACGCGCCCCATGAACAGCACGGCCACGAGCAGTATCAGTGATACCAGCAGGCCCAGCACACTCAGGAACTTGAACGATGTACAAGGCATGCGATGTACCACCCAGGTGATGAACAGACCGACAATGATGAACGAAGCGTGTTCCACCACGGGACGCCAGAAATGAGCCGATGTGCCGTAGGTCATACGGCTGGAGGCGCTGTACACTTCCACAATGGATATCATGCACAGTGCCAGCAGTATCATCCACACGACATGGTCGCCCTGTAGGAAACTTTCCTTGTTCAGTTTTATATTGGGCAGTGTCATTTTCTTTTATTCCTTTATATTATTATACGCACGTACGAGGCTCTTGAATTGTTCTCCGCGGTCTTCCATGTTCTTGAACAGGTCGAAACTGGCGCAACAGGGGCTGAGCAGGACGCAGTCGCCCGGTCGGGCCATGTTGATGCAGGCCTCCACACAGTCTTTCATCGAGTGTGTGTCGCTGACGGGCAGTCCCAGTTGGTCGAACGAGTCGTGGAGCTTCTGGTTGTCAGCACCCAGGTAGACCAGTCCGGCACACTTCTGGCGAACGATGTCGAAGAGGGTGGAGTAGTCGTTGCCCTTGTCGCGTCCGCCCACGATGAGTATGGTGGGCCGGTCCATGGCCTTCAGGGCCACGTAGCAGGCATCTACGTTTGTTGCCTTCGAGTCGTTGATGAAGAGCACGTTGCCCACTTCGGCCACACGCTCCAGACGGTGCTCCACACCCGGGAAATCCGTCAGACACTGGCGAATCAGTGTTTCGGGCACGCCCACTTGTTGGGTGGCCAGGTAAGCGGCCAGTGCATTACGTTTGTTGTGTTGCCCCATCTGTGAAAACGATAGTCCGAAACGTTCAAAGTCTGCGTCCTCGAAAGGCATCAGGGTCGGATGTCCACCCTGTGCCGGGCGCGACGACGGAGTGGGTTGCGGTGCATAACCCTTGCTGCGTTTTTGCAGTTCCATCTCGATGTGCTCGTCCTGACGCCAGTAGACAAAGGTGTCGTCTGCCGTCTGGTTCTGTATGATGCGCATCTTCGAGTCTGTATAGTTCTGCATCAGAAAGTCGTAGCGGTCCAGGTGGTCGGGAGTGATGTTCATCAGTACGGACACGTCGGCACGGAACTGGAACATGTTGTCCAGCTGGAACGAACTAATCTCCAGCACGTACCAGTCGTGGTCGCCCTCAGCTACCTGCAGGGCATACGACCGGCCGATGTTGCCGGCCAGACCGACATCTACGCCCCACTTCTGCATGATGTAGTAGATGAGGCTGGTGGTAGTGGTCTTGCCGTTCGAACCTGTAATACAGATGGTCTTTCCGCGACTGTAGGGTTTGGCAAACTCCAGTTCGGCCAGGATGGGTGTCCCCTGTGCTATCAGTTTCTGTACCAGCGGGGCCGTATCGGGTATGCCCGGACTTTTCACCACCTGGTCGGCATCCAGTATGCGTGCTTCGGTATGACCACCCTCTTCGTATGCAATGTTGTGGTCAATGAGCATTTGCTTGTATTTATCCTTGATGGTGCCCATGTCGCTCACGAACACGTCCCATCCCTGCTTCTGTGCCAGGATGGCCGTCCCTATTCCGCTCTCTGCGGCACCCAATATAGATATCTTCTTTCTCATTCTCTCAATTTCTCAATTTCTCAATCTCTCAATCTCTCATCATCGAATCTTCAACGTAATAATGGCCAGTGCCGATGTGATGATGGTCACAATCCAGAAGCGAGTCGTAATCTTCGATTCCAGCCAGCAGCCCTTGGGCCAGTTCCACAGGATTCGGAAGTCGGCAGGCAGTTGTCCGGGTTTGATGCGGAAGGCATCGTGGATGGGGGCACGTTTGAAGACGCGCCATTTCTTTCCCTTGCGGTTGCCCATTTTGGCGTAGTTGGTCTGGAGCAGCACGCTGACGCTTTCGCACAGGAATACGAAGCAAAGCAGCGGCAGGAGCAACTCCTTGTGGATAATGACACAGATGACGGCAATGATGCCACCGATGGCCAGACTGCCCGTATCGCCCATGAACACCTGGGCCGGATAGGCATTGTACCAGAGAAAGCCAATCAGTCCGCCCATGAAGGCCATCAGGAAGATGACCAGTTCCTCACTGCCTGGTACAAACATGATGTTCAGGTACGAAGCCATCCCGATGTGACTGCTCGTGTAGGCCAGTATGGCCAATGCTGCGACGATGATGGCCGAGTTGCCTGCACACATGCCGTCCATGCCGTCGTTCAGGTTCGAACCGTTGCTTACGGCCATGACTGCGAAGGTGGTGATGAAGACGAACAATATCCACCCGGCCGCCGTGCGGCGTTTGCCCAGCCAACGGAATATCTCGCTGTAGCTCAGGTTGTTGTTCTTCACGAAGGGGATGGTGGTGATGGTGCTCTTCACAGGTTCGCTCTTGTACACCACTTCTACGCCGTTCTCGTTCGTCACCTGCACGTTTTCGCGTATCACGGCATCGGGACTGAGCCACAGGGTCAGGCCGATGAGCAGTCCCAGCACGGCCTGTCCGGCCAGTTTCAGGATGGGGCGCAGTCCGTCTTTCGAGATTTTCATCTTGATGTAGTCGTCGATGAATCCGAGACCGCCCAGCCAGAGTGTGGTGACAATCATCAGCAGCATGTAGATGTTGCGCAGTCGCCCCAGCAGCAGACAGGGGATGACTGTGGCTATGATGATGATGATGCCGCCCATCGTGGGCACATCTTTCTTCTCCACCCCGAATGGGTCGATGCTGGCGTCGCGCTGTGCCTCGCTGGCGTTGTGGCGCTTCATCCACTTGATGAAGTACTCGCCAAACCAGATGCTGATGGCGAGCGAGAGCACCAGTGTCAGTATGGCGCGGAAGGAGATGTATGACCACAGGTGGGCACCAGGGATGCCAAACTGGCCGAGATAGCGAAACAGGTAATATAGCATTTTCTTTTTCTAGTATTTCAAATGATTCGAGTATTTCTGGTTAATCTGGTTTATAGGCCGAAGCATTCGCGGATGACCTCATGGTCGTCGAAGTGGTGTTTCACGCCTTGCACGATTTGGTAGTCCTCGTGTCCCTTTCCGGCCACCAGGATGACGTCGCCTGGCTGTGCCAGGGTGCATGCTGTGCGGATGGCCTCGCGGCGGTCGACGATGGAGAGCACCGTCCGGCGCTGTTCGTCGGAGAGTCCGGCCAGCATGTCGTTGATAATCTCCTGCGGGTCTTCGTTGCGTGGGTTGTCGCTGGTGATGATGACGCGGTCGCTGTGGCGCACGGCTTCCTGGGCCATCAGGGGGCGCTTGCCCTTGTCGCGGTTACCTCCCGCTCCGCATACTGTCCAGCACTGGTGGGGCTTGCGGAGTATCTCGTTGATGGTGGTGAGCACGTTGACCAGTGCGTCGGGGGTGTGGGCATAGTCCACGATGGCCGTCACGCCTTGCGGGCTGCGGATGGCCTCGAACCGTCCGTTCACGGGTTTCATCGTGCTCAGGGCGATGAGCACCTCTTCGGGCTGTTTTCCCAGCATGATGGCGGCTCCGTAGACGGCCAGCAGGTTGCTGACGTTGAAACGGCCCACAAATTGTACGAAGACCTCCCGCCCGTCGATGTTCAGGTTCATGCCCTCGAAGCCCTCTTCCAGGATGCGTGCCTTGAAGTCGGCATCGGTGCGCTGGGCGTAGGTGCGTACGTTGGCCTTGGTGTTCTGTACCATGAACATACCGTTGCGGTCGTCGGCGTTGGTGATGGCGAATGCCTCTTGGGGCAGCATATCGAAGAAGCCCTTCTTGGCATCGCGGTAGGCCTCGACGGTCTTGTGGTAGTCCAGGTGGTCGCGTGTCAGGTTGGTGAACAGGCCTCCGGCAAATGTCAGTCCGCCAATGCGTTGCTGGGCTACGGAGTGGCTGCTGACCTCCATGAAGGCATATTCACATCCCTCGTCGGCCATCTGTCCGAGCAGTCGGTTCAGAGTGATGGGGTCGGGCGTAGTGACCTCGGTGGGTACGGGGCGTCCGTCAATGTAGTTGCAGACGGTGCTGCACAGTCCCACCTTGTAGCCGAAGCTGCGGAACATATGGTAGAGTAGGGTGGCGATGGTGGTCTTGCCGTTGGTGCCCGTCACGCCGATGAGTTTCATGCGCCGGGTCGGGTCGCCGAAGAAGTGGGTGGCCAGGGGCCCTACTGCTGTCTCCGTGTTGTCGTATTGCACGTAGCAAACCTCCTCTTGTCGGGTTTCGGGCAGCGTTTCGCATATTACGCATGTGGCTCCCAGTTCCAGGGCTTTGGGGATGAACTGGTGTCCGTCGGTCTGTGTGCCGCGCATGGCCACGAATGCGCAGCCTGGTTTTATCTGGCGCGAGTCGATTTCCAGTCCGCATATCTCTGCATCGCCGTTGCCGACGATGGTCTGGGGTTTCAGGTTCTCGGTGAGTTGCTTTATGGTCATGTCTATTTCAGGTTTAGCGTAATGGTTTTTCCTTTCGGTTCTTTGGTTCCGGCGGCTATGCTTTGGCTCTGCACCAGGCCGGTGCCGTGCAGCCTCACCTTTAGTCCGCATCTTTGCAGGCTGTAGATGGCATCGCGTGCCCCCATTCCCACCACGTTGGGCACGGTGTCGGTGCCGTTGGCCGCGTATTCTTTCGACAGGGTGGGGGTGAATATGCTGGTCGAGTCGGCAGCCTCGCGCGGGTCGCGATAGACGCCCTGGTTCATCACCATCTGGCTGATTTCGCTGAATACCGGTCCGCACTGGCCGCCGCCCGATGCGGGCAGACCGTCCTTGCGGATGCAGACGATGCACGAGTAGCGTGGCGCGTCGCTGGGGAAGTAGCCGCAGAAGCTGACCATGTAGCTGTGGCTGGCGTAGCTGCCGTTCTTGGCCACCTGTGCCGTTCCGGTCTTTCCGCTCACCTTGAAGCGTTTGTTGCCAGCCTTCTTACCCAGGCCCTCGCTGACCACCTTTTCCAGGATGGTCTGTATCTGGTTCAGGGTGCGTTCGGAGCAGATTTTCTCCTTTATCACCTCGACGGGGAATTCGCGCACCACCTGTCCGTTCTCCATTTCTGCCTTCACAAAGCGCGGGCGGACAAACCGTCCGTTGTTGGCAATGGCGTTGTAGAAGGCCACGGTGCTGATGGGCGGAATCATGGTTTCGTAGCCAATGCTCATCCAGGCCAGGGCTGTCTTGGACCAGTTGCCTTTTGCCTTGTCGGTGTTTGGCATACGCACGACGGGCTTGGCTCCCATGGGCAGTCCCAGGTCTATGCCTACGCCCATGTTGTAGAGTCCCTGCACGTATTTTTCGGGATGGTCGTGATAGGCGTCGTCGATGAGCCGGCTGACACCGATGTTCGAACTGTATTCCAGCACCTGGGTGACGTTCAGTGTGCCGTATCCGCCACGGTGCCAGTTGTGGTCCTTCATGGGGCGGCCGTGCATCATATAGATGCCGCTTCCCGTCTCCACGGTGGTTTCGGGCGTTATCTTTCCGTCCTCCAGTGCCACCATGATGCTGCCGGTCTTGAAGGTTGACCCGGGTTCCCACAGGGCATTGATGGCGTCGTTCTGTGCTTCGTAGAATTCGTACTCACCCGTTGCCTCGTTGCGGTAGCGCGTCATGCTCACCAGTGCCTTGATGTCGCCCGTGGGCACTTCCATCAGTATCACCACCCCCTTTTCACCACCCACTTCGCGCAGTTTGTTGACGATGGCCTTTTCGGCGATGTCCTGCATGGTGGCGTCGATGGTGGTCACGAGGTCGTGTCCGCTGACAGGTTCACGGTCGTAGAAGTTCACCATGCGGTCGCGCACTTTCGAGCGGTGTTTGATGCCGTTGTGTCCGCGCATGATGGTGTCGTAACACCATTCCAGTCCGCTGGTGGCGCGGATGGTGTCGGCCTCTGGGTCCTTGGCCAGGCTGCCCAGTGTGCGGCTGGCCAGTGTGCCGTAGGGTTTGATGCGCAACATCACCTCTTCGGGGTTGAACCCGCCCTTCAGTGGAGTTTCGCGCAGTAGGGGCAGTTCCTTACACTGCTTGTACTGGATGTAGCTGGCCAGTCGGGGGTAGAGGTTCCAGGCATGGGAGCGGCGCTGTCGGCCTTCGAGCAGACGGTTGCGGAACCAGTCTTCGGTTTTGTCGGGGAATATGCGGTGCAGGCCCTGTGCGATGCTGTCCACATCGGCCTTCAGTGCCGAGTCGCGCCAGTGCTGTGCCTTTTCGCGGGCCACGCTGTCCTTGTCGATGATGATGTAGTCCATGAACAGTCGGTACTGGGGCAGCGAGGCCACCATCACGCGGCCGTCGGCCGAGATGATGTTGCCGCGCGGTGCCTCCACCACAATGCTGTCCGAGACGAACCGTTGGCCCACCTGTCTCCAATAGTCGGCCTGGAAGAGCATGGTGTTCAGTGCCGTCCCCAGTATGTATGCCCCCACCAGGCTGATGCCGATGAGTATCAGTCTGAAGCGTTTGATGGATTTTCTGTGCTGTGTTGCCATGTGGGTGTCATTCGTTGGGGTTAATGGTGAATGGGGGTTCGGTGGGGGCTTTTAGCAGGCTGTCGCCCAGGTTTTTCAGCCGTTCTTCTATCTGGCTTTGTCGGGTGCGGGTGGTCAGTTCGCTCGAACGTGTCAGCGCCTTGTATCGCCATTCCTCCACCTCGCGTTGCAGTTGCTCCTTCTCGATGATTTCCTGCTGGGCCTGATAGCGGTTGGTGACCATGAACAGGATGCAGAACAGGATGAAGAGCAGGAAGGGTATCTGCCGGAAGAACCATCCTCCGTCGATGTTCATCGTGCGCACCATGTCGCGGAAGTTCTTCGAACCGGCTGCTTCCGATTCGCCCTCGGTGAACAGCGACCCCCACCAGCGGCGGCGGTGCGTGCCCCTCAGTTTCTCAGTTTTCTTGTCGTTATCTGTTGCCATGTTGTTTTATACTTTTTCTGCGATTCTCAGTTTGGCACTCCGGCTTCGCGGGTTTGCTGCCTGTTCCTCCTCGCTGGGTGTCTGCATGCGCCCTACCATACGCAGGGGCGATAGCGACTGTCCGTAGACGGCGTCCTGGAGGCTCTCGCCTTCGGGGTTGCCGCTGCGCATCACGTTTTTCACCATGCGGTCCTCCAGCGAGTGGTAGGTCAGCACCACCAGCCGTCCACCCGGGGCCAGCAGTTCGATGGCGGCATCCAGCATCTGGCGCAGGGCCTTCATTTCCCCGTTCACCTCGATGCGCAGGGCCTGGAAGGCGCGTGCCAGGTCTTTCTTCTCGCGGCCGTGTCCCAACAGGGGGGTCAGCACTTCGGCCAGTCGTCCCGTGGTCTCTATCGGGGCCTGACTGCGTGCCTTCACCAGTGCGGAGGCCACGCGCCGGCTCTGCTTCAGTTCTCCGTAGAGGTACAGGATGGAGGCCAGTTGCTCCTCGCTGTACTCGTTCACCACCTCGCGTGCCGTGAGGCGTGCACGCTGGTTCATGCGCATGTCCAGGGGCGCGTCGCTACGGAAGCTGAATCCGCGGCTGCCCTCGTCCAGATGGTGGCTGCTCACCCCCAGGTCGGCCAGTATGCCGTCCACCGTGTCGTGACCGTAGTACTGCATCCAGTTCCGGAGGTATCGGAAGTTGCTGCGCACGAAGGTGAAGCGTCCGTCCTCCGGTGCTCCGGCCTGGGCGTCCATGTCCTGGTCGAAGCCGTAGAGGTGACCTTCCGGACTTAGTCTCTTTAGCATGGCCCTACTGTGCCCGCCCCCGCCGAAAGTGAGGTCGGCATACACTCCGTCGGGCTTGATTTCGAGCCCCGTCAGCACTTCTTGCAGCATCACGGGAGTGTGGTAGTTGTAACTTATTTGGGCACAATCGGACATGTCTCGTTCAATTTGGCTGTAAAGGTACAAAAATCTTTTGACATTCGGGTTAATAAATCCAAATTTATTTTTCAAAATCATGCACTTTTTTTCGGGCCTTTTCTTTAGGGGTGCCTAAGGTGCTGAAAATCACCTCTACTTACGTGCGCGCGTGTTTCCTTATTATTATGTCCTTTCCAGCAGACTCTTTTCCACCCTTTCTTCGGTGTCATCATTTATAAGGATTACGGGGAAAGAATTTGGGTAACTGAATTTTTTTATGTACTTTTGTCGTCACAACTGCTAATGATTCGCAAAAAACATGTCCACGGAGTTTATCTGTTTCTGCATATTTCTCAGTTGCGGTGTCGTCCACCTCATGCTGACGGCCGTCATGGCCCTTTTTGCCCGCCACCAGGTCAAGTATCTGGCCATTGCCTGGATTATGGGCCTGTTCACCCTGGGCTTCTTGGTCACCCCGTATGCCTCGTCCGAGGAGGCTCACCCGGGTGTGCTGCACCCTGCCATGCTGGCGTCGCTTATGGTCATCTCCTTCCTGCAGAGTATCTACCCCTTGAGCATCCCGTTGCCTGGCTACCTGCAGTGGGAACGTATGTGGCGATACGCCTCTCCGGCCATCGTTCTCCTTCTGTTTTACGCCATAGGCCTTGCCATGGGGAGCAAACCGGCTGTCATTGAGACGTTTGTCGACTTCCGGGCCAACCTGCTCAGCAGCGACCTGCTGATTCGCATGGGCATGCTCTTCGTCAGTTTCTACTACATCTTCAACATCTTCCGCCTGCCTCGCCTTCTGGCCCATGTCGAGTTTCCCCATTATCTGATAGGCTATAGTGCCTTGTTGGGCATGAGTGCCGTCTTCTTCCTGATTATCGCCTTGGGCTATCAGCGCTACCTCATCATCATCTACGGCGTTGTCTTCACCCTGCTCAACGCCTATCTGTGTTTCCGCGTGCTGGAGTCGCTGGCGTTGGAACTGCCCAAACCCATTGTGACTGAGGTTGCAGAAGCCCCTACGGACGAGGCCATCCGCGAGTCGGAGCACGACTTCAACGAGAGCAACCTCCAGTACTTCCATCGGGTGGAGTTCTGGATGCAGCACCACTCGGATGCCTGGACGGAGTTCACCTTCAATCGCGATACCCTCTGCCGCGAGGTCGGAGTCAACCGCCAGTTGCTGCTCCAGTGCCTGCGCAGTCAGGGCTACAACAACGTCCACGAATACATCAACCGTTATCGCCTCGACGAACTGAAACGTCGCATCCGCCAGGGGCAAATCACGGCCCTGGGCGACTGTCTCGATGCCGGTTTCGGCTCACTGAAGACCGTCCGCTCCTGTTTCCTGAAAATGGACGGCCTCTCGCTCGACCAGTACATCAAGGACAACGCCCCGAAGAAGGTCTGACCCATAGAACAGATACCCCTCTATCGCCCGCGTACGCACGCCTGCGCCTGCACGTTAGTGGACCGAGGCTCCGACGATACGTCGTCGGGGCTTCGTCCATACGTCGTCGGAGCCTCGACGACGCGTCGACCGAGGCCCGGCCATGCGTCGTCAAATCTCCAGTAGCCAGTTATCTGCTTCGGCGCTATTCTCAGGTCCTCTCTGATGTATCTTTTTGAAAAGCCTGTTTATTATCATTGAGACTGAGTTGTCCTCATGTGAGGTCAGCGTTGCTACTTCCGCTTTTGTCAGGCCCATGCGCATCAACAGGAAAACTTTCCGCTCGGCTTCCGATGCCATGGGGACAACCTCAGCAAAGCGTTCCAATATTTCACCGTCTCTCCTTTGCAGGAATGCTATTATTTTTGCATAGTCCTCTTCAGTGGCAACATTCTTTTCCTTGGCCTTTCTGAGTAGATGTCGGAACAGCGCATTATCATACATACGCTGGCGCAAATCCTTCTGTGCTGACCTGACCCTGCGGCGCAATTCGTCCAAACGTTCCTGTTTGTCCTCCACTTGTCGGCGCTGTTCGTCGGCCTTCGCTACTGTTTGCTGCATTTCCTTTTCCAGCAGAACTTTCTCTTCTTCATTTTCTGCCACCCCCATCTGTCTCTGTAATTCTTGTAACTGGTACTCTGTCTCGCTCTGCGCATACTTGGCCTGTTCCAATTCCAGTTCGGCGCGTGTCACCTGCTGTTGAAAGCGTGCATACAGATAATAGAGCACGAGCAGGGCTATCATGGCCACAAATGCCAATGCCCATCGCACATATACCACATGAGCGTGCTCCCGCTCCAGTTGCATACTCTTCTGGTAACTGTCACGTTGAGCACGGCTGTAGTCGTACATCTCGCGCAGGTTCTGCAGGTTGGCCGAGAGCATCTCCTGGTAGGCACTGTCCACAGCATCGCACTGTAGGGCGGCATACAATATGGCAGAATCAAGCCTGCCAGTTTTCTCGAAGACTTCTCGTAATCCGCGATATGCCGCCTGACGGTTATTCCAGTCCCTCTCTTTCAGTTCTTTACGGAAGAACCATTCTGCCGAATCCATTTTGTGTTCTTGTGTCAAAAGTCGCCCCTTGGCATAGTAATAGATAGGAAAGGAACTTTCGTGAGTATTCTGATTAACGTCATCACTGTATTGTTCATAAATCTGCAACAATTTATGTGCATCTTCAAGTCTACCTACTTCTATGTTAGCAAGCACGACGAAGCATAACTGACCTGTGGCATAGTCCCATCTGCCCAAACGTTTACTCTCTTCCAGCACGTTCCAACATTCATCCGCGACACGTTCATCATCGTGCATGATGTGGTATGTGAGAAGCCTGTCCCATAAAGCATCAACCATGAAAAGTGTATCCGATGCCATCTTTGCATAATGGTATAATTTCTCCCTTTCCTCAATGCTTTGCTCATATAACCGCTGCTTACTCATAAGTTCTATTTTCTGTGCCTGAAGCCTGGTCAAGACAGAATAGTTGCATTGTCCTGTCGTGGTGTCGGCCATATCTATGCCCCTAATAAAAGTTTCCATGGCCTTGGGCGCTTCATGCAGGTCACGATACACACTGCCCAACAGGTAGTAGGCTTCCATCAGTTCATTGCTTGTCCCGTGTTTCTCGTAGTAGGCCACTACATGCTGCATCAGTGTATCGTCTTTTTCCGTCAGTGGCTCATAGTTGCGATTCCTCTTCGATACATCTTGCATTATTGCCCGTACTTCGTCTTCTTTTAAAACAGAAGTAGACGAATGCTGCGTGCAAGATATTCCAAGAGACATAGACGATAATAAAACGAAGAATAATTTTTTCATAAGTAGGTTGATTTGCGAGGCAAAGATAGAAAATTATCCTTAAAGATGCAAGAGCAAATCTTCGATGAAATGGGATTTTTCGGCTTGCACATAAAAATGTGAACTTTTTTGTGAACTTTTTCATGCATCAGGTGAAGAGTATTCGATGTAACTTTGCACCTGTCTTCACAACAGCTCGGCTGGCGCAAGGTGGACAATACAACAAACAAAAAAAAAAATTATTGAAAATGAAAAAAACTATTCTTCGACTTACAATCGTTGCAGCCTGCATCTTAGGATGTACCCACTCCTTGAGGGCGTGGGAACCATTTGAGAACATTATTACTCTTTCCCTTACCGACATCTATGATGGGAAGGACAAGCCTCGCACCCCCGTCTACATTCCGCAGGTGGGCCAGACAGGGTACACACTTTACTTCCACGACGCCACGGACTTTACCGTCAATCTCTATTCGGTGGACGAAGACGATGAGCTGGTACTGGAATACTCCACCTTCGTACCTGCAGCCACAGAGTCCATCGTGCTCCCCAGCAACCTCTCAGGCACCTACGTCATCGAGGTCATCCGCGGCGACCAGCATTTCGAGGGTGAAATTGAATTGTAAAACAGGAATTATAACTATGTATAATAATTCATTTTTTTCAAAAGGAGAAAGGAATATGAAAAGATTAGTATTTTTTATTTTACTATTAAAATGTATGACGTGTAATGCACAGAAATTCTGCCATACGCCACAATTTATAGATGTGTCTCGTAATAGATCACTTGAGTCGCGATTAAGACAAATGAGAAGTGGTGAAACTACTAACTCAAAATATAAACTTAGGGTGTACATGCACGTTTTGAGGAAATCTGATGGTACAGGAGGACACAGTTATCAAGATGTACAAAGCACTCTGAATATATTAAATTCCGATTTCAATCCTCATGGTATTTACTTTGCATGGAATGGCACCATTGACTATATTGATAATACGAATAGTTATTATTATCCGACCACTCTACTATTTTACATAAATAATCATTTTAATGGTATTGACATATACTTAACTCCGGATGATGTTGAGGATGATTATGAAGGAGGGGCTGCACATTATCCGTGGGATGGTTTAGAACTTCTTCTCGGAGGAATGTTTTCAGAGACGCTTTCTTATGTTCCATCACATGTAATCACCCATGAAGTAGGACATCTTTTATACCTATTGCATACACACTATGGAACAGATACCAACGAAGGGGGTGGGTGTCAAGAACTTGTTGATGGCAGTAATTCTGATTGTTGTGGAGACTGTATAGAGGACACACCGGCAGACCCAAATTTGAAATTTGATGTAGACACCCTAACTTATCAGTGGCGAAAAAGTGGGTATGACCAAAATGGAGATCCGTATGCCCCAGACACCCGACAGTTCATGTCCTATACACACCCACGATGCTTGGAGCATTTCTCTCAACTACAAGTAGAACGTATGCGTGCTGCAATAGAAAGCCAGAGTGAATTGCAGGCGGTATTAATGCCATTTGTTGACGGTCCGAATGTTCCATGTGGCGAGGAAACTTATAAAGTTGAAAGCCTGCCGAACGATTGTTACACCGTTTGGTCATGGAAAGGTGACACTTCACTGCCTATTGTCCAAGGTCCCTCTTCTGCCAACCAATGTACTATAACGAACAGCACCCATCCCTATATCAATGACACGCTTGTAGCAACGGTTTACAAGAATGGCAACGTCGTTCATACGTTGGAGAAAGCGATTAATACTGGATGTAATTTCTCAGGAACATATCAACAAGCCGCTCATAACTATAATACATGGAACTTTGCAGGACAGACTGCCACGTCATTCTATGATGGTGACACATTCGGTGTGTATAAAGGGACAAAAATAACATTGCGCTCCAACAAATTTTTAGGTGCAACTATAACACATTCCGGGGCATCACCTTTTAATTGGACACACTCTGGGGATTCTGTGACCTTCAACTTCAGGTATTTTCAGCCCGGAAACCCAATTCTACAATCACGGGATCATCCCATCGCCGGATCTATGACCGTTGATGTTATAGATAACAACACATGTGAGCATTCACGTTTCACCATTGTAGGACATGACCCGATTAACCCCGTTGCCTCTGTACCCAACATCCAAATGAGCAGGCAAGGCCAGTATCTTACATTCTCACGAAGCACCGAGGATACAGATGCTTCCATGGCGCAGGAGGCGAACACTAATGGAGAATGGACACTGACAATAACCAATTTGGCCACTGGACAGACATTGTATCAAGGCGGAACGGATGCAAATAAGCAAGACGTTAATGTCCGTGATTGGCCTGCAGGCATCTATGTCGCAACAATACAGATGGGCAACTATTCTACAAATATAAAATTCAAACTATAGCAATTGTAGCCATTGAGGACGGTTCCGGTGATTCACTTTTATAGATAATGAATGGAAGAATTGGAATCACCGTAACCGTTTTCTTCATTTACATGATTGAACGCTACAGATGACTATGTTTTCTAAATTTCAATGATGATAATTTGGAAATAAGAACCAGTTTCATTAAATTTGCAACAAAAAACCAATCAACTATGTACATGAAACGATTACATTTATTCTTGGCTTTTGCCATCATGTCATGCTTCATGCTTTCATGCGGAGATGACGAAGAAGTAAAAATCGCCTCCCCGGAGGATAACAGCGAGACTCCGGTGGACACAACCCACAGCCAGCCCACGGACTCCATCCCGTCGGATTCTGTCTATAGCCAGTCGACGGATTCCATAAATGAGGTAATAGGCAGTTGGTATATGTCGGAGAAGGATGCTGGCTGGGGTGGAATCCATACGTTTGCGCCAGGCGAGATAGTATACCGCTTCTACGCAGACGGCACCCTGTCCGTCCAGGAAGCGAGGGACGGGAAAAACGTGGTCTTCCTGAGAGAAGGCACGCACGAATACAGCCTTGACAAGGAGAATGGAGAGATAACCATAGACGGTTCAAGATATGGGTATCGCTTCAATGACAAGCAATTAATCATTGACACTGGATCGGCTTATGATTGGCCCTTATATAAGTTTCATAAGCAGAAAGAGGAGCCCCAAGTGGGAGATACACCAGAGGAGCAGGACTCCGTAGGTGGTCAGCCGTTTGGCTGTGCTGCGAGTTTCAAACTTCCGGGCACCATCCAACTTTCGGACCAGAACTTCGCTGTAATACATTCTGCAGAGGAACTGGCCGGGATAGAGATTCAGAACAAGAAGTTGCCCAAAGTGGACTTCGGGGAGAACGACCTCGTGCTCGGCGTGGTCAGAACGCCAGACACGGGCTTTGGCATAGAGAAGATAGACCTGAAGGAGGGGGGCGACGCCTACCAGTTGGATGTCTATATCAAGGAGTATGAAGGTGGATTCTGCGTGTTCAGTTGGCTCCTCTATTGGGGTGTGTATCCTAAACTGGCAGACAAGCCCGTAGAGGTTGTGCTCCTAAATGCAGACGGCACTGCATACACGCACACGGACTTTCAGGAAAAGTACGACGCAGAAAAGGACGGCATCTGGACATATTGACCAAAGCCTGTCTTTGATTTGAGAAGCCCCCTGCCTCCCCCAAGGTCCACGCCTGCTTACGACCTTCAAGGTCGTCCGCAAGCTCGTTTGTCTGCCAAAGGTGTGTACATCCGAGGGGGACGGAAGGTGGTGAACTGACGGTCGAGTATTAACACTATCCCATGCAATGTTCGGAGGAATACCGACAGTATTTTCCCGAAAAGAAATATCATAATATCATACTGCTTGTCGCTCAGACAGTTAGTTATGATATTTCCTATGATATTATGATATTTCTATCCCCCAAATATGCGTTCTATACAAAAAACGGCACACACAATCTGGGGGTATTTGCGAC
>CAJOJA010000009.1 GCA_905234735.1 uncultured Bacteroidaceae bacterium | reverse complement strand
AGGGGCTTACTTTTCAAAAAAAGAGTCCGCAATGCCTATTTATCGGCATCGCGGACGATTATTAATGCTCATTTGAGTTTTAGCGGACAGCAATAATAAGGAATGTTATTTCACAATCACCTTCTTGCCGTTGATGATGTACAGCCCCTTAGACAATTTGCCATTTGCCATCTTGCGGCCGCTCAGGTCGAAGACAGAGATTTGGCGATTTGCATTTGAAATTTCATCGATGCCCGTGTACAGGTCGACGACATTCTCCTGATTGCCGAAATAGCGCAAGTGGAAGTAGTCAATGAAGGGCATGGAGCCATTCTTGCTGACAACTTCTACGCGGAAACCAATCGTGATGTCGCCTTCCTCAGTAAGGGTGAAGGGTACATAGTTGTGATACAGACCGCTTTCCTTCAGCATGTAGTCGATGAGCGTGCCGTTACCATGACGATAGTCATTATCGTTGGTCATGGCCAACATATTTTCCAGGGTCAGTCCTTTCTCCTCATCCTCATAGAGGAAGGGGTGTACGTCGGTGCTGTCATTGCTTTCGCTGGTGATGGCATATACTTGACAACTGGTGAGGTACTTAGACAGGTTCTCTTGCTTGTACTCGTCTGTTCTGTAGTTCATGCCCACGCGAACAGCAGCCTGCACGTCGAGCAGGTAGTTGCCGGCAGGCATATCTGAAATGGTTTGGTTAAATTCTTGAATCAAGTCTTCGGGACCTGAACTGCCGAACCACCAGTATACGCAGTCGGGACCAGTGGGTAGTACGCCTGATACAACCTCCCACTCCTCAGCGGTAGGATTGGTGTCAAATTCACCGTTCTTGATGAACGAGCTGTAGTCGAACGACTGGCCGTCCTTGGGCGAAACGCCGCAGGTGTAGAAGGCAGCCGTACTGGCGGCAATCTCCTGTAGAATCTGCTCGATGTATTCCCTCGTTGCATCCTTGTCGGTAGGATTGTCGATGATGTACTGACCCTCGTCTACGGCACCGTACAGGTCGGTGCTGGTGATGTCAATGCCATTGGGGTCAACACTCTCCATCAGAGCCTTAGCTTCTTCTACAGCCTTCTTCAGCTGATCCAGGCTCTCGCCTAAGATGGCGGTAGCGTATTCGGCCAGATACTTGTCCTTGTCTCCTACGAACTGCAGTTCAACTTCGTCCCATGCAATCCAGTTGGCATCGGTCTCGGCATCGATGTACAGTCCGATGGTCAGTTCGCCACCTTCCTCGGTCTTTTCATAGCCCAGACGGTAGATTTCGGCCACACCGTTGGCGGTATGCACCTCTGTCACCTGGTCTTCAAGTTTCAGGGTGACACCCGTTACTTGCAGGTTTGCCTGATCCTGACGGGTAGCCAGGGCGGCTGCCTTCAGCACGTAGTAGCCCTTGGGCAGAGGCTGTCCGTCGGGCAGTGCGGCTATAGTCTGGCGGGCATAGTTCTCCTGTCCATAGTTGGTATTGTTGACCCAGCATTCCATGAAGGGCTTGCTGAAGTTGGTGACGGTGCCCGACGTGTTGATGTGCAGGCCTGGGTTAGCACCAGGCACCAGAATTTCCCAACCGTCGGTAGAAGCCATGGCCCCGTTGGTGATGACGTTGGCGGGATTGGCATAGCTGGCATTGGCTATGCGGAAGGTAGCCTCGGCCTTCTGCAGGTCTTCCAGACCCTCCTGCAGCACAACGATGGCTTCGGTGGGCGAGTCGGCATATTGCAGGGCTGTAGCAATGTCTTCCTTAGCCGATGCTATGGCATCCTGGAAATCGCTCACACCATTGGTCAGTTCGCCAGCGGCAACCAGAGCCTCTGCGTTTGCAATGGCTTTCTGCAGGTTGGAGAAGTACTTGTTGTAACCGTTGAAGTCCTTCAGGGCAGCGTCTAGTGTGGTCTTGGCCAGTTCCAGAGCATCCAATTCGGTACTTTCCAGTTCTGCGATAGCAGCCTCAAGAGCTGTCTGCAGGTCGGGACGGCCCAGTGGCAGTTCCTCGGCCTTGCCCAAAGCCTCTTGTACAGCTGTGATGGAGGCCTGCAGGGCTTCCTTGGCGGCAGCTATCTTCTCGGCATTCACGATGCTGTTGTAAGCTTCGGGGTCACCAATGTAGATCAGGGTCACATTGTCCCATCCCAGCCAGTTGAGGTTGAGTTCGGCAAAGCGGAAACCGATGGTCAGTGTCTCGCCTTCGGCCAGATCCAGGTCGATGCTGTAGGCTGCTGCGTTGGAGCCATCCGCAACATCGGTCAGACCCAGGTCAACCACCTTGTCGTTGGCATAGAACTGTGCGCCGGAGGCCTCTTCGATAACGGAGAGGTCGGTTCTCTGGTTTATGATGTTGAAGTCAGCGGTCAGACGATAGTGACCAGCGGGCAGACCACTGACGGTCTGGTTAATGTCGCCAGTGCCAGCAATGTTGCCGTTGCTTGTATTGGCCCACTGCTCCACGAAGTTGGCCATCGACATTTCGATACCTTCTTCATTGATGCGGGTTGTGGGGTAGGACACACTGCGACGGTTCTGCTTGAAACCCTTGTTCGTCCACGATGTGATAGTTGTCGAATTGTTGTTGTCCTTGTCGAAACTCGGGTTCTGGATGCGGTCGGTGGCATCGACGTGGTCGTTAAAATAAACGAAGTGATCGATGGCATGACGCAGGGCGATGGTTGCCTCGCGAACGGCAGCATTGTCGGCCAGGCCTTCGATGGTAGCCTCTGCGGTGGCAATAGCCGTCTGCAGGTCGCTTTGTCCCTGGGTGTAGTGGCTGTCGGCCACAATGGTTTGGGCATCTTCAATGGTGGCGAGGAGCACTCTGGTATAGACGGGGTCTCTCTGTTCTTCGCCTTCCTCCTGGGCATAGACTCCTGTAAAACTCAGCAGAGCCATAGCCATGAAAAGTAATGTTTTCTTCATAGATGTGTAATTAAGTTAAGTAAATATGTACGATAATTAGGTGCAAAGTTACAAATAAGTGCGCGAAAAGTCAAATTTATTTGGATTATTTATGGATTGTCCGTACCTTTGCAGTCATGCAAAGTCTGTTAGGAAAGAATCTCGCGGAACTTGGACAAGTGGCGGCCGAGGCTGGATTGCCGCGTTTCGCTGCAGGCCAGATGGCCGCGTGGCTGTATGCCAAGGGGACGACAGAGGTGGATCAGATGACCAACCTGTCGAAGAGCGCACGCCAGTGGTTGAAGGAGCATTACGAGGTGGGTCTTCGTCCGGCAGCTCTGTGCCAGACCTCGCAGGACGGGACGCGGAAATATCTCTTCCCCACCGAAAGTGGGCATTTCGTGGAGAGCGTATTCATCCCCGACCACGACCGGGCCACGCTCTGTGTCTCCAGCCAAGTGGGATGCAAAATGGGCTGCCAGTTCTGCATGACGGGCCGTCAGGGCTTCGACGGACAGTTGTCGGCAGGCGATATCCTGAACCAGATTTATTCGCTGCCCGAACGGGAGCAGTTAACGAACATCGTCTTTATGGGACAAGGCGAACCCTTGGACAATCTGGATAACGTGTTGAAGGCTACGGAGATACTGACCGCACCGTACGGCATGGCCTGGAGTCCGCGGCGCATCACCATCAGTACGGTAGGACTCCGAAAGGGTATGGAACGACTGTTGCACGAAAGTGACTGCCACGTGGCTGTCTCGTTGCACAATCCCTTCCCGGAAGAGCGTGCCCAAATGATGCCAGCGGAACGCAGTTATTCGCTTGCGGATTTCATTCCGCAGCTGGCCCGTGAGGACTGGCACGGACAGCGTCGGCTGTCGTTCGAGTACATTGTTTTTGCTGGACTGAACGACTCGAAGGCTCACATGCAGGAGCTCGTCCGACTATTGGCTCCGCTGGTTTGTCGTGTCAACCTCATCCGTTTCCATACCATCCCCGATACACCCTTTCGCGGTGCACCGGAATCAACTATGGAACGCATGCGCGACTACTTGACCCGTCATGGTGTAACATGCACCATTCGTGCCAGTCGGGGCGAGGACATCATGGCAGCCTGCGGCTTGTTGAATACGGCTAAAAAGAATAACGAAATATGAAGACGATAAAATCAATATTTCTGATAGTGCTTGTCCTGCTTGTAATGGTGGGGTGTGAAGGTGGCCATCTGGCCACTCCACAGGCCAGTGGACGTCCTTACGAAGTGCTTGTGATTATGGAAAAACAGGCGTGGGAAGCCCCGGAGGGACGTGCCCTGTTTGATGTACTGGACACAGACATTCCCGGACTGCCGCAGCCCGAACGCTCGTTCCGCATCTCGCAGGTAGCCCCCAAGGACATGAACCGCACGCTCTCCATCTTTCGCAACATCATTGAGGTGGAGATAGATCCTACTCAGTACACGCGAACCCGCATGAAATTTGTTCGCAACGTCTATGCCAATGACCAGGTCATTCTACGCATTCGCAGTGGTTCGGAAGACGACTTTGCCCAGTATGTTACGGAGCACGGACAGGACATCATTGACTTTTTCACGAAGATGGAAATGAACCGGCTGTGTCGCGACCTGAGCAAGAAATACTCCAAGTTGACTTTCGACCTGGCCAAGGAAATCTTCGGTTGTGAACTGCGGGCTCCAGAGGAACTGAAGAACTTCAAGCGTGGCAAGGACTTCTTTTGGACAACTAACAATACAGCAACGGGCATGGTGAGCATCATGATGTACAGCTATCCCTACGATGGGCCAGATACCTTCAATAAGCGCTATATCCTCCACAAACGTGACTCTGTCCTGAACATCAATATGCCAGGGTCCGACCCCGATATGTTTATGCAGACCGATACGGCCTTTACCTCCGTTCGTCCCATTGTCGTACATCATAAATATGCAATGGAGGCTCGTGGACTGTGGTTTATGCGCAACGATGGCATGGGCGGTCCCTTCGTCAGCCACTCGCGTGTGGATACGGAGAATAATCGTGTGGTCGTGGTCGAAGGCTTTGTTTTTGCCCCGGAAAAGATGAAGCGCGGACTCATGCGGCGCATGGAGGGCTCGCTGTATATGCTCTTATTGCCGGAGGAACAGCAGTCGGAGATAGAGACGGCAGTCGATGAAGAGAATGATGAATAAATTACAAATAGTAAATTAATAGATATGGAACAGAAACGTATACGCATAGGCATCACACAGGGGGACACCAATGGTGTGGGCTACGAAGTTATCCTGAAAACCTTTACCGAACCTACCATGCTGGAGCTCTGTACTCCCATTGTTTATGGCAACCCGCGCATTGCCACCTACCATCGCAAGGGATTGGGGCTGAATACGAACTTTGCCTCAATCCAGCAGGCCGGCGAGGCGCAGGACGACCGTCTGAACCTCGTTGTCATAGACGATACAGAAGTGAAGGTAGACCTGGGGCAGCCCTCGCCCGAGGCCGGTCAACAGGCTCTTAAGTCTTTGGAACGTGCCCTGGCCGACTATCGCAGTGGCAAGATAGATGTCCTGGTCACGGCGCCCATCAATAAACATAGCATTCAGAGCGAAACCTTCCGATTCCCTGGTCACACGGAATACATTCAGGACCGCGTCGGTAAGGGAGAGGAGGCAGTGATGATACTGATGAACCAACAGCTTCGCGTGGCTCTCGTTACTACTCATCTGCCCATTAGCCAGGTGCCGTCAGCCATCACGCAGGAGGCAATCCTGGCCAAACTGCGCATTCTCAACCAGTCGCTCTGCCGTGACTTCGCTATTTCCGGACCGCGAATTGCCGTGTTGGCACTTAACCCCCATGCTGGCGAGAACGGATTGCTGGGGACTGAGGAGCAGGAGGTCATTATTCCTGCCATCGAACAAGCCACTCAGGAGGGCATCAATGCCTATGGTCCCTATGCTGCCGATGGTTTCTTTGGTAATCGTGCCTATGAATATTACGATGCCGTATTGGCAATGTATCACGACCAGGGACTAACAGCATTCAAGGCATTGGCAATGGAGGACGGGGTGAACTATACGGCCGGTCTGCCCATCGTACGCACCAGTCCTGCTCATGGTACGGCCTATGACATAGCTGGCAAGGGCGAGGCAAATGAGAACTCGTTCCGTCAGGCCATCTATGCCGCCATTGACATTTGGCGCAATCGCCAGAGCGACAACGAGGCGCGTGTGAATCCGCTGCCCAAGCTCTATCATGACCGTCGCGAGGATGACCGTCGTCCGTTCCGCCCCGCCGCAGAGTAACTGCTGGTAGCTGCAATTTGGACGGCGATAGGCCTCCAGTTGATACGTTTAGGTAACAAAAATACGACTGTAACCAATAATTTTTAACTTATAATTTTTAATTATTAATTATTTGTTGTATCTTTGCACTCGCTTTCGGAGAGATGGTAGAGTGGTCGATTACACCGGTCTTGAAAACCGGCGTGCTGAGAGGCACCGGGGGTTCGAATCCCTCTCTCTCCGCTAAGAGTTCAATGAGAAACATCGTTGGACTCTTTTTTTATGTCTATTTTATAACTTTTCTCGTCTTTCCATTTTTTGTCTTAACAATATATAAACCTGTGCTTGGTTTCTGGATTCTTATACCACCGATTGAGTAGTATTGGTTAATAGTATTAGAAGAACTATCAATTGCAGACTCTATTCCGAGGGACAGGTCTTTAGCACTGACTTTATCATTTAAAACAAAAATCCACTGATTTTGAATGTTATCACCTAAAACGATGCCATTCATTCCATTTTCTATAGTAATAGCAGTGGGAGCACTTGTGAGTTTCAATAATCCGTCAGCATTTAGTTGGGCAAATTTTTTTGCTCCAATATTATAAAGGTAGCTCTTGTCATCTTCTTCAACGATTTGCCAACAATTATTCTCCGAATTCTCGTCAACTTCATAGTAGGCATCTCTAATAGCAGTCGTATCGTTTATTGCATCATATACTAAATAATTGAAGGTGTTGGCCCCCATGAGGGTATAGACCTGCTTTGAAGATAAATCAACAGAGTTCGTAACAGTCTCTCTTATATTGATAAAACGCCAAAAATCTCCATGATATACTGCATCCGACCAACTGTCTTTAGGAATAAATAACATAGTATGATTGTAAGAAGCTTGCGAGAAAGAACGCTCATTCAATTGTGTACCCGTATTTTTCACAAATATATTTTCAAGCATACAGCCAGAAAAGGCAGATTCACCAATGCTCGTCACGCTGTTGGGGATGGTTACGGAGGTAAGACCTGAGCAACCCCAGAACGCATAATCTCCGATTGATGTTACGTCGTCAGGAATAACGAGGTCTCTTATTTCTTCGTTATTAATCTTCAATGTCTTAGTCGTTGTCAACGGATTAGAATTATAATCCCCAAAATTAATCATTGACCATGAAGAAAGGTCTGGGATTATTACGGTGTTTAATGCGCTACAATCACCAAATGCTCCCCTGCCTACGTAAGTGAGACCTCTTGACATCTCGACATACGTAAGACCTTTACATAAAGCAAATGCCCAATCTTCTATCCTTGTGACAGAATTGGGAATAATCAGAGAGTCTAAGCTATAGCAACTATTGAATGCCGAGTTATCGATAAGTGTTAAGCCTTCAGGGATGACAACTCGTCTCAAGCTTGTGCAGTTTGCAAAAAGCATATCACCGATGACTGTCACTTTCTCTGGCAACACAACTGAATCCAAAAGACTACAGCAATAAAAGGCCGCACGACCTATAGATGTGATACTGTTTGGAAAGGTAACGGACGTGATGTCTCTTTGGGAAAATGCAGCCTGTCCAATTGCAGTCACAGTATATTCTTTGCCTTCATACGCAATGGTTTCTGGTATCACGATATCTCCCGTGTATTGGTGGTAAGGATTGGCAGCGACTTCTGTAAAACCAGTTTTTACATTAATATTATAAACGATACTGTCAATCTCAACATTGATGGCTCTAACAATTAGAGAAAAGAAAAAGATAATAGTAAGCGAATAGATTCTTTTCATTACACTAATTATTTTCTTTTGATAATATGGGCAAAACTATTTGGCCTATTATACAATTAGAGTGGTGCACTAATGTCTCTTATCCCATGCTGATGAACACCCATTGTCATCTTTCAGCAGAATTCGATAATTGCACTTACATCTTCTCCTATGGACAAAGAAACGATGATTGTTCCGCCATTCTCGTAGATGGTTGGGACAAGCAGGTCGCCATACTTTGCTGCCACCCGATACTCAACACGCAAACCGCTTACGACGAAGTCTTCCGGCAAAAGTTCCATCGCCATGCGCACATAGTTGGCATTGTTCAGGTGTTTGTTGTAATCGATGTCGGCACGAAGCACCTTGATGGGTTCCTGCACCTCACCGTCTATCTTCGGAAGAATGATACGGCGGTCCCGATAGTTCATCTCCAGCTGTGACTCCAGTGTCATCGAAGCGATTGTGGCATCGTCCACACGTTTCAGTTTGCCAGCCACCTTGTCAACGAATGCTCCCATGCTCCATGTCTTGTAGCATGGATTCCCTTCGGCATCATAGATGAAGGTGTTACGGAATCCGAACATGGGTTTCATGCCATAGACGGAGGTCGTCACCGTCAGTTCCTCTTTGTATTCTGGCACTCGGACGACTTCCACCTGGCGTGTTGCCAGCAACTGAGCCATGTTTTGCTCCGTGAAATACTGCTTTACGCCAGGTTCGCTGTCTATCCACATCTCAGAACAGTCCTGCATCATTTGGAGTGCCGAATAGAGTTTCAGCCTTCCTTCGCTGTCGCAAGTGCTTGTCGTTACTTTGTATTTTAGGCTATACATATTCTATACGTTGTTATCTGTTTATTGGGGTTGTTCATCCTCCACCTCACAATGTAAGAACCCCATTTCCTTTGCCTTTTCTTCGTTCATCAGGAAGTAGATGGCCTCTCCCTCGTTGCAGACTTCACCCTTTGAGTTGGTTATCTCCGCGCTGATATAGGCCAGATTCCTCACCTGTTTAGAGACTTTGGCACGAATGGTAAGTTCCGGCTCTGTGGTGGGAACTGCCTTTCGGAACTTTACATTAAGTTGCACCGTGTAGCCGCTGGTTTGTAGTTTCCTGGTGACTACCCATCCACACACTTCGTCAATCAGCGTGCTCAGAATGCCGCCGTGCATGGTATCTACCCATCCCTGATAGTTGTGTTGGGGATGCCAGGTACTCACGATATAGTCCCCATCCTCATAGAACTCCAGGTGGAGCCCGATGGGATTGTCGGGACTGCAACCGAAACAGTTATATCCCTCATGGTTGCGCCAAGGGTTTATTATCTTCTTCATATCTCTATTGTTTCTCCTTCTTTATTTATCTCTCAGAAAGGGTTGCTGTGGAAGATGTACGTCAACTTTATTTCCGGTATAATGTGAAATCTGGGCAAACGGTCAATAGGCGTAAACCTGTCCGTACTTCTCATGCAGGCGGCGGAGGGTACCGTCGGACTTCATCTTCTGAATGGTGTTGTTCACCATCTGCAGCAAGTCCTCTTGCCCTTTCTGCATCAGTACGCCAATCTCCCCATGAGTAAACGGCTCATTCAACAGGGGGGCAGCGAGTCGGGCATCTGCCTGCACATACCAGGGAGCCTCTGTGATTTCCGTTATCATCACGTCGGCCTCTCCCTCTGCTATGAGCGTGGGGATTTCCTCGTTCTGTTGGTGGACGATAATCGTTGCGTGTGTCAGGTTCTCGTTGGCGAATTTCTCATTCAGCCCACCAGGATTCACCATCACACGCACTTCGGGCTTGTCTATGTCGGCCAACGTCTTGTAGCGTTCACTCTCCGATGCTCTGCAAAGGATGGTCTTGCCGTTCGCCAGATAGCCTTCGCTCATCAGCATCGTCTCGCGCCGGGCATCGGTGATGGTGATGCCGCCAATTGCCAAGTCGAATGTCTGAGGCTCAACCATCACATCGGCTGCCAGCGTAGGCCACGAGGTCTTGACGAACTCCAGCCGGGTGCCCAGCCCGTTGGCAATCTCCTTAGCCACCTCAATGCCAAAGCCCCAGTAGGTGCCGTCCGGCTCGCAGAAGGACAGCGGCCTGTAGTCGCCCGTAGTGCCTACGAGCAACGTGCCTCGCTCCACAATCTCTGCAACCTTGCCGTCAAGAGGAATGTCCGTATAGGTGGAAAGGATGAAAACCGAATACTGTCCGTTCTCCTTTCCAAACTGGATGGCATCTTTCAGTGAAGCCTCAGGAAACAGCTTCGAGCTGTCAAAGTAATACAGCCCGTCCTCTGTATTCAGCCAACCGCCAACATAGCCGTCGTGGGCGAGCGCGTGGCCGACTACCTTGTCGAGTTGATTGCGGGAGTGGCTGTCCTGAGTTTCTGCATAGCTGACGGCAATGCCCTCCGTCGGTTCCGTCATTGTCCTGATGTCGAGCGTGAACCCGTCAGGGTGTGCCTGAGAGAAATCCCATACCTTGTTGGCAATGGTTGCTACATTGCCCTGTCCTGCAGCGTTGTCGCTGTTAGAACATGCATATAAAAACGTAGTACAGCAAAGGGTCAATATGAGGAAAAGCCCCCAGTATTTTATCGTTTCCTTGTTCATTGGGTATATGTTTTATCTGGTCTGTCCATACAGCATGAATCATAAATCGGCAACAAAATTACTCAATTTTTACGAGAAAATTGCCTAAATAATCATAGAATTAAGTGCTCCCTCCATATTTTCGTAATTCGTCTTCGGGCTGGCATGGGTTTTTCCCACGCGTGGGAAAAGCTTGTACCATGCGTGGGAAACGCTTGTGCCACGCGTGGCACAAGCTCAAACCATACCAGGATGCCGAAGGTGCGTCATGCAGCCCTCTCATACAGGCCTGCGTGGTTTTTCGTAAATGTATTCCTTGTAAATTAGTGATAATCTCCGAAATATCATTCGTTTTACGCTGAGAATTAAAAATAATAGTCTATTAATTTGTATTGTTGTCTTATTTTGCATAAATTTGCCCACGAGTATATTCTCATTATAGTATTAACCATCTAAAATAGTACGCTATGAAGAAAACACTAACAACACTGTTGATGATGGCTATGATGTGCTGTCATCAAGTCCTGGCCGAGCAGGCACTGTTGCCCTATGGCCAACTTTCAAAGGAGGCATGGAGTGCCAAGTATCTGTATGAACAGAACACTTCAGCCGTACCAGATGGCGAATGGTACGCCGAGAACTACGACGACTCGGCGTGGGGTACCCTGGAGGGACCTATCAGCAATACCAGCAATGTGTATTATAATACGGAATGGAAAGACGACTACTCCAGCTACTGGTTGCGCCGCTATTTCGACGTCGAGTCGTTGGACCGTGTCAACACCGTTTACCTGTATGTGTATCACGACGACGGCTGCACGCTGTATCTGAACGGAACGGAAATATACAGCTACGACGGCTACTTGTACAACGGTAATCCCGCCATCGTGGCATTGACCCCAGAACAGCAAGCACTTCTGCACACGGGTCAGAATGTGGTGGCCGTGCAGGTGCGAGGTACCTATGGTGACAACTTCATCGACTTTGGTCTCTATGGCTACGATGCTCCGCGCATTGTAAACCCGCAGTTCAACCAGTATTATGATGGTTGGGTTCGCACGGGCGACGACCTGTCGCGTGGCGGACTGGACGAAAACTATGTGATGCGAAGCGGCAACAACCGCTATGGCTATGACATGTATCAGGACCTGCCCAGTGCCAAGAAGGGTCTGTATCGTCTGCGCGTGCAGGCTTTCCAGATGGTGGGCAGCGACAATCAGTCGTGGTATTGGTATGGCAAGCAGCCTGTCCAGGCCAAGATTTATATGGGGCAGGAGGAAAGCCCCATTAAGAATATCTACGACGAGGCTGTGTATGAAAACTTCTACCGCCAGGGCGAGTTCATCACCACTGGCGAGGGTTCGTTTGTTCCCGACTATGCAACCAGCACGTCGCTGGCCTTCAACAGGGGCATGTACGAGAACACGCTCTTTGCCTATAACGACAAGGATACGTTGCGCATTGGTATCCGCTTCATCGAAACGGGTTGGAATCAGTGGACCTGCTTCGACAACTTCCGTCTGGACTACGTCAACGAGGCCGACATTGCCGAAGTAGAGGAGAAACTGCCCCAATTGAAGGGTCTGCCCATGCCCGAAGGATATCGCGCTCAGGTTGTTGCTATGTTAGATGAACTGAAGACAGCTGCCGACTATGAGGCTAAGAGCCGTGTAATCGTCAAGTACTCTGACATCTACGACGACGCCCTGGCTGCAGTCGACAACTACGACGCCCTGGCAAAGAGAGCACAGCAGCTGCAGGATAAGGTGGACAACGCCGAGAAGGCTGCTCCCACCACTGTGGAGGAGGCTTCTGCCCTGATAGCCCAGGCTGGAAAGGGCCTGAAGGATGGTTCCCTGTCCAACAGAGACTGCAAGCGCCTGATGAACGAGATGGACAAAATCAGCCTGCGCCTCGAATACGTATTCCTGGCCTTCGACGTTCAGGTTCCTGGTTCGCTGGGCGACTCTATCCTGAGTAAGGTTGAATACTTCAGTGACGTGAAGAGCCTGAAGGTATCGGGAACACTCAACGATGCCGACCTGAGCACCATCCGCGAGCGTCTGACCAGTCTGTGCGAGATCGACATGAGTGGCCTGAAGATGACCAACCTGCCCAATCAGCTGTTCTATGAGCACAAAATCATTGAAAAGGTAATCCTGCCGTCTTCGCTCGTTTCCATTGGCGAATATGCCTTCTACCGCTGCTATGCACTGGAACACATAGACTTCCCCGCATCGCTGCAGACCATCAACCGTTATGCCTTCCAGGAGTGCACGAACCTGCGTGAGGTTGTCCTGCCCGAAGGTCTGACCGCACTGGGCGATGGCGCCTTCTACCACTGCGACCGCTGCACTTACCTGAAGTTGCCTACGACACTGCAGACCATTCCCAACAGTGCATTTGCCTACAACTACAACCTGAAGGAAATTGACTTTGCCGAGGGTCTGGTAAATATTAACAACAGTGCATTCTACGACAACTACAACCTGACTTCGCTGAAGTTCCCCACAACGCTGCACTTCATTGGCAGCAGTGCATTTGCCTACAACTTCACGCTCTCGGAAGTCAAGTTCAACGAGGGCCTGTACCAGTTGGCCGACAACTCGTTCTACGATTGCGATGCCCTGACCGAAATCACCCTGCCCAGTTCGCTGGTGCTGGCCAATTCGTCGCCGTTCGACTACTGCGACAACCTGCGCAAGGTCACCTGCCTCTCCATCGAACCGCCTTATATGACCGACCAGATTCCTTATGGAATGGACATGGAAGGCCGCGAGTTGTATGTGCCCGCCTTGTCGCTGAACAACTATAAGCAGTCAACGGGCTGGGACAAATTCCCCATCATCAAGCCCATCGACTATCTGCCCGAGAACATCACTGTAGTCAGCGACTTCCACCTTACCCTGCCCGAGGGATTGACCACGGAGTACAAGCCCAATGTGAGCCTGATACACGACCAGAAGGGTTCTTACTATTGGCAGTATGGTGCACTCACCGTCAATGGCGAAGGCACACTGTCGATGAGCAACTTCTCGATGTTCTGGGATCCGAATTATGCTTACGGCAACAGCAACCGCAATTCCCACTACTGCTCGCTGGTGAACAATTCGCACCTTCGTGCCGACAATGTACAGATTGACATATACACCCGCAATGACAGATGGACGTTCATGGCCATGCCGTTCGACGTGAAGGTTTCGGACATCGTGCCCTTCGAAACGGGAACCACCAACTGGGTCATCCGCAAGTACGACGGCCAGGCCCGTGCTGCCGGCGAGACCGACAAGACATGGGTTCGCCTGACGGCTGACGACGAAATCAAGGCAGGCGAGGGCTTCATCATCCAGGGTAGCCGATATGTCAACAACAGCTGGCAGGAAGGCAGCGGATATACCATGAAGGCCATCAACAACGGCAACAAGAACAACCTGTTCCAGACAACGGACATCACCGTTGCCCTGAACGACTATCCCAGTGCATTCACGCACAACCGCAGCTGGAACTTCATTGGTAATCCCTATCCCAGCTACTACGACACACGCTTCATGGAATACAGCGCCCCCATCACCGTGTGGGATATATACAACGGCAACTACAAGGCATACAGCCCTGCCGACGATGCCTACATACTGAGTCCGGGCGAGGCCTTCTTCGTACAGCGTCCTGTGGCTGCCGGTGAAATCGTATTCGGCAAGGATGGACGTCAGACCACACGCGAAGCCCGCACCATTGAGGAGGCTGCAGGTGCCCGTGCTGAAAGTGCCAATGTGCGCACTATCGTCAACCTGACACTGACCGATGGCCAACAGACCGACCAGACCCGTATCGTGCTGAACGATATGGCAAGCGCCAACTATGAGATGGACAAGGATGCCAGCAAGTTCATGTCGCTGGATGCCAATGCTCCTCAGCTGTTCTCTACCTACAGCAACACGGACTACGCCATCAACGAACGTCCCGTGGCTGACGGTGTGGTTACACTCAGCATGCGCATCGGACGCAGCGGTTCGCACACCATAGCACTGGCTAACTCCATGCATGGTTACAAGGTCGTATTGGAAGACCAGCTGACGGGCAAGACCGTCGTCCTCACCGATGGTGAATACACCTTCACGGCCAATGCCGGCAACTATCCTGGTCGCTTCCTGGTTCGCTTCGTAGGCGAGGCCACAGGCATCGACTTTGCAGAAACAGAAACCCTGAAGAACGAACCCGTTTATGACCTGACAGGTCGCAGAACGACGACCCAGAAGAAGGGCGTATATGTACAGAAGGGTAAGAAATTCATGTCGAACAAGTAAACCACTGAGAATATGAACAGACTATTAAGCATCACGCTCGTATGTCTGCTGCACGTATCGATGGCGCTGGCCTCCGCCTTTAATCTGGCGGTGGAGGTCACGCCCGTCGGTGCGGGTTCTCTCAACACGAGTGGCGGAACATACGAAGAGGGGAGTAGCATCTACTTGTATACGTACCGCAACACGGGTTACGTATTCAAGGGATGGTACGAGGGAGACCAACTCGTCTCCTCCTCTACGAGCTTCAACTACACCATGCTTTCGCATGATGCTACGTTGCAAGCCCGATACGAATATGACCCCACGGTGCCTGGCGACCCTGCAATGCCCGACACCACCACCTTCTATACACTGACGACCAGCATGTCGCCTAGCGGGGCAGGTTCGCTGAACATCTACAGCGGACGGTATGCTGCCGGAGCGAATGTCTATTTGTATGCCTATCGCAATACAGGCTTCAAATTCCTGCGCTGGCAGGATGACGAGGGAAAACTGGTGTCAGAGTCGACGTCGTTCAGCTACACCATGCCGCAGCGCAATGTGCAACTGACAGCAGTGTACGACTATGACCCCGATGTGCCTGCCAATCCCGATTCAATGGCAACGCGCTACACCGTAACGGTGAAATGCAAACCCATGGGCGGCGGCTCGTTCAACACCAATCAGGCTACGGCAGAGGAGGGTGCTAATGTACGCCTCTACGCCTACACCAACACCGGCTACAAGTTCCTGCGCTGGGAGGACGGCGAAGGCAATACGCTTTCTGAGGTTCAGGACTTCTATTATGTTATGCCTCATGGCAATGTGGTGATTTACGGCGTGTTTGATTTCGATCCTGCTACACCATCCAATCCTGCCAAGAACTATTGGAACAAGGAACTGGGTGAGGTCATCGTGGATGACTTCACACCAAACGACCTGAATACTGCTGTTCGCAATGCCATCGGCGACAGTCAGGCCAGCGAAGTGGCCATGATTACCGTAGCCGGTCGCATGGGTAATTACGACTTCGGTATTGCCAACAATTATGAGAACTGTACCTTGCTCGACCTGAGCCGCGTGACGGGTGTGACGGAGATTCCTTCCTACGCCTTCGACTACGCCAAGCTGGAGACCGTTTATCTGCCTGCAACGGTGGAGAAGATTGGCTATCGCGCCTTTGCCGAGTGTACACAGTTGACCTCAATCAATCTCTATGCCATGACTCCGCCTGCTCTGGATGGTCAAGTGTTCGAAGGAGTACCCGAAGGACTGGTGGTATATGTTCCCGCAGCTGCCATTGCGCAGTATCAGGACAACGAGGCATGGAGCAAGTTCACGCTGATGCCCATTAAGGAGGACATCCGCAATCTGACCGTGCAATTGCCCGAGGGTACTAATGTTGCGGATTATGCCCAGATGTGGCTGGAACTGACCAATACCAAGAATGGCCAGCGCATGCACTATGTGATGACCGACCGCATGAGTTACACGTTTGCTAACATCATCCGTAACACGGAGTGGAACGTGATTCTGCGCAGCCAGGCTGGCGACGTTTTCGGACAGATTGACAATGTGAAGATTGAGGATGAGGATGTTACGGTGACCTTTGCCACACTGACCCGTCCGCAGAATGTATCGCTGACCGTTATGGCTGGTGAAGAGGATGTTACGCAGCAGGTACAAGTGGCTTGGGTTGATGTGGATGGCAACTATCTGTCACAGGGAACCAGCCTGACCGGACTGCCCGTAGGGCGGCAGGTTGCGTATCGCATCACGCTCAATCAGGAACTGGCGATGAGTTATCAGACCCCAGAGGCAAAGGAATATACCCTGCAGGACGGCGACAACAACATCGTTTGCCAGCTTTCAGCCATTCCGCAGGTAATCCTTTCAGGTCGCGTCAAGGATATGCTGACGGGGCAACCTGTCGTTAGTGCCACGGTGAGCGCCTCGCAGACCTTCGATGGTCGCTACAGCCGCACGCTGAACACCAAGACCGATGCCGAGGGAAAATATACTCTGACGGTTTTGCGAGTGCCCACACAGCTGACGGTTGCTGCATCGGACTATGTGAGCCAGACCCTGACGATTGACGAACAGTTGGCAGAGGGCCAGGTTGAACTGTCTGAGGTAAACCTGAAGAGCATCGTGGGTGCCACCATAGCCATCGGCTTCACCTTTACAGGCAGCGTTGCCGCTGGACAGGAGGCTGAAGTGCAGGAGTGGTACAGCGATTACCAGAACGTGAACTATACCATCTACAACCAGACATCGCAGAGCGAGATTGGTCAGTTCAACGTACAGTATCCGCAAATCGTGCTCTTGGAGGAAGTTGCCGACGGCGATGTTCTTGCTTTGACCGCCACCAGTCGCACGGGTGCCTTCAATCCTGTTACGGCCACTGTGACCATCGATGGGCAGCGTGCATCGGCTACATTCCCCATTGTGGAACTGGGTGGCATCAAGGCCTCGTTCCAGGAGAATGCCAATCAGGCTGTGGTGGGAATGCTGTATGATGGCAAGGGCAAACTGCTGAAGACAGCCAACTATACGAATGCTGAACTTAGCTTCGCTGGTCTGGCAGATGGCAGTTACACCATCGTCACCATGGGTAGTAGTCGCCTGTTTAACACGATTTACGACCTCTCGCAATTGCCTGAAACAGGTCTCGTACTGGGTTCCGACTATGTACAGAACACTGTAGAGGTGAATAGCGGAGTGATAAGTCTTGTGAACATAAAACAGGTGCCCACGCTGGACGAAAGCAAGCTCTATTACACAGGTGACGGTACTTCGTTCACGGTGAACAAGTCGACGATTGTGGCTGGTAACTACCTGACGCTGACAGGCCGAATCGACTTCAAGACGGCATACGCATCGAATGTTTCCAACGTGCAGATGATTGTGGACCTTCCCGAGTCATGCTCGTTCGTTGAGAACTCCGTGATGGTTGGCAACAGCACCAGTAGCTATACGCTCAACGGCAACCGACTCACCATCCCCTTGGTGCGCTACACTGACCGCGTACGCTTCTGTGTCATTCCAACCCTCGGTGGTGACTATGCTCCGAGTGCGTTCGCACAGTTCGACCTCAACGGACAGAGCATAATACAGCCTATCGGTTCAGCAAATTACACGGCTCGTGACCTTTCAATAAGTGTTCCCAGTACTGTTGCAAAGACCAGAATCCCTGTCAGCGGAACTGCCATTGGCAAATCTACCATCGAAATCTACGACAACGATGTGCTCATTGGTCAAACCACGTCGCTTGCAAACGGTAATTGGGCAACAACTTGCGAGCTTAATGAGCCATATAACTTGTCGCGTCATAATATCATGGCTAAAGTGACAACTGCGCAGGGACTGGTATTGCAGAGTGAATTTAAGAATGTATTGTATGACTTTACTGCAGTGGAGGCAAAAACGGTTGTAATGTCATACTACAATGGATGGCTGAGGCAAAATATCAGTGTTATATTTGACCTTCAAAACTCCACCGTAAGTGCTTCTTCTTACATGTTCTATACAGGTACGGATATAACGTTTGTTGTCGATTTGACAAACAATGATCCCGAACTTGTAAATGGTGTTTATGTTAGGGTTTATACAGACAAGAAACAATGGATAAAGATTCCTGCGTCCTACGATAAGAAAACGGATAAATGGGTAGCAATACGACACTTTGATTCCAATAATCTTCCTATTGGTGTAAAAGTTGATGTAGATGCTATCACGCCGCCCATTGTTGATGTCGATGAACTAGTTCGTGTTCAAGGAGAAGTTGAGAATGGTATTAATGAACTGACTGAAGATGCGCAAAAAACCGACTCTGTTCTGTCGATGATTCAGGCAGTGTTGAATACGGAAAACCCTGATACTGTTCAGATAGACAGCTTAATGAAAGCCTTTGGCATGCCTTTGGCAGAAGGTGTGGAAAACGCTAATATTGATGAGTTGGACGATGAACAGTTTGCCGCTTACATTCAGCAATTATGCAATCAAGTCGACTCGCTTGTTAATGCTCAAGATACCGCCTTTATTCAAATATTGAAGGAATACGAGTCGCAGTGTAAGTTTGAGCTTGCTTATTTAGGGAAGCAATATTCTGTTGAAATCACGGAGCCTTATACAACCGATGTGTCAGTGTTAATTGCGGATGGCTTCAAGCAGGTTCAAACGACTTCTGATTATCAGATTTATGAAAAATATGAAGAGGACCAGTATATCAGAATAGACCTGAATGCTAATATCTGTGTGAAAATGTTCGTAGCGTTTTCTTCAAGCTCCTACAGGCGAGGGCTTGCAGAGGATGTCGCTTCTGTTTGCTCAACTATTTTGGCTGCCATTACGAATCTCAATGCGGTACAGGCAAAACTGAGTGATTTTGTAATATGGTTCCAATTTGAGAAGAATAAACGTTTCATGGCCTTTGTTGCCGAAGACCAACTGGTTGCAGATGCATTAAAGGCCGTCGAGAAACGTATGTCTTCTGCGTCAGGGTTTAAGTACCTCTCTCTGGTAGAGGAAAAAATGGCACTCTTGGCCAAAAGAGCTGCACTTACGGCAAAATGGGAAGTGATAGCCAAAGGTATGCAGACAACAGTTAAATTTGTTGGTACTGCATTATCTGGTATCACAAACATTATTCTATGTCTGAAGTCAGAATATGATAATTGTGTATTAGTTTCGCAATTGCAAGTTCCAACATGTCTTTTCTCTTATGCACCTGCTGTGGCAAGTGGATATGAAGGGGAAATCGATGGACTGTTTGACTATGTAAGAAATTGGGCTTTATGGACAGTTGCCAGATGTGGAGTTTATATGGCAGGGGATGTTATCCTGTCTGAAACAGTAGTTCTTCCTCTGGTCCTGTCTATAGCAGAATGTGCTGCAGAAATCTACTATGGGAATTGCAAGCAGAAGGAATTTGACGGCTTGTTAAGTAGTTTGAAATCCAGAATGAAGAAAAGCCAAAAGGAATTGTGTAAGGACGACGATGACGATGACGACGATGATGACGATGATGAACCTAATCCTACCACGAATCCTATTCACGACCCGTCCGGTTTCGTTTATGAGGGCGTCTTCTCCAACCGTGTGGAAGGCGCTACGGCAACCGTATTCTACAAGGAAATGGTTGAGGATATGTACGGCGACCTGCACGAGAACATCGTGAAGTGGGATGCCGAGGAATATGCTCAAGAGAACCCGTTGTTCACCGACGAGAACGGGTATTACCAGTGGGATGTTCCTACAGGCCTGTGGCAGGTGAAGTTCGAGAAGGAAGGTTACGAGACCACTTACAGCGAGTGGTTGCCAGTGCCTCCTCCACAGCTCGATGTGAACATTGCCATGACGCAGAACGTTCAGCCCAACGTCCGTCAGGCTCGTGCCTATGAGGATGCTGTTGAGATAGAGTTCGACAAGTACATGATACCCGATGGGCTGACTACCGAGAATATCACAGTTCTGCAAAACGATGAACCCGTGGAGGGCTCCATCCAGCTGCTGAACGAGGAAGTTAGCTACGAAGGCCAGACCGACACCTATGCCAGCCGCGTCCGCTTCAATGCTGCCGAACCTTTCTCTGCCAAGGAGATTACCCTCGTGGTGAAGAACCGCGTGCAGAGTTATGCCGGCATCCGCATGCAGGACGACTTCCTCCAGAAGTTTGCTGTTGAGCTTGAGGTGAAGCAGATTGTATGCGATTCAGTTTCTGTGGTTACCTATGGCGAGTCGAAGACGATAGTCGTTAGCGTTCTGCCCGCCCAGGCTTCGGCCGGACGCACACTGAATGTGGCAACATCGTCCGACATGATGCTCACACTGGAAAACAAGAGCGTGACTATCGGTGAAGACGGTACAGCCACCATCATCGTAACTGGAGAGCTTCCCGGTACGGCCGCTCTGACCTTTACTGTCAGCGGCAGTGAGGTCAGTGCCACCAGTGTCGTCAGCATCGAGCAAGCCGTCATCCTGCCTATCGTTGCACTACCCATAGCCAGCATTGCCAGTGGCAGTGAGGTGGAGAAGGGTACAGAGGTATTCCTTTCTTGCGAGACAGAAGGCGCTATTATCTACTACACGCTGGATGGATCCTGCCCGTGTGACGAAAACGCACAGCGCTACGTCTACGACGGCACGCCTATCGTTATCAACGAAAGTGTTACGATTCGTATGATGGCCGTTGCCGATGGCATGGTTGAGAGCGAGATCGCTGAATACATCTACACCGTGAAAGTGGAGGATGCAATCGCCGATGTTGCCCTGAACGGACAATTGCGTATCTATCCGTTACCCGTACGCGACAGGTTGAATGTCACGGCTGGTGGCAACATCATCCGCAACGTCAGTCTCTACACTGTCGGCGGTGCCTTGGTAAAGCGCGTAGCTGTTCCCAGCCGCCATGTGGTACTCGATACCAGCCGCCTTGCACCAGGTGTCTACACCGTGTCTGTTGCGACGGAGACTCAGGTTTTGAGCCGTAAGATTGTGAAGGTCGAATGACCCACATCATTCAAATGAAAAACGCCGCATCCCGTTCTGGGGTGCGGCGTTTTTTTATCGGCTGGTGTAAAAATCTGTGATGCGACGTATGGCTCGCGAGCAAACGGGACAGAAGTCCTCGACCTCGTTCACCTTCATCCGGCACTCCTGAGCTGGACGATAAACACCCTTCGACTGGTAGCCTCCGCCCTCGAAGACACCCACGCGCTGAGTGGCCTCGTTCAGTTGTCGGCGTTCCTTTTCGTTTCGGATGTTACGGTAGTTGGGAATCTGTGCCGGTGGTGTAGGCACAGGAGTACCCTTGGGCACGAGGTCGGCCCACTTGCTCTGGAAATCGACCAGGGTTGTCAGGTTCGGTTCCCAAGGTTCAGTGTCGGCGGGGTACATGCTTTCGTAACCGTCGTCGTAGAAGTATTCGTCGCCCAGTCCGGCATATCCATGCCCAAATTCATGGACAAGTACCTGGCTGAAGGTGGGGTGGTCGCTGGTGACGACATTCACCTGATTGTAGATGCCTCCACCGCCGTATGTGTCGGAGTTGACGAGGACGATGATGTGTTCAAAGGGTACGCCCGATAGCAGGTCGTAGATGCGGTGCATCTCCTGCGACATCAGGTAGCGGTCGCTGTAGAACGTGTCGTAGTGTGTCCGTGCCGGTGTCCGGCTCCATCGGTGCAGATGGGGAACGCTGGGTCCTCCGTCGAGTGAGGGACTGGCTACGGCAACAACGTTGAACCGCTCTTTCAGGGAGTTGAAGGGTTCGTGGGCAAACAGGGCGTCCACGACACGTTGGCAGTCGGTGTAGAATTTCCCCATCTGGGCTGGTGTATAGCCCTCGGCCACGATGGCCAGGTCGATGCAGTAGGCGATGTCGGGCAGCCAGTCCAGCGGTTTTGCTGTAGGTTGGACGTTCCGTTTCCCCTGTTGGTCGCTTTCTTTCTTTGACTGGTTCGGTGTCTTGCCCTTCCACACGTAGTGGTGCGGGATGCCGTTGTCACCGATGGGGCGGATGAGGATATCCGAAGGGTCGATGGTGTGGCTCAGGCTGGCAACAATATGGCTGTGGAAGTCGGTCAGCGTCACTGTCACGTCCACTCTTTCACGCGGCATGGGCACGTTGTAGCTGGCCTCAAAAGCCTTCTTGACCTGTGTGGCCTCTTCTGTGGCCAACCATTCCTGAAACTGTGTCGAGAAAGTGTGCGTGAAGAGAATTTCCTGGCTTCCATGCTTGCGGACGGTAATTTGTCCGTTTCCGCGCAGCAGAACCTCATTGAGGTGTGCCCTGCGTCCAGCCCATTGGGGCGTGACGTAAGCCTGTTGGAAATAAATCTCCTGATGGTTGTGGTCGCCAGCCATGATATAGTCCAATCGCAGGGTGCGACCGTCGAAATAGTCGTCGAAGTTCTGAGCATTGAGGCCGGCCATGCAGACGAGTGCTACCAGCAGTGTGGTCACCCTGTTCATGAGGCGGATATCAGTTGGTCTATGACTTCCGGAAAGTGCAGCATCTCCAGCTCATGCTCCTTTTCGGCAATATCGTCGACGGTGTCGGTGGACGACAGGGCCACGGAGAATTGGGCAATAATCTGTCCACCGTCGCAAATGGGGCTGACATAGTGTACCGTCATGCCCGTCTCTGTCTCGCCTGCGGCCTTTACGGCCTCATGTACGTGGTGCCCCCACATGCCCTTGCCGCCGAATTTGGGCAACAAGGCTGGATGCAGGTTGACGATATGTTGTGGATAGGCCTCTATCAGATACGTAGGGATGAGGGGAAGGAATCCGGCCAGTACCAGCCAGTCGGCTTCGACCTTCTGCAGCAAGGGCAGCATCACTTCGGGGTCATTCAGTTGTGCCTTGTTCACTACTGTCGTTTTCACTCCCAGACGTTCGGCGCGCACCAGGGCGAAGGCATCGTCGCGGTTGCTCACAACGAGTGGAATTTCCACATCCGTTCTCCCCTGAAAGTACCGAATCAGGTTTTCACAGTTCGTGCCGCCGCCCGACACGAATATGACCATGCGTTTTTGTTTATTCATCATCTTCTATAGTATTAAGTGGTACAAAGATAGTGTTTTTTCGGTTAAATTGTTTGCGATTACACGCGCTTTTCATTATCTTTGCCCAACATAATTGCAATTATTAACATAATTTATGTCTTATTTAGTGCTTTTCAAGCTTCTGGGATCCTTGGCTCTGCTCATGTTCGGTATGAAGTCGATGAGCGAGGCTCTGCAGAAGATGGCGGGTCCGCAGTTGCGACACGTCTTGGGTGCGATGACCACCAACCGCTTTACAGGCATGCTTACCGGTACTTTGGTAACAGCCTCCGTACAGTCCTCAACGGCTACCACGGTGATGACCGTATCGTTCGTAAATGCCGGACTGCTGACACTGGCGCAGGCCATATCCATCATTATGGGTGCCAACATCGGAACCACGCTGACGGCATGGATTATGTCGGCTGGTATGTCGTTTGACATTACCAGTGCCGTCTATCCGGCTTTCTTTATCGGCATCATGCTCATCTATCAGAAGAAGTACCGCTACATTGGTGACTTCCTCTTCGGTCTGTCGTTCCTCCTTCTGGGACTTGGCACCTTGCGCATGACAGGAACCGAGATGCATTTGGGCGAGAATCAGACATTGCTCGACTTCTTTGCTTCCTTCAACCCCGATTCCTTCCTGACGACCATCGTGTTTCTGATTCTGGGCGGTGTCATGACGTTCTGCGTGCAGTCGTCTGCGGCAGTGATGGCCATCACCATGATACTCTGCTCCAGCGGTGCACTGCCTATCTATCAGGGCATAGCGTTGGTGATGGGTGAGAACATAGGAACCACCGTCACTTCCAATCTGGCTGCCCTCAGTGCCAATACCCAGGCCCGTCGTGCTGCCTTTGCCCATATGTTCTTCAATGTGTTTGGAGTCGTCTGGATCTTGTTTGTCTTCCGTCCCTTTGTGGATATGGTGTGCGGATGGGTAGGCTATGACGTGAACATGGTGAAGGATGCGGTAAGCACGACCGAATTCCTGAATAATTCAGCCAAGTTGACTTTTGTATTAGCTGCTTTCCATACATCGTTCAATATTGTCAATACACTTATTCTCATCTGGTTTATTCCGCAAATAGAGAAGTTCGTATGTTGGGTTATCAAGCCGAAGCGTATTGATGAAGAAGAGGACTTCCGTCTGCACTTCATCACTGCAGGTTTCATGAAGACCCCCGAACTTTCGGTGCTGGAGGCCCAGAAGGAGATTCAGGCCTTTTCGGAACGTATGCAGCGTATGTTTGCTATGGTGAAAGAGTTGTTGGAGAAATCGTCATCGAGCAACCGTGATAAGACCAACGAGGCCGACTTTACCAAACTTTATACACGCATAGAAAAGTATGAGAGCATCAGCGACAGCATGGAGCTGGAGATAGCACAGTATCTGGAGAGTGTATCCGATGCCCATCTTTCGGACGATACGAAGGCTAAGATACGTGCCATGTTGCGCGAAATCTCGGAACTGGAGTCTATCGGCGATGCTTGCTACAATATGGCTCGCACCATCAACCGTAAGTATGCAGCGAAGGAGGATCACTTTATCGAGACCCAGTACGATCACTTGTACCAGATGATGAGCCTTACTGACCAGGCCCTGACACAGATGAACCAGTTGATGGGCGGTCGCAAGGAGGCTTACAATGTCAATCGTACGAAGAACATCGAGAACGAAATCAACAACTATCGCAACCAGCTGAAGTCGCAGAACATCAGCGACATCAACAACCACGAGTACACCTATGCTGTAGGTACCATCTACATGGACCTCATCAACGAGTGTGAGAAACTCGGCGACTATGTCGTTAACGTTGTTGAGGCCCGCATGGGTATGCGTCAGCGACTGGCGTGAGACTACTGAAGTTTAGGTTTCAGTTCGTCGGGCGAGTCGTTGGTATGCATATCCACCTTGGGAGTCTCTCGGGTGAAAAAATCGGCGATTTCACCGATGCTTAGTCGTAAGCTTGGTTGGAAGTCGGCGCTCTGCATGTAGGAGAGAATGGCGTGGCGCATCTGGCGAGCCACCAGGCGCTGCTCCAGATGATTGTCGATGTCCATCGTGGTCAGGAACAGGCGTCCTTTGCCCACGCGCGCTTCTACAATCATGGCAAGTTTGCGCGAGAGGTGCCAGGTGTCGATGGGCTGCACGGGCGACTGATATTCCTTGGGTAGGCCCGTGATGTTGATGACCTGGGCGCGGTTCAGCAGTTCCCACCAGTTCAGATTGCCCCATTCGTCCGAGGGGAAGTTGCGGAACAGCGGATGCCGGGTGTCGATGTAGGCCCCTGTGGTGTGTGGTGGACGCATCTTGAACCAACTGGTGTTCCAGAAGACGGGCAGGTAGGTCTGTCGGATGTCGTTGCCCAAAGTCACCTTGCCAGCTGCGGTGAGCAGTACCTTCCCTCCTCGCGACAGCACATTTTTGGCCTTTTCATCGAGAGTTTGGCTAATGTAGATGTCTCCAGTGCCTATTTCTTTCAGTTCCTTCGGGTAAACCCAGAATTCCCACGAGTTCTTGATGTCGCGTCCGCCAACGACGGTTAGCGTCAGTTTCGTCGGATGTTCGAAACGCGACAGGGGTAGGCTTACGGTACCCAGTTGCGTGTTTTTGCCCAGGGGCACTCGTTTCTGTGAAAGGTGTCCGCTGTGGACGATGTCGCCCGTCTGGTCCGTAATGACGTAGCGTGGCAGTATCTCCTTGCCCAACTTCTCGTAGTTCAGCTCGCCATTGTGAGCATTGTACATCTCCACGGGCACTTGCAGCGTGTCGGCTGAACTGAAGACAAACTTCGGGAATCGCGCCAGTGGCACGATGGGGTTGCAGAACTGTCTCCATTCGCTGGCCGTGCAGTATCCTTTCTCCTTCCAGAAGACGTTCAGTACGCCCTCCAGTGCCGTACCCTGTCCGCTGTAGTCGTTCAGCCCCAGCAGCTGGAATCCTGTGTAGTCGGGTGTGCGCAGGTTGCGTTCTATCTCGTATTTGTAGCACAACGTCTGCAGTTTACCGCTGGCCATGAGGAACTTTTCGGCTTGCCCCTCCATGCCGTTGTCGCGCAGCAGGTCGGCAAAGATGTCGAAGTTATAGGCCTTGTTGACACCCGTGTAGAGACGTCGCTCGCTGAGGTCGGGAAAGGCGCACCATTGTCCCTGTTCGTGGGCCACGATGGGCGAGTTATTGTCCTCCTCACCCTTGTAGTTGCGCGGTCGGAGGATGTCCTGCAGGTAGTCGTCATCGCTGCTGGGTGCGTGGCGGCTCCAGTCCAGCCCGCGTCCGCCACCCTTCACGTGGTACTCACTCCTGTCATCCCAGGCCCATCCTCCACCTACGGATGCTCCGCAGTAGAGTCGGCGAGGGTCTTTCTTTTTCCAGTGGTCCACCCACTGATTGGTGTACTTCACCCAGTTGCCGGCCGGTTCATTGCCCGAAGCCATCATGATAAACGAGGGGTGGTTGCCGTAGGTGTCCAGGATGCGTTGCGTCTCATCCATCAGGTACTTGTCGATAATCATGCCTGCACCCAACTTCACCCCGTGATTGGGCCACGTTGGTCCTTCAGGCTGCAGGTATAGTCCCAATCGGTCGGCTACCGCAAACGCAGCCTCTGGTGGACAGTAGCTGTGGAAGCGGATATGGTTCAGTCCGTACTCCTTGCACTTTCCGAGTATGCGTTCCCATTCGCCCTCTTCCATTGGGGGGTATCCCGTCAGGGGGAAGGTGCAGTTCTCCACCGTTCCTCGTAGCCAGATGGGGTGGCCGTTCAGGTACATCTGCCGTCCGCGCACCTCGATATTGCGTATGCCGAAGTCCGTCTCGTAGGTGTCGTTGCCCGCACTCAGCGTCAGGTGATAGAGGTTGGGGTGGAACTCGTCCCATAGCTGCATATCCTCTCCCATGGGCACGAGGAAGGTCATATTGTGTCTCTCGAAATAGTCCATGTGCTCGACTACCATGTGTCCGTCGGGTGCCTGGATGGTCAGTAGCAATTTGGGTACAGGGTCATATTCGCCCAGACGTTCTCTGAATGTCACCTCTACGGCCACTTTCCGTTCCTTGATATTGGGAAATACGCGCACGTTCTGAATCCACACGTCCTGCGGCGTGGCCTGTAGTTCCATGCGTCCCACGATGCCGTTCCAGTCTCCCTGTGTCTGGTCGGTCACCGAGTGCGAGTCCATGCCCACGCCCACTCCGTCTATGCCGTTGTAGACGCGTATGGAGATGACGTTGCTCTGTCCGGTTCGGATGTGTTTCGTGATGTCGAACTCGTGCGGCGTCGACAGGCTGTTTCGGTGGCCTGCCTCCTGTCCGTTGACGAAGACAGTGGTCTCGATGTGGGGCCGTTCCAGGAAGAGCAGTACGCGCTGTCCCTGCCACGAGCTGGGGACGTAGATTTTCCGTCGGTACCAGGCCGCTCCGACGTAGTGCTTCTCGGGGGTCAGGAAGAAGGGAAACTTCACGCGTTCGCCTTCGCGACGGTAGCGTTCCATGTAGGGGTTGAAGTAGAACGACGAGTCGTAGAGCGAGCTCACCCACGGTGTCCGTGTGGTCGGGTCGTCACCCTTGCCGTTCTCGGGCATCGAGCCGGGAAGCAGGATGTGGTCGGCCAGGTCGCGGTTCTGCCAGTGTTGGCTCAGCCCCACGTTCTCACGGTCTGTCTGGAACTGCCAGTCGCCTGCCAGACTGATGATGTTTTGTGCGTTCAGCATGACGGAAAGGCCCGTTAGCAGGGCTGTCGTCAGTAATGTCCGTTTCATTGAAGTTGTGCTTATCATCGTTTCAGCATGGGATTATATGCAGACAAAGGTACGGATATTTTTCCACTTTGCCAAACGTATTTCGAAAGAAGGGTCAAGTTTTTTGTGGAAAAAGGTCCGTGAAGTCCGAAAAAATTCCTATCTTTGCACCATATTATACAATAGTTTAATTTACGCGCACGTATGAAACTAACTGGACGCAGAGAAAGTACGAATGTAGAGGACCGTCGCGGCATGAGCGGTGGTGCAAAGGCTGGCCTGGGAGGCTTGGCTGGTATCATCATCGTGGCCCTGATGACTTTGATGAACGGGGGCAGCCTGACAGATGTCGTTAGCAACGTTGTGCAGCAGGGCGGCTTGTCGGCCATCCAGGAAGAGCAGGTCGAGGGACAGCGCGAGTTCACTGCTGAAGAAGAGGAGCTGGCTAAGTTTTCGCGTCAGGTGCTGGCCTCGACAGAGGATGTCTGGACCCAGGTGTTCCGACAGATGGGGCGCGAGTACACTCCGCCCACGCTGGTACTGTTCACAAACAGCGTCTCGTCGGCTTGTGGCGAGGCCAGTAGTTCGGTGGGTCCCTTCTACTGCTCGGGCGACCAGAAACTGTACATCGACCTTTCGTTCTTTACCGAGATGGAGAGCCAGCTCGGAGCCGACGGCGACTTCTCGTATGCCTACGTCATTGCCCACGAAGTAGGGCACCATGTGGAAAACCTGTTGGGCACGCTGAATCAGGCCCACGCCCAGATGAGCAAGGTGTCGAAGGCCGAGGCCAACAAAATCAGCGTCCGCCTGGAACTCCTGGCCGACTACTATGCCGGCGTGTGGGGTCACTACGAGAACGAGGCCTACCGCTCGCTGGAGGCCGGCGACATAGAAGAGGCCATCGACTGTGCCGAGAAAATCGGCGACAACTACCTGCAGAAGAAGGCTCGCGGCTATGTCCAGCCCGAGTCGTTCACCCACGGCACCAGTGCCCAGCGCATGAAATGGCTGAAGCGGGGCCTTGATACGGGCGACATGTCAATAACCACCTTCAATATTCCAGAAAGTCAGCTATGAAAAAGAATATCCTACTCTGTGGACTCTTTCTTCTCAGCGTTCTCTTTGCTCAGTCACAAGTCACGATACATGTAGACTTGGACAAACCCGGCCATCCCGTTAGCCCCACGCTCTACGGCATCTTCTTTGAGGACATCAACCACGCTGCCGACGGTGGCCTTTATGCCGAGCTCATTCGCAACCGCTCGTTCGAGGAGATCCGCGGATACGAGAATGAGACGGCCGTAGCCTGGTCGGCACTGCCGGGTGCAACGATGAGTCTCACGACCGACAACCTGCTCAACGAGGCCCAGCAGCACGCTCTGCTTCTCGATGTCAAACAGGCTGGTAGCGGCGTGGAGAATGTGGGTTTCTGGGGCATTCATGCCCAAAACGGTCACCAGTATCGACTTTCGTTCTGGGTGCGTGTCCAACAGGGCAATCCAGGATTGCTCACAGCTTCCATCGTTGGTCGTGACGGTCGTGTGCTGGGGCAGATGATTATTGCCGACAAAATAGGAAAGAAATGGACGAAGGTGGAGACTCGCTTTGTCTGCACCGACAACGACCCGCAGGCCCGTTTCCGCCTGACTTTCGAGCGTCCCTGTCAACTGGCGCTCGATGTGGTCAGCCTGTTCCCCCCAACCTTCAAGAACCGTGAGAACGGTATGCGTCCGCAGTTGGCCCAGATGCTGGCCGACATGCACCCCAAGTTCATGCGCTTTCCTGGTGGTTGCTATGTCGAGGGCCAGGAGGCTCCCGAGAATGCTTTCCGTTGGGAACGCACCATCGGTCCTATTGAGCAGCGCCCCGGCCACTACGATGCCAACTGGCGCTATTGGACTACAGACGGCATGGGCTTCCACGAGTTCCTGCAGTTGTCCGAGGATCTGGGCGCAAAACCCTTGTATGTCGTGAACGTGGGCATCTGGCATGGCGGCTTCACGCCTGTGGAGCAGCTCGACGGTTGGATACAAGAGTGCATGGACGCCTTGGAATATGCCAACGGCGATGCCAAGACCACGAAGTTCGGACGTATGCGCGCGGAGAACGGTCACCCCGAACCCTTCAACATCGAGTATCTGGAGATTGGTAATGAGAATGCCAACTTCCACTTCGACGACAACCGCGACCAGAGCGAACGTTACTTCGAGCGCTATCGCAAGTTCTACGATGCCATCAAGGCAAAATACCCCAATATCCAGTGCATCGGCAATGTGGAGTCGTGGGGCACCGACCGTCCATCGTGGCGCAGCAAGGAGCCCGTCGACATCCTCGACGAACACTATTACCGTAACCCCTCGTGGTTCATGGAGGCCTACCAGAAGTATGACCGTTACGACCGTCGCGGACCCAAGATATATGTCGGCGAATACGCCGTCACCAGTCAGTTCGGCAAGGTGGGCAACCAGAATGCAGCCCTGGGCGAAGCCGTGTATATGCTGGGTATGGAGAACAATTCGGACATCGTCACGATGGCTTCATACGCACCCATCTTTGTCAACGACAATGCCTCGAACTGGCCCACCGACATGATTCACTTCAATGCCGAATATGCCTTCGGTACACCCTCCTACTGGGTTCAGAATCTCTTCTCGAATCATATCGGTACGCGTACCGTTCCCCAGACCTTGAAGTGGAAGCTGCCCGAGCCCAAGCAGGTGGAGATAACGCAGGCCCTACATGTCGGTGTGGGCACCTGGAATACACAGGCTGAATATAAGGAACCGCAACTCATCGTCGACGGCAAGACCTATCGCCTGCCCGACATCCAGACTTGGAAGCACAACCGCGGCCGCGAACCTCACTTGGAGATGTGCCCGACGGAATTTAATGGAAAACGATACACCTATAGCGTGAAGGCCCGTAAGACAGGAGGACGTGAAGGTTTCCTGCTCGTCTATAACTATCAGAACGAGTGCGATTTCGACTGGTTCAACATTGGCGGTTGGGGTAATACACAAAATGCCATCGAGCAGAGTGTCGACGGAGGCCGCATAAACATCGGCAGCGAAGTTCCCTTCCAGGTCGAGGAAGGCCGTTGGTACGACCTGCGCGTGGAAGTGGAAGGCGACAGCGTGGCTGCCTACATCGACGGAAAACTGCAGACAACGGCTCGCCACAAGAATCCCAACATGCGAGGGGTCTTCAGCAATTCCACGCTCGACGAGCGCACCCATACCTTATATATTAAGGTGGTCAACGTGGGAGAGGGAGCCACACAGGGCTGCATCTTCCTCGACGGTGGACTGGCTGCACAGGCCCGCATGGTGCGGCTGGCCAGCGAGACTGGGCAGGACGAGAACACACGCCGCGACCCCTTAGCTGTTCATCCCCGAAGCATCGGCGTCTTTGTCGATCAGGGCGGACGTCAGGTCAAGTTCCCCGTAGCACCCTTCTCGGTGAATATCGTAACCGTTAAACTAAAGTAAACTATGGCAAACGTACAGGGGCAGGGGGCCTATCAGATACAAACCCAACAACAGACGCTCACACCGTTGCAAGTGCTGACGGTGCGACTGACCGAGCTGCCCCTGAACGACCTGCGCGAACGTATTGAAAAGGAACTGGAGGACAACCCCTGGCTGCAGGGCGAAAGCGGAGATAGCACCGAGCCATCGGAGAAGACTTCGGGCACAGCAGAGGACAGGGAATATACAGAAGAAGGAACAGGTACGGAGGACGATGCGGACTATACCACTCCCAGCGAGTATGCCGACAGCTACGACGATGTGGACGACGGCATTCCCCGCGAACCACGTAACTACGACGAGAATACTCGTCAGCGGGAGGTGGGCGACACGTCGGAGTCCTTCTTCGACCACCTCGTGGGCCAACTGGGAGAGTTCGACCTCAACGACCACGAACTGGAGGTTATGAAATACCTGATTGGCTCCCTGGCCGACGACGGACTGCTGCGCACACCCCTTTACCAGATAGCCGACGAACTGGACGTCTATCAGAACATTCAGACCAGCGAGGAGGAACTGGAGCGTTTGCTCACCACCGTCCTCCAGCAGATGGACCCTGCAGGGGTGGGAGGACGAGACTTGCGCGAATGCCTGACCTTGCAGGTACGGCGCAACTATCAGGGTCAGGTGCGCGACCAACTGATGACCCTCTTCCAGCGTTATTGGGATGACTTTGCCCATCTGCGCTGGCAGCGCATACAGCGCGTGCTGAAACTCGATGATCTGGAACTGGACCACCTGCGTCAGCGCATCCAGCGACTGAATCCGCGGCCTGGGGGCAGCCTTGGTGGCGACCATAGCGACAACCATGCCATAACCCCCGATTTTACCGTTGAAACCGACGAAAACGGACAGATTCACATGACCCTTAATGAGGGTGAACTGCCGCGACTGACTATCTCTCCCGATGCCGAACAGGAACTGCAGGTGCCGGCCATGACCAAGAACGAACGCGACGCTCTGAATTACCTGAAACAGCAGGTGGGCAATGGACGGATGTTCATTGAGGCCATCGCTCAACGACGCGAGACGATGCTCAAGACCATGCAGGCCATCATCCGCTTGCAGCGGCCTTTCTTCTTGGAGGGCGACGAGACGTTGCTGCGTCCGATGCGACTGGAAGATGTGGCCAACCTGACGGGACAGGACATCTCCACTGTCAGTCGGGTGTCGAACAGTAAATATGTACAGACCGACCACGGCATCTATGCCCTGCGTTGGTTTTTTACGTCGGGTACGTTGCAGAATGGCGATGAGGTGACGGTGCGCAAGACGCTGTCGGCCTTGCGCGAAATTGTGGAGGCCGAGGACAAGTCTCACCCCCTGAGTGACGAGAGACTGGTTGCCCTGCTGCGTGAACGTGGATTTGCCGTAGCTCGCCGGACGGTGGCCAAGTACCGCACCCAACTGGGCATTGCAGACAGCCGTATGAGAAAGGAATAGTGTATGGAGGAAGAGAAGAAGAGTAGGGTCAGACAACTGCGCGAGCACGCTTCGGTAAGTGTGCTCGTACGAGCCGTGTCCAATGTGTTCCGCCCATCGTACTTCCCTATGCTGGGCTTCGTTCTGTTGCTCATGTTCACCTACCTGTCGCAGTTGACTTGGCAGCTCAAGGCTGCCCTGCTGGCACTGGTCTATGTCATGACGCTCTTCCTGCCGACCATTGGGGTGTATGTCTATCGTCGTATGCGTGGACTCACTGTCCAGGAACTCTCACTCCGTACCAATCGTTTGGTGCCCTACGTCCTGCACATCATCTGCTATGGTATGTTGCTTCGTTTCCTCTACAATATCCATGCTCCCATCTTCATGGGGGGCATCATCGTCATAAGTCTGCTGGTGCAGTGTGCCTGCACGGTAGTCACCCTCTGGTGGAAGGTCAGTATGCATTCGGCGGGCGTAGGTGCCATCATCGGTGCCATCGTGGCCTATTCCAGCATCTTCCACTTCAATCCTGTCTGGTGGCTGTGTCTGGCCATACTGGTCAGTGGCGTTGTCAACAGCAGCCGTATGTTCCTGCGCCAGCACACGTTGGGCCAGGTGCTTGGGGGCACGTTGATAGGTTTTGTTTGTGGCCTGGCGGGACTATTTATTTAGTTGAAAGTTAAAAGTTAAATGTTGAAAGTTACGAATTATGGATAAACCAAAGGTTAGCATCATCATGGGCAGCACCAGCGACCTGCCCGTCATGGAGAAGGCTGCAAAACTTCTCGATGAAATGGGAGTTTTCTTCGAGATGAACGCCCTCTCGGCCCATCGCACTCCGCAGGAGGTAGAACAGTTTGCCCGTGAGGCTGAAGGACGTGGCATATGTGTCATCATTGCCGGTGCAGGTATGGCGGCTGCGTTGCCTGGGGTGATAGCCGCCAGCACGACGCTGCCGGTTATCGGTGTACCCATCAAGGGTATGCTCGATGGACTGGATGCCCTGCTCAGCATTGTGCAGATGCCTCCTGGCATTCCTGTTGCTACCGTGGGGGTGAACGGAGCCCAGAATGCAGCCCTGTTGGCTGTTGAAATGCTGTCTCTCGGTGACGAAACCCTGAATCAAAAGCTGAAGGCATATAAGCAAAACCTGAAGGAAAAGATTGTAAAGGCCAACACCGAACTGGCCGAAGTGAAATATAAGTTTAAAGTATAACCCATAGGGTTCTATAGGCCTCATAGGTCTCATAGGTCTCATAAGTCCTATAGGTCCCATAAGTTCCATAAGTCCCATAAACAACTATGCAAAGAAGAAAAACCCACGAAGTACGAGTCGGCAATATCGGCATTGGCGGTGACAATCCCGTCCGTGTGCAGTCGATGTGTACAACCTCGACGATGGACACTGAGGGTTGCGTGCGCCAGATTCTGGCCATTGCTGCAGCAGGTGGCGAACTGGTGCGCCTGACTACCCAAGGCGTACGCGAGGCCGAGAATATGAAGGAGATACGCCGGCGCGTGCGTGAGGCAGGCTGCGACGTGCCTCTGGTGGCCGACGTTCACTTCAATCCGCGTGTGGCCGAGGTGGCTGCTCAGTACTGCGAGAAGGTACGCATCAATCCGGGCAACTACGTCGATGCTGCCCGCCAGTTCAAGCATCTGGAATATACCGACGAGGAGTATCAGGCCGAACTGCAGAAAATCGAGGATCGCCTCATACCCTTCCTTACTATTTGTCGCGAACACCACACGGTCGTGCGAATCGGCGTGAACCATGGCAGCCTCAGCGACCGCATCATGTCGCGCTACGGCGACACGCCCGAGGGCATCGTGGAGTCGTGCATGGAATTCCTGCGTATTTGTATGAAGGAGCATTTTCTCGACGTTGTGGTCAGCATCAAGGCTTCGAACACTGTGGTCATGGTACAGAGCGTCCGCTTGTTGGTCAAGGCTATGGATGCCGAGGGAATGACTTTCCCTTTGCACCTTGGCGTGACGGAGGCCGGTGAGGGTGAAGATGGTCGCATCAAGTCGGCCGTGGGCATTGGTGCCCTTCTCGTCGACGGCATTGGTGACACCATTCGCGTGTCCCTGTCCGAAGCTCCTGAGAACGAAATCCCTGTCGCCTACACCCTCCTCCAGGCCGCCCGTCTGCGCTTCACCAAGACCGAATATATCTCGTGTCCGGGTTGCGGACGCACCCTTTTCGACCTGCAGGGAACCATTGCCAGGGTTAAGGCGGCCACCAGTCACCTGACGGGTCTCAAGATTGCCGTCATGGGTTGCATCGTCAACGGTCCCGGCGAGATGGCGGATGCCGACTATGGCTATGTCGGTGCCGCGCGAGGCAAGGTCTCGCTGTACAAGGGCAAGCAGTGCGTGGAGATGAACATTCCCGAGGCCGAGGCCGTCGACCGTTTATTGGATATTATAAATAAAGATAGAAATGAATAACCAACCACTTTTAATCTACAACACACTTTCGCGTCAGAAAGAACTCTTCCGTCCCCTCCACGAGGGTCGTGTGGGCATGTATGTCTGCGGCCCCACGGTATATGGCGATGCGCATCTGGGCCATGCCCGTCCGGCCATCACCTTCGACCTCCTGTTCCGCTACCTTCAGCACTTAGGCTACAAGGTGCGCTATGTCCGCAACATCACCGATGTGGGACATCTGGAACACGATGCCGACGAGGGCGAGGACAAGATTGCCAAGAAGGCCCGTCTGGAGGAACTGGAGCCTATGGAGGTTGCCCAGTACTACACGAACCGCTTCCACGAGGCTATGACGGCGCTGAACTGTCTGCCGCCCAGCATCGAACCTCATGCCACGGGCCACATCATCGAGCAGCAGCAATTGGTGCAGCAGATTCTAGATAACGGCTATGCCTACGAGTCGAACGGAAGCATCTATTTCGATGTCGAGAAATACGACAAGGACCATAAGTACGGCATACTTAGCGGCCGCTCGCTGGAGAACATCAAGGATGCCAGTCGTGAACTGGCCGGTGTGGGTGAGAAAAAGAACCAGGCAGACTTCGCCCTTTGGAAGAAGGCACAGCCCGAACACATCATGCGCTGGCCCTCGCCCTGGAGCAGCGGCTTCCCCGGCTGGCACTGCGAGTGCACCGCTATGGGCCGCAAGTATCTGGGTGAACAGTTCGACATCCACGGTGGCGGCATGGATCTCGTCTTCCCCCATCACGAATGCGAGATAGCCCAGTCCGTTGCCAGTCAGGGTCGCCAGATGGTACGCTACTGGATGCATAATAATATGATTACCATCGACGGTAAGAAGATGGGTAAGTCGTACAACAACTTCATCACGCTGCCCGAATTCTTTGCCGGCACTCACCCGTTGCTGACGCAGGCCTATACGCCCATGACCATCCGCTTCTTCATCCTTCAGGCGCACTATCGCTCGACCGTCGATTTCGGCAATGAGGCCTTGCAGGCAGCCGAAAAAGGACTGGCCCGACTGATGGACGGTTGGAAATTACTCCAGCGTCTGCAGGACGGTCAGAAGACCAAAGGCCAGCCGCAGGTGGAGATGAAGTATGTCGACGACCTGCGTCAGCAGTGCTACGATGTCATGAACGACGATCTCAACTCACCCATGGTCATCAGTGCCCTGTTCGATGCTTGCCGTGTCATCAACACCGTTAACGACAAGAAAGCCTCCATCACCGCCGAGGTGGCTCAGGCCCTGCGCGAGGTGTTCCATACCTTCGCCTTCAATATCCTGGGCCTCACCGAAAATAGTGGTGCCAGTAACAAGGAGCGTGAGGAAGCCTTTGGAAAGGTCGTTGACATGGTTCTCGAACAGCGCATGCAGGCCAAGGCCGAGAAAAACTGGGCCCTGTCGGACAAAATCCGCAATGACCTCGCCGCCTTCGGTTTCGAGGTCAAGGATACCCCCGACGGTTTCGCCTGGTCGCTGAACAAATAATTGTACTACAAACTCAAACGGATTAAAAACATCTATCACATCTATCATTTGCCAGTGTTTATTGGGGTATGTGGAGTGATAGATGTGATAGATGAATGCTGAAAAGGCGTTTCGTATGCGAAAAACGGAGCTTCGGCTCCGTTTTTTTCGATTTATAGGCGTTTTTAGAATTTATGCGCGAATTCCCCCGCGAATCTATACTTGCGTAGATTCTTAGGCAACTTTCATTTGCTTTTTCGCTCACTTATTCGTAACCTTGCAGCAATTCCGCTACACAAAGCGTTGTGACTGACAGCGAAAGGATGGCCCGAGGGCCATGACACAAGGAAACGTTTAAGCGTTACGATATTATCCTGCTTGTGAAATCTGGACAATTTCATTCATCAGGGATAGTAGGCAGCAATGCTCACGTCTATGTTTATACGATAATCTGTAAAGGTGAATTGTATATACAGAAGGCGTGAGTTCTGCTTATTACATACTTCTAGGCAGTCCAGAGCCTCACAGCAGTAATAAACACGAATTTACGTCTTTTTGTGTACATAGGCGAACGTTTGTTTAATTTATACTACTATGAAGAAATGTCTACTTCTTTTTTGTATGCTACTGATCAGCCTCGGCAGCATGGCGTATGATGCAGAGATTGATGGCATCTATTACAATTTAAATTTCAACGATGATGAGGCTGAGGTCGTGAAAGGAAATTACTCGGGAGACATCATTATACCAGAGAGTGTTACATATAGTGGTAATACATATCCCGTGACTTCGATTGGCAAATATGCATTCAGGGATTGCAGCGGCCTGACATCCATCAATATCCCCAACAGTGTTACCAGGATTGGCAATTATGCGTTCGATGGCTGCAGTAGCCTGACATCCGTAATAATTGGCAATGGTGTGACCTATATTGATGCGATTGCGTTCGATGGTTGCGATGGCCTTACAGATGTATATTGTTATGCGGAGAATCTCCCAAATACAGAAGGATATGCAGGATATCAGACATTTGACGAATCAATTTTTTCCAAGGCTACACTCCACGTGCCAGCAGCTTCACTCGAAGCATATAAGACGACAGAACCTTGGAGTAACTTCGATAATATCGTGGCCCTGACGGACGAAGAACTGCCCGTGGAATCCATCCAAGATTCAAAGCGAAAGATTCAGATGTCTACGACCTCAGCGGCCGTCAACAGACGACAGGAAGGAGAGGCATCAACATCCTCCGCTATTCGGACGGCACCCTGAAAAAGCTAATGGTAAAGTAATTACAAGATTTTGTTGCGAAGACCGTGATGCCTTGCGGTGTAACATACCTTGTTACAAACTAACGCCACGCGCAGCGCACAAACAATCCGTCCGGGACCTGTACGGCCTCGGGCGGATTCCTTGTTGCATTATGCCTGGCTCTGACGCTCTAACCATTGCTCGTAAGTGCGTTTCCAACGATTGTGAGTCCAAAGCCAGAGTTCGGGGTGCTCGCGAATCTGTTCTTCGAGCAGGGATATGTAGAGGTTGGTGGCTCCGAATTCGCCCATTTCATCGGGATTTGTAGTCATCATCCTGACCTCGGCGCGATAGTAGCCGCGTTTGGGACGAGTGACGTGGAGGTAGCATAAGGCGGCACCGACTTGTCGGGCAATGCGCTCGGTGCCGGTGAAGAAGGCGGTCTTGTGGTTGAGAAAGTCGGTCCAGTACTGCACGGCCTCCCATTTGGGACTCTGGTCGGCAATGAAACCGATGACTACGTGCTTGCCTTCGCGTCGGTCGGTGAGTATCTGGCGCAGGGTCTGCTTCATGGGGATGCACTTGCCGCCGAACTGTTCGCGCAGGTTGATGAAGAACTGATCGATGCTCTTGTTGCGCAGCGGGTGGTAGATTTGTCCGCCTGTCCAGGGTGCTGTGAACCAGAGGGGGAAGGAACCCATCCACTCCCAGTTGCCATAGTGACCGAGGTAGCAGAAGGCAAACTGTTTGCCTTCGCGCTCCAGTGTGGCCTGCAGTTCCTCGATGCCGATGAAGGGTACGCGGCGGCGCAGTTCGTCGTGCGGTAGGGTCTGCAGTTTCAGTGTCTCTACGATGTAGTCGCAAAAGAAGTGGTAGAAACGGCGGGCTATCTGTTGGCGTTCCTGCTGGCTCTTCTCAGGGAAGCAGTCGGCCAGTTGCTGGCGAACCAGGCCACGGCGGTAGCGGACTACGTGGTAGACGAGCGGGAATAGCAGGTAGTCGGAAATCGCGTAGTGGATGCAGAAGGGCAGGCGCGACAGCAGGTGCAGGAAGGCAAAGAGAATCTTGTACAATGGATTAAGGAATAGGGATTATGGATTGTGTATTAAGGAATAACTGGTGTGCAGGATATTGATGGCTTTCTGCAGGCGCAGCGAGTCGACGGGTTCTCCTACAGGGATGGGTGTCTCGGCCGTCAGGTCGTAGAGCGTCTCGCCCGTGGCATCCTTGTAGAGCAGACCGGCGGGATAGGTACAGTAGACAAAGGGGGTGTAATCGGGGCTGAATACGTTGCGGCTCCAGGGGTAGTCGTTGTGGGGGAGTCCCATCTGTGCCAGCAGCGTGGCAGCGATGTCGCTTTGGTTCATGAGCACAGACATGCGTTTTGGTTCCTTCACGGCACCACCCAGCCACAGCATGGGACTGTGGAAGAATTCGCTCTCGTCGTAGGTCTGTTTGTAGAGAAAGCCATGATCGGGAATCACGATGACCAGCAGCTTGTCCCATACGGGCAACGTCTTCAGACTGTCGACGAGGTTGCCCAGGCACTGGTCGGTATAGGCAAAGGCGTTCAGTCTCTTATCCTCCAGCCGGTGGTAGGGCACGTCCCACGGTTCGTGGCTCGAGATAGTCTGCCACACCATCATCCACTGGGCCTCGGGCCGTACCTCGGCAATGGTCTTGTACATCTTCATGGCCGCCGTGCTGTCGTTGGCTCCCCAGCTAGTGTCCAGTTCGTCGCGGGTGAAGTAGGTTTCGTCCATCAGCGATTCGAAATCCATGTCTGCCAGATACTGGTATTTCCCCATGTTGGTCATGGCCCCGGCATACAAGTAACCCGTCTGGTAACCGGCACTGCGCAGGCTGCGAGGCAGCGATGTGAGGGTGGGGTGCAGCGAAACCTCCTTCATGGGACTGACGGTGGGGTAGCTTGTCCACCCTGAATAGGCACATACGGTGCCTCGGTCGGTGCGGAAGGAGTTGCTGTAGTATTGGTCGAAGAAAATGCCTTCGGGGATGAGGCGCGAGAGGTTGGGGGCCACGTCGGGTAGTCCGCCCAATTCCTTTACGAACTTACCGCCAAAACTCTCCAACATGATGAATAGGATGTTGGGACGGTCGGTCGTGAGCAGCGAGTCGGTGATTTCATCGCTTGTTTTGAATGTCGCGATGGCATCACAACCTGCAGGAAGGGCGCGGTATCTACTTTCGTCGTGGAAGGAGTCGGCAAATCGGAATACGGGATTCGTGGCCGCATGACTAAGGAACAGGGGGCCACGATGGTAGCACGTGCTGACGCGAATGGGGGCGATGGCTAATATGGCCAGCAGGATGAGCGGCCAGTGGCGACGCCTACCCTCCAGTCGTTTAGGTGTTAGCCCAATGGCTGGAACAGCTGCTGCAAGGATAAAACCCAGGGCGAGCAGTGCTCGTATGGCAAGGAAGCCCACACTGGCGCTGTTGGTCGTGCCCTCGGGCGAGGCTGCATAGTCCAAATGTACGGAGCTGAGTTTGAATTCCCAGAACTCATACATCACCAGGTCGGCCACGGTGATGACGGCTATGGCAATGGCGAGCAGCACGAAGTAGGGAACCAGCACCCTACGCAGGCCGCGTTTCATCAGGGCGATAACCAAGGCGGGGAAGAGCAGCAGTATGGCCGACGTGCGCAGGTCGAGCAGCAGCCCGTGCCACCAGATGCTGAAGAACTGGCTCCACGTGACAGCCTCTATGTCGCTGTTGTACCATACAAATACCCCCTTTCCAATGGCGAATATGGCCAATAGTAGGATAAGCAGGGACAGTATATACTGAAACGTGTCTCTCATATCTTTCAACTTTCAATTTTCAACTTAAAGCTGTTGCATATCATGCAGCCGCTTGTAGTACCCGTTTTGGGCTATCAGCTCCTCGTGCGTGCCGCGTTCCACAATCTGTCCCTCGTGCAGGACGCATATCTCGTCGGCATTCTTGATGGTGGACAGACGGTGGGCGATGGCGATGGTGGTACGCGTGGACATCAGTCGTTCCAGTGCGTCCTGCACCAGGCGTTCACTCTCCGTGTCGAGGGCCGAGGTGGCCTCGTCCAGGATGAGTATGGGCGGATTTTTCAGTATGGCACGGGCAATGCTGATGCGTTGCCGCTGTCCACCGCTGAGTCGTCCGCCTCGGTCGCCGACCAGTGTGTCGTAGCCCTCGGGCATGTCCATGATAAAGTCGTGGGCATTGGCGATGCGGGCCGCCTGTTCTATTTCCTCCTGTGTAGCCCCCTCCATGCCGAAGGCGATGTTGTTGCGGATGGTGTCGTTGAAGAGTATGGCCTCCTGGTTGACATTGCCGATGAGGCCGCGCAGGGAGTGTATGCGCAGTTGTCGCACATCGTTTCCATCGATTTCTATGCTACCCTCGCAGACATCGTGATAACGGGGGATGAGGTCCACCAAGGTGCTCTTTCCCGAACCCGACTGGCCAACCAGTGCCACCGTCTGACCCTTGCGTATACGCAGGTTGATGTTGTGCAGTATTTCGCGTCCTTCGGTGTAGCTGAACGATACGTTCTTTAGGACAATGTCACGTTCCAAGCTATCGATGGAATGAGCATTCTCTGCTTCCCGGATGGTGTTCTCGGCATCCAGTATGCGGTTGATGCGCTCCATCGAGGCCAAGCCCTTCTGTATGGCATATCCGGCTTTGGACAGGTCTTTGATGGGTTGCAAGGTGGAATAGAGGATGATGAGGTAGTAGATGAATGTCTCTGCATCGATGGGACTGCTGCCGTTGAAGATGAGGTAGCCGCCGAACCATAGCACCAGCACAATCATCACCGTGCCCAGGAACTCGCTGACGGGGTGTGCCGCACTCTGGCGGATGGCCACGCGGTTGGAGATGTCGCGATATTCGTTGGCCACGCGCTCGAAGCGTCTGGTCATCTTGTCCTCGGCGATGAAGGCCTTAATGATGCGCAGTCCGCCCAGCGTCTCCTCGATCTGACTGACGCTGTCCGACAGTTTGTTCTGCATTTGCATCGACTTCGACTTCAGTTTCTTACCAATGCGCCCGATGCCGAAGGCCAGCAGGGGAACCACCAGTAGTGTGAACAGGGTCAGTTCCCAGCTCACCCATACCATTGTGCTGACGTAGACCAGGATGAAGATGGGGTTCTTGATGAGCATATCCAGCGACGAGGTGATGGAGGCATCCACTTCGTTCACGTCGGCTGTGATGCGCGTCATGATGTCGCCCTTGCGCTCCTCGCTGAAGTAGGAGAGTGGCAGCCGTACAATCTTGCGGTAGATGTCGTTGCGTATGTCGCGTACCACACCGGTTCGCAGTGGGGCCAGCATGGCAGAACCGCCGAAGTAGGCCGCCGTCTTCAACAGCGTGAGCAGCGACAGCATGGCCCCCAGCAGAAGCAGCGTAGTGGCTGGGCCGTACGTTTCGATGAGTTGCTGGCTGTAGTAGTAGCCGTTGTTTTTGGCCACGTCCAGCAGGTTGTCGGTGGTCCAAGGGATGAACTCGTAGCGTTCGGTGTTTATCTTGAAGAGAATCTGAAGGATGGGCAGTAGTACGGTGAACGAGAATACATTGAACACGGCCGCCAGGATGTTCATGCCCAGCGTGCTGGCAATGTAGCCTTTGTAGCGGGCAAAGTATTTGCCCATCACCTGATAAAACGCCTTCATCTCTAATCCCAATTACTTTCTTCCAAAATCAGCCGGAACCTCGCCCCACTGGCTGGTTTCCCACTTCAGCACGGGAGCATGCTGGGGATTCTCGCGCAGCCACTTCTCGGCTCGCTGAACCAGTTCGTGAGCTTTCTGGGTCTCGGGGGTGAGTTCCAGTTTTGTCTTACACTTTCGGTTGTTGACCCACAGTATGGCGTTGTACGAGTCGCTGTAGACCTTCATGTTCCAGCCCTTCTGCTTGATAAGAGCCAGGGCGTGCACGATGGCCAGGAACTCTCCAATGTTGTTGGTGCCACGAATGGGCCCATAGTGGAATAGCTGCTGCTCGTTACCCAAATACACTCCTTGGTACTCCATGGGGCCAGGATTTCCGCTACAGCCAGCATCCACCGCAATGGCGTTGAAGTCCACTTTGTCTTTCAGTTTCTCGTAATCCATATTACTTTACATCCTCTCCGGCACCTCGATGCCCAGCAGGCCGAGGCCGTTCTTCACCACCTTGCTTACGGCTTCTGACAGGGCCAGGCGCACGAGTTGCTTGTCCTTGTCCTCCTCGCGAAGCACGCTGAAGTCGTGGTAGAACTGGTTGTACTCCTTCACCAGCTCGTAGCAGTAGTTGGCGATGCACGACGGGTTGTAGTCGCCGGCAGCCTGGGCCACGACGGCGGCAAAGTCGTTCAGATGCTGGATGAGACTGATTTCCTTGTCGCTCAGTTCGGCAGTCGTGGGCAGTTCATTGGGAACCTCGATGCCCTGGGCCTTGGCCTTGCGCAGAATGCTGCGGATGCGGGCATAGGTGTACTGGATGAAAGGACCTGTGTTGCCGTTGAAGTCGATACTTTCCTCGGGGTTAAACAGCATGTTCTTGCGGGCGTCCACCTTCAGGATGAAGTACTTCAGGGCACCCATGCCCACGATGCGGGCTATCTCTCGGGCCTCTTCGGGTGTGATGTCTTCCAGGCGGTTCACCTTGTCGGCACTCATTTGGCTTGCATCCTCTATCATTGTCTGTATCAGGTCGTCGGCATCCACTACGGTGCCTTCGCGCGACTTCATCTTTCCGTTGGGCAGTTCCACCATGCCGTAGGAGAAGTGTACCAGGTCCTTGCCCCACTTGAAGCCCAGTTTGTCGAGCAGGATGGAGAGCACCTGGAAGTGGTAGTTCTGTTCGTTGCCCACGACGTATATCATCTTGTCGATGGGGAAGTCTTGGAAGCGCAGTTTGGCCGTACCGATGTCTTGTGTCATGTAAACACTGGTACCATCGGACCTGAGCAGCAGCTTCTCGTCCAGACCTTCCTTGGTCAGGTCGGCCCATACGCTGCCATCCTCGCGACGGTAGAAGAATCCCTTTTGCAGTCCTTCCTCCACCTTCTCCTTGCCTTCCAGATAGGTGTCGCTTTCGTAGTAAATCTTGTCGAACGAAACGCCCAGTGCCTTGTACGTCTCGTCGAATCCGGCATATACCCACTCGTTCATCTTCTTCCACAGGCCACGCACTTCGGGGTCGCCCTGCTCCCATTTCACCAGCATGTCGTGGGCCTCCTTGATGAGCGGAGCCTCCTGCTTGGCCTGTTCCTCGTCCATGCCCTGGGCCATGAGTTGCTTCACCTCCTCGCGATAGTGCTTGTCAAAGGCCACGTAGTAGTCGCCAATCAGGTGGTCGCCCTTCTTGCCGGAGGACTCGGGTGTCTCGCCGTTGCCCCAGCGCAGCCAGGCCAGCATCGACTTGCAGATGTGTATGCCTCGGTCATTCACGATGTTGGTCTTCACCACGCGGTTGCCGTTGGCCTCCATCACCTGTGCCAGTGCCCAACCCAGCAGGTTGTTGCGTACGTGACCCAGATGCAGGGGCTTGTTCGTGTTGGGGCTGGAGTATTCTATCATCACCAGCGGACTCTCGTCTGTGACGGGGCGGAAACCGAAGCGTTCCTGCGAACGTATCTCGTCGAGTAGCAGAATCCACTGCGCCGGTGCGATGACCAGGTTCAGGAATCCCTTCACTACGTTGAACTTGGCCACGACGTCGGGCACGCTCTTTATCAGGTACTCGCCCAACTCCTGTGCTGTGTCTTCGGGGCGCTTGCGGCTCATCTTCAGGTAGGGAAAGACGACAAGTGTCACGTTTCCCTCAAATTCGGCCCGTGTTTCCTGCAGTTGTACGCTGTCTGCGGTCACCATCTGTCCGTACAGTTCGCCGATGCCGGCCACCACGGCCTGGCTTATCTGGTCTGTTATCTTCATACGATGTTAACTTTATATATAAATATTTTGTGGGCGCAAAGGTACGAATAAGTGAGCGATAAAGCAAATAAATCGGTTGCATTTTTTCCGGCCCTCGTGTCGCAAACTGCAGCCATCGTCGATGAACGGACGTCCGCCGACGATGAACGCTCATCCGTCGACGATGAACGTCCGTACATCGAGCGGTGTACAAAGAAGTCTATAAGAAAGGGGAGCCATGTTTCCATGACTCCCCAGAGTTTGCTTGCTAAAAGATTAGTTTACGGCAGCAGCCAGCTCAGAACCAGCCTTCACCTTGATTACCTTCTTAGCGGGGATGGTGATAGCCTGTTTGGTAGCGGGGTTGATGCCCTTGCGAGCCTCGCGCTTCTCAACAGCCAGAGTGATGATGCCGGGCAGCTGTACTTTCTCACCCTCCTTCAGGGCAGCGATGGTTGCCTCAACGGCAGCGTCCAATGCCTTCTTGGCATCAATTTTGCTCAGGCCAGCGCCTTCTGCAATTTTTGCAATCAGTTCAGTCTTGTTCATAGTTTAACATTAATAAGTTAATAAATAAATGTTTCCATATCACTTTCTTCGGACAAATTTAGGAAAACTTCGTATACAAACAAAGAAAATAAAAGAAAAAAAGTAATTTTTTCATAAAAAAACTATCATTAAGGCTAAAGATTGCTGCGAATCCGCCGAAAATGCGTATTTTTGCAACCTAAACACGAAAAAAGATACGATAATGAGAAGCAATATGCCTCCTATAACCAAAAATTTGCTCATCATCAATATTTTGATGTATCTGGCAAGCTTTGTCCTGGACCGTTACGGCTTGGACCTGAATGCCTTGATGGGACTGCATTTCTTCAAGGCCAGCAATTTCCGTCTCGACCAGATATTTACCTATCTGTTTATGCATGGCAGTTTCGAGCACCTCTTTTTCAATATGTTTGCCCTTTGGATGTTTGGGCGCATCATTGAGCAGGTAATGGGGCCGAAGCGCTTCCTTACCTACTATCTGGTGTGCGGCGTCGGAGCCGGACTGATGCAGGAGTTTGTGCAGTACATCCACTATCTGAGCATCCTGTCTGAAATCGGTAACGCTCCCGCTGACCAGCTGGCCGATGCACTGAACGTCTGGAACACTGTGGGCGCTTCGGGGGCCGTCTACGGCATCCTGCTGGCTTTCGGTATGACGTTTCCTGACGAGCGGATGTTTATCATCCCCTTCCCGTTCCCCATCAAGGCGAAGTATTTTGTAGTCGGATATGCCGTCATCGAGTTGCTCTCGGCTATGTTGCGTAGCAACGACGGCGTGGCCCACATGGCCCATTTGGGAGGTATGCTCTTCGGTTTCCTGCTGCTCCTTCATTGGCGGCACCCGGGCGGTTTGCAGAAGGTGGTGCGCGACTGGTGGCAGAAACATTCGCGCCCGAGAATGAAGGTTACCCGTGGGGGTGGACGATTTGCCGATGAAATGGACTATAATGAGCGTAGGAATGCTCAGCAGGAGGAGATAGATCGCATCCTTGAAAAGGTGAAGAGACACGGCTACGGTAGCCTGACGGAGGCGGAAAAACGTAAGCTGTTCGACGCAAGCGGCAGGTGATGGCAAAGACGGAAAAAAGCTCTTGGGCTCCGTTGCGCACGTTCCTGACGAATGTGTTTGTTGGCGCTAACCTGGCCACCCTGGTGCTGCTGTGGGTTTGCTGCGCCAGTACTTGGATAGACCCCTCGTCGCAGCCTCGTGTGGCGGTGATAGGCCTGCTTTTCCCCATCTTTCTGATTCTCAACCTTCTCTTCCTTCCTCTGTGGCTCATCTTCAAGCCCCGGATGCTGGTTGTCCCCGTTGTGGGCATGGCCCTTTGCGGAACATATATACTCGACTACTTCCCCTTGCATCTGAAACCCTCCGGCGAGCCGGCCGACCTGGTTGTGATGTCCTGGAATACACATTACCTGGATGGTTGTTCGGTGGACTCCGTCTCCGCCGTTGCCGACTTCCTGTTGGACTGCAAAGTGGATGTGGCCTGTCTGCAGGAGACATCCGTCAACGGCGAAAAGTTTGACAAATTCTATGCTTGGTTGCGCGACGAGGGCTATATCGTAGAACACGAAGGCGGACAGGCCGTCGTTTCGCGTTTCCCTATTCTGGGTTTTCGGACGGTAGAGATAGAGTCGCGTATGTCCAATGCGGCTATGTGCGCCGACCTGCTGGTGGGAGAGGACACACTGACGGTGTTTAACGTCCATCTGGAAAGCATCTCCTTGAGCCGGGCGGAAAAGACCGAGTACGGCAATGTGTTGCTAACCCCCGAAAGCGAAAAGGTGAAGAGCGAGGCCCGTTTCCTGACGGGAAAACTCTCCGAGGCAGCCCATTATCGTGCCATGCAGACACAGATTCTGGTGGACCGACTGGACTCGTTGCCTGCCGGACGTCGAGTCTTGTTGTGCGGCGACTTCAACGACACTCCCATCTCCTATACCTACCAGACCATCAGCCGCCGTCTGCACAATGCCTATCGTCACGGTGGCAGGGGTGTGGGTGTCTCGTATAGCGAGAACTTCTTCCCTGTTCGCATCGATAATGTCTTTTACTCCAACGACTGGACTTGTCTGGAGGCTCATATCGTAAATGGAATAACCGTTTCAGACCATTATCCCCTGCTGGCCAGACTGAAAAACCTGGAAAATCAGCCTAAATAGCCTCCTCTATCAATAATTTTTCAGTTTTCACTTTTCAGTTTTCACTTTTTTTTGTACCTTTGTGCGCTATTTTGCGTATATGCGCATATTTAAGGCTGAAAATTTAAGTAAAACCAAAATATCTAAAAACAATGCAAAACAAAGGATTTGTAAAACTGATTGCAGTCCTGCTGGCACTGATCTGTCTGTTCTACATGAGCTTTAGCTGGGTAGCTAACTATCACGAGAACAAGGCTGAGAAGATTGCCGCCCTCAGTGGTGAAGAGGCAGGACAGAACTATCTGGACTCTGTACAGAACAAGAAGGTGTACATGAATGTCTGGACACTGAAGCAGTGCCGTGAAATGGGCCTGGGCCTTGGTCTGGATCTGAAGGGCGGTATGAACGTGATTCTGGAAGTTAGTGTGGCTGACGTTGTCAAGGCCCTCAGCGACCACAAGGAACTGACGAACACCAACTTCGCGCGGGCCGTTGAGGCAGCCCAGAAGGCCGCTAACAAGGGTCAGGGCGACTTCATCACCCTGTTTATCAACGAGTACAAGCAGATTGCTCCCGAAAGCCAGTTGCGCGAACTCTTTGCCACGCAGCAGTTGCGCGACAAGATTTCGACCACCAGCACCGATGCTCAGGTCGAGAAGGTTCTGCGTCAGGAGGTGAAGGCTGCCATCCAGAACTCGTACAACGTGCTTCGTACCCGTATCGACCGTTTCGGTGTCGTACAGCCTAACATCCAGGCCCTCGAGGGTCAGGAAGGCCGCATCATGGTGGAAATGCCTGGTGTGAAGGAACCCGACCGTGTGCGTAAACTTCTACAGGGTAGTGCTAACCTGGAGTTCTGGGAGACCTATAATGCAGACGAAGTCTATCAGACCCTCTATGACTTGGACAGCCGTCTGGCTGCTGCCAATGCTGGTGAGGTCGTGAAGGATACCACCGCAGCCGAAGTGGCTGAGGCTGACGAGGCTACTGCGGAGGCTGATACGGCCAAGACTGAGGCTAAGGCTGACCTGGCTGCTGCCATCGGTGGCGACAAGAAGGCTGCTGAGACCACGAACCCCGCCGACATGGAACAGGCGCTGAAGGAGCACCCCCTGTTGGCTCGCCTGCAGGTACAGCCCACGATGGGTTGTGTCGTAGGTATCGCTCACAAGCGTAACCTGGAGACCATCAGTGCTCTGTTCGAGACGCCCGAGGCTAAGGCAGCTCTGCCCAGCGACCTGCGTCTGAAGTGGGGTGTCAAGGGCATCAACGACGGCGACGGTGCCGACTACTACTACCTCTATGCCATTCGCGTAACCGAGCGTGACGGACGTGCTCCTCTGGAAGGCGATGTCATCACCGATGCCAGCGATGCCTTCGACCAGTTTGGCCGTCCCTGCGTGAATATGAAGATGAACATCGACGGTGCCCGTCGCTGGGCTCAGCTCACCAAGCTGAACGTGAAGCGCTGCATCGCCATCGTGTTGGACGACAACGTCTACAGTGCTCCCACCGTACAGAACGAGATTACTGGTGGTAGCTCCGAAATCACCGGCAGCTTCACTGCTGAGGAGACCAAGGACTTGGCCAACGTGCTGCAGTCGGGTAAGATGCCCGCTCCCGCCCACATCGTGAGTGAGGAAATCGTTGGTCCCACACTGGGTGCCGAGTCCATCCGCATGGGTATCTACAGCGCCGTGCTGGCCTTCTTCATCCTGATGTTCTACATGATTGCCATGTATGGCTTCATTCCCGGCATGGTGGCCAACTGCGCCCTGCTGTTCAACCTCTTCTTCACTGTCGGCATTCTTACCTCGTTCCAGGCTGCCCTCACCATGAGCGGTATCGCCGGTATGGTGCTCACCCTGGGTATGGCTGTCGATGCCAACGTGCTCATCTACGAGCGCACGAAAGAAGAAATGAAGGCGGGCAAGCGCGTGCGCGAGGCTCTGGCTGCTGGTTACAGCAACGCCTTCAGTGCCATCTTCGACTCTAACCTGACCTCTATCATCACCGGTATCATCCTCTACTACTTCGGTACAGGCCCCATCCGCGGCTTCGCCACCACGTTGATTATCGGTATTCTGGTCAGCTTCTTCACAGCCGTATTCTTGACCCGTGTAGTTTACACCGAGATGCATGCTCGCGACAAGTGGCTTGGCCTCACCTTCAAGACGGCCCTGGGCAATCGTATGTCGTTCAAGAACCCCACCTTCCAGTTCATGAACAACTGGAAGAAGAGCTTTGCCGTCTTCGGTGTACTGGCTCTCATCTCGCTCGGTTTCGTCTTCGGTCGTGGCTTCAGCAAGAGCATCGACTTCACGGGCGGTCGCAACTTCGTCGTAACCTTCGATAAGCAGGTACAGCCTGAACAGGTGCGTGGTCTGCTCGATGCGGCATTCCCCGAAAGCAACACTTCGGCCATCGCCATCGGTACCGATGGTCAGACCATTCGTATCTCTACGAACTATCGCATCGAGGAGGACGGAATGGAAGTGGACAGCGAGCTGGAGGAGAAACTCTTCCACACCCTGCAGGATGCTGGTCTGCTGGCTGCCGACCTGGAACTGGAGACCTTCATCAACCGCGACGTTCGCGAGGGTGGTTCCATCATCTCCAGCCAGAAGGTTGGTCCTTCTGTGGCTGAAGACATCACCACGGGCGCCAAGATTGCAGTGAGCCTGGCCTTCGTAGCCATCTTCCTCTACATCCTCTTGCGCTTCCGCAATGTGGCCTTCTCCGTAGGTGCCATCGTCGCCCTGATCGTCGACATCATCGTCATCTTCGGTGTATACGCCATGCTCTGGGGCTTCGTTCCCTTCTCGCTGGAAATCGACCAGACCTTCATCGGTGCCATCCTGACGGCCGTGGGTTACTCCATCAACGACAAGGTGGTAGTCTTCGATCGTATCCGTGAGAATATCGGACTCTTCCCCAAGCGCGATAGGCAGCGTCTGTTCAACGAATCGCTGAATTCTACGCTGAACCGTACCATCAACACCTCTGTCAGCACCTTTATCGTACTGGCCGTCATCTTCTGCATTGGCCTGTTCTTCAAGGGCGCTGACTCCATCATCAGCTTCTCGTTTGCTATGATTCTGGGTGTTGTCTGCGGTACGTTCACCTCTATGTTCGTGGCTGCTCCTGTTGCCTATCTGGTGATGGGTCGCAAGATCAACGAGGAGGAGGCTAAGTAAGAATCACTTAACACCCCTATACGACGGTGCGTCGCGAAGCCGAGACTTTGCGACGCACCGTCGTATATATACGTAATATGTGCGAAAACCCTTGTATTAACAAAGTTTAACACTGATTGTAAAGAAGTAGACCGATTTTTTCATAATTTTACAATCCCATAATACGTACATGCGAATGTGCGCCCGCGTGTCTCTTAATAAAATTTAAGAATCGCCCCCTATGCATGAACAAGATTAACAAACCAATATTTTATTAACTAAATCTAATAAGCAAAAATGAAAAGAAAACTACTTTTGAGCCTCGTCGTGGCGCTATTTAGTGCGGTCGGGGCATGGGCGCAGACGGACGTTACAAGTACGTATCTGACGAATGCTGATTTTTCGCAGGGTCCTGTGATTGCTGCCGACATCCGTGGCTATGGTAAGGATATGGCCGATGGTGATGTCTATGGTTTCCAACCAGTGGACGGATGGACTTCACTTGTCCTAGCAGGTGCTAAAGATGAAAAAGGTTATGAGAATTCTGGAATGGGTGGTGGTGTGCTGACTTATGGGTCAACGTACCAACTGAAAGGAAATAATAAGAGTGCACCTGAAAAAGGTCCCAATGATGGTGAAGGCCAGGGACTTGGTTTCTTCGGCGTATGGAGTAATGGCGGTTACTACTATCAAGATGTAACCTTGCTTGCTGGTAAATATACGCTGACGTTTCCCATCTATTGTGCAAGCGGTACACAGGCCAATGAGACGTACACTGGCTTCTTCCCCGCAGAAGGTACGGCACAGACTGTAACCATCAACACAACCGTAGGTGAATGGGTAAGTCAGAGCGTAACATTTACCCTCACGGAGGATACCCCAGGTCAGATTCGAATTGGCTACAAGTCTACGGGTAGCGGCTCGGGTTCTAATCCCATGCTGTTCTACGATGGTGTGAAGATTGAGTACACCGACCCCCTTGCAGGTGCTAGGAGCGACTTACAGACAGAAATAGACAAAGCCAAACTTTGTGATGCAAAGGAAGGTTTGGCAGATGCAATTGCTGCAGCAGAAGATGCACTCACAAATGCTACGACTGCGAAAGAACTACAGGATGCACTGGCTGCTTTGCAGAAAGCCGACAAGGATGCTGTATTGCGCTATGAGAATAAGTTGGCAGATGCTTCGGCAACGAATGGACTGCTTACGACCTTTGTTGTGAATGGTACGTTTGACAGTAATGTAGATGGATGGACATGTACGGGTGGCTTCCAGAACAAAAACTTGAAGAATGCAAAATCAGGTACACTTGACAAGTTCTGGGAGAATTGGACGCCAAGCGATAAGGTTGCTGCGAATAAAATGTATCAGACTATAAACAATATTCCCAATGGTACTTATCGTCTCTCTATTTCCGCATTTGTAAATAAACTTGATGAAGAGAATCAATACGTATTTGTAAACAATGATAAGACGAAGCTGACAGCTGGAGCCAATTCTGGTGCCGATTATGAAGTATGGTCTGTAGTTACCAATAACACAGCTGAAATTGGTTTGGAGCAGATAACGGCTACTGCCAACTGGATGGGTATTGACAACGTTTCGCTGACCTACTATGGTGCTGGTGACGTGATAGATGCTGCTCAAGCTGCAGCACATAAAGTTGACTGGGACGCTGCATTGGCTGCTGCAAAGACTGCTGTAGCTAATGAAGAGTACAAAAATGTGAAGGGTAGCGAACTCTCAGCCATCAACGCTGAGATTGCTAAGGCTGAACCTACCACACCAGAAGGTTATGATGAGGCAACCGAAGCTCTGACAAAGGCAACTAAGGCCTTTATTGAAGCTAAAGCAGACTACGATGCATTAGTCGCTGAAATTGCAAAGGCAAAGTCCTTGGGTATTGCAGAAGATGCTGCTGATGCCTATGCAGCCAACAGTTCTTCTACTGCAGCCAATGCAAAGTCGAATATGCAAAACTTGAAGGTGGATGAATACAACTACGTTACCACTAATTATAAGTATGGTGTAGAGTTAGGTGAATGGGTTTCAACCGGTTCAAACAAAGGCGCAGACTGGAGCAATGAGCACTGGAGTGGAAATGCTGAAAAGTATAAGAACCAAGACGATAGCAATGGTCAAGGTTGGAATTCTTCAGCATGGGACATGGACTATAATCAGGACATTGTACTACCTGCTGGCAACTATATCTTTAAGGTGGCTGGACGTCAGGCTGAAAGTGAAAAGGTAAACATGAGCATGGTCGTGAAAAATGGCGATGCTGTATTGGGTACTGTAGAAGACTTCCCCCACAATGGTAATAAAGCCCGCGGTATTGATAAGACGGGTGCTACCAAATTTGAAGGTGAAGATGATGAGTTCGCAAATAGTGGTAACGGCTTTGGTTGGGAATGGCGCTATGTGAAGTTTACCTTGGCCAATCCTGCTACTGTAAATATTGCCGTAAAGGTAGTGGCTACTACGAATGGAATGTGGGCAAGCTTCGGTGGATATACCTTGCAGACCGACGATGATACTAATATCTCATTGATAGCCTATAATATAGCCTTGAATGGCGCAACACAGGCATGCGACAATGAAGACTATAAGGTTGTCACTGGTAGCGAGCGGACTGATTTGGTTGCTGCAATTGAGGCTGATGGCACACTGAATAAGTCGGATAAGGCTACCGTTGATGCTGCTAAGGATAATCTGGAGACTAAGACGGCTGCTTTTGTAGATGCAAAGGATAAATATGTAGCCTGGAACACTGCAAAGGATGCAGAATATGCAGATAATCTTCCTTATGCCAACAGTGAAAAATATGCTGCAGTGACCGCTGCAAAAACTGCGGGTGATGCTACCTCTGCCGCAGACGCTGAGGAAAAGACAAATGCTCTTATTTCTGCTTATCGCAAATATGTAGAAAGTAATGCGTTGGCCGAAGGTGTGGAGGGTGCCCAGGTCGTAGCTATCCCTGACTATCGTATGGAGGTTGAATATGACGGCGAAAATCATAAGTTCGGTGAATGGCAGGTATTTGGTCAACTAAATGGTAATATCCAGTTGCTGAGTAATCAGTCTTTCACAGATGGCGATGGTAAGGCTGACTATAAGTATGCTGATATCTATAAGAACGACAATAATGCTGGTATTCAGCAAAGCATTAATTTGGAGGCTGGTAAGTACTTGCTTACTGTTACGGCACGTGCCAACACAACTTCTGGAGCAACGTTCTTTGTATTTGCAGACGGAGTACAAGCTGGCATCCCACGTATAGGTAACTCCGGTGGTGTATTTGGAAGTGGCTGGAACGATGCTTCTGTAGAGTTTACGGTTACGGAGAAGAGCGATGTGAAGATTGGCGTACAGTCGGGCAATGGTAAAGATTTGTGGTGGAGTGCTACACGCTTCCGTCTGGTTCGTTTGGGCGACGCACCTGTATTCAATATGAATGTAGCAGCTAAATCGTATGCAACGTTTGTTGCTCCGTTTGATGTTGAGATACCTGCGGGCGTTACTGCTTCAACCGTGACTGGTGTCGATGAAAATAAGACAACCCTTAAACTGTCTGATGTAGATGCTACAATCAAGGCCAATACTCCGGTTGTGCTTTATAACGATAATGAGGAGGCTGTAAACAAGAGTTGCTCTATTGCCGGTGCTTGGAAATTTGATGCGAAAGCTACTCCTACAAAGGATTGGCTTACCGGTGTCTACACCGATCAACCGGCCCCTGTTGGAAGCTATGTGCTGCTGAATAAGAACGAAAAGGTGGCCTTCTACATTGTAGCTGAGGGTAAGCAGCCCACCGTTACGGCTAACCACGCTTACCTGACTGTTCCTGAAGCTACGGTTAAGGCCTTCTTCCTGAGTGGCGACGCTGATGGCATCGAGACATTGAGAAATGGAGAAAATGAGACGATGAGCAATGCTGCCATCTACAATATGGCTGGTCAGCGCGTAAGCAAGGCCCAAAAGGGTATATATATCGTGAACGGAAAGAAAAACATCATCAAATAACTGATGAATGTAGAATGTAAAATGTAAATTGACAAAACAATGAAAAAGAAATATATTATTCCTGAGGTTGCACTCGAAGGGCTGGACCTTGAAGATGGCGTGATGCTGGAAATATCCTTCACGGAGGCTGACCTGAAGGACACTGTTCTGGTTCCTGAAACCGACGGTATCGACTTCTGGAACTTTGATGACGACAGCATCGTACTCTGATTCCGTCTGCGATACCTAATCTGACGGATTAGACTGATTCTTACTACTGCAACAGCTTCTACAATCGGGTGAGATTGTAGTTGCTGTTGCGTTTTTATCGACGTAATAAGTCGAGTAGTGGGATAAATGGGAACGCTGATAGTGTGAAATAGGGATTTTTTTTGTACCTTTGCGCCTAAGAAGGAAAAAATTATAGAATATGGATAAGAATTTCAAACGAACAACGGTAACTTCAGCCCTGCCATACGCCAATGGTCCCGTCCATATCGGACACCTTGCTGGTGTGTATGTGCCGGCTGACATCTATGTACGTTACCTTCGCCTGAAGGGGCGCGACGTCCTGTTCATCGGTGGAAGCGACGAACATGGTGTGCCTGTAACCATCCGTGCCCGTAAGGAGGGAATCACCGTGCAGGAAGTGGTAGACCGTTATCACAACTTGATTAAAGACTCGTTCGAGCGCTTTGGCATTTCGTTCGATGTGTACAGTCGCACGACATCGAAGACACACCACAAACTGGCCAGTGACTTCTTCAAGAAGCTTTACGACGAAGGCAAGTTCGTGGAGCGCGTGAGCGAACAGTTCTATGACGAGCAGACGGGGCACTTCCTGACCGACCGTAATATTCGTGGCGAATGTCCCCGATGCCATACTGCAGATGCATACGGCGACCAGTGCGAACATTGTGGAGCTACGCTCTCGCCCGAGGAACTTATCAATCCCTACAATGCCGAGACGGGCAACCCGCTGGTGAAGCGCGAAACAAAGCATTGGTATCTGCCACTGGACAAGGATCAGGCCTGGCTCGAGAAGTGGATATTGGAGGACCACAAAGAATGGCGTCCGAATGTTTACGGACAGTGTAAGTCGTGGCTCGATGGTGGTTTGCACCCCCGTGCTGTCACTCGCGACCTTGACTGGGGTATTCCCGTACCTGTCGAAGGTGCTGAGGGCAAAGTGCTGTATGTGTGGTTCGATGCGCCCATTGGCTATATCTCGAACACCAAGGAGCTGTGCGACGCACACCCCGAACTGGGCTCGTGGGAGACGTGGTGGAAGGACCCCGAGACGCGCCTCGTGCACTTCATCGGCAAGGACAACATCGTGTTCCACTGCATCGTGTTCCCCGCTATGCTGAAGGCCCACGGCGAATACATCCTGCCCGACAACGTGCCCTCCAACGAGTTCCTGAATCTCGAAGGCAACAAGATTTCGACGTCCAAGAACTATGCCGTATGGCTCAACGAATACCTCGACGAACTGCCTGACCGCCAGGACGAACTGCGCTACGTGTTGACAGCCAACGCACCCGAAACAAAGGACAACGACTTCACGTGGGCCGACTTCCAGGCCCGTTGTAACAACGAGTTGGTGGCTGTCTATGGCAACTTCGTCAACCGTGCCCTGCAGCTGACGCAGAAGTACTATGAAGGCCGCGTGCCCGAATGTGGAGAGTTGAACGACTACGACCGCGAGACACTGGCCGAGTTCCAGGGCGTGAAGGAGAAACTGGAAAGCCTGCTGGAGAACTTCAAGTTCCGCGATGCACAGAAGGAGGCCATGAACCTGGCCCGCATCGGCAACAAGTATATCGCCGACTGCGAACCCTGGAAGGTCATCAAGACTGACTCCGATCGCGTGCGTACCATAATATATATAAGTCTCCAGCTCACCGCCAACCTGGCCATCGCCTTCGAGCCTTTCTTGCCCTTCAGCAGCAAGCGCCTGCGCGATATGTTGGCAATGGACGAATTCCAGTGGGATTGGCTGGGTCGTACCGACCTGCTGCCTACGGACAAGCAGTTGAACAAGCCTTCTTTGCTGTTCAGCAAGATAGAGGACGACGTGATTGCCTTCCAGCAGCAGAAGCTGGCCGATACCATCAAGGCTAATGAGGCTGCCAACTACAAGGCCGAGCCTATCAAGGATACCATCTCGTTCGACGACTTCCAGAAGCTCGACATCCGCGTCGGCACCGTGTTGGAGTGCGAGCGTGTGCCCAAGATGAAGAAGCTCCTGAAATTCCGCATTGCTGATGGTTCATCTCCTTCCACTGGGGCAGGGGTGGGCAGTCGCACCATTGTCAGCGGCATCAGCCAGTGGTACGAGCCCGAACAGCTCATTGGCAAGCAAGTCCTCTTCGTGGCCAACCTCGCCCCCCGCGAGTTCAAGAACGGCCTCGTCTCAGAAGGTATGATACTCTCTGCAGAGAACTACGACGGTACGATTAGTGTCACCACTGTAGAACACGAGGTGAAGCCTGGAAGCCAGATTAGTTAGTGATGAAGAAAGTAGTCCTGTTCTTGATTCTTTTGTCCATAGGTTTGATAGCCCGTGGACAAACGGATGTGACGAATAAGATAACCAATCCGAGTTTCGAGGATGGAACTAATGGTTGGACCGTCACAAGTATGCAGTTGCAGGGCAACGATGGCCTATCGTCCTACAAGGCTGGTAATACGTACATAGAACGCTGGATAGCAGCGCCGAATCTATTGGGGTACGCCTCGGTCAAACAAACTGTCACGAATCTGTCGAACGGAGTATATCGTTTGACAGCTGCTGCCCAGAACATCTCACAGAATGACAAGAGTACCGCACAGGTTGGTACTTGGATTGTGGGCAATGGGCTGCGCACGGCTGTTACAGCGCTCAACACCTATACGCTCGACTTCTTTGTGACCGACGGAACGGCCGAGATTGGCTTTCTGGCCAATGGAGCCTCGGGCAACTGGGTGGGATGCGACAATTTCCGATTGACGTATCTCGGAAACACAAATTCCTATATCCAAAGTGCAGGCAATGCGGTGAAGAACTATGCCAACAACCTGATTAACAATGTTGGCAGCGACTCTGAGTATAGCAGCCTTATCGGTACGCTGACAGCTGCTATCAATAGCGGAAACCTCACAACTGTAGCCACTGCTGCGAAGGCCGTTGTGGCCGGAGAACGAGCCTACCGCCTGCGTCATCCCAGTGGCTCTGCTCCAACGGTAACCACCCGTCCGCGTCATGCCCGCGGCTCTATCTGGATATTCGGACGCTTGGAGCGTTCGGGCAGTAATGTGGTGGAGGAAGGTTTCTGCTATAGCACCAACCCTAACCCAACACTTGGAAACAGCGATTGCACCACCGACTGGATAGATTCCTACGGCAAGGTCTTCTGGATGCAGAATCTCACGCCTGGTACCATGTATTATGTTCGTGCCTACGCTATGACGAGGAACTATGCCGTGGGCTATGGCGATGTCATCAAGGTGCCGACATTGCCACAAGGACACATCAATTGGACGGTGCGCACAGACGACGATGCATCTAATGTTATCAGAACTTCATGCGAGCGAGCTTTTGACTATTATTGGAACAACCTTACACAATTGACAACCTTTGGTTCCAACATCGGTCATAACAGCGGTGTGCCTACAGCCGAATGCTCGTATGGCGGTTGGATGAGTGTAGGTGACAACTGGAGTTATCAGCAACCGGGCACAATTATGCACGAAGCTCTGCATGGCGTAGGTGTGGGGACGCACTGGATGTGGGGCGACTTTGTGCGCGACCAATATCCCGTGTGGGATGCCCTGCGCTTCTGGAACGACGACGAAGGCGCAACCCTCTCAGGTGATGGCCAACACCTGTGGCCATACGGTATTAACGGAGCCCACGAGGATAAGGGTACCGACCAGTTGTATATTGGCAACGCACTGATATGCGAAGCCTTAGGCGAAGGCGGTTTGCCTCTGACCGACAGCCAGTGGCTGCTGCCCTATTACGCCTATCCGCAGGACGACAACACGAAATACTACTTCAAGTGTGAGGACAAGAACCGTGGTCTGCTAACTTCCTATCTGGTGGAGAACGCGACTGGCAACCTGGAATGGAAGGAACTGACTGTCAGCGAGGCACAACAGGCAAGCAATCATGCAGCGTGGTATATGACCTTCGATGCATCCGTGCAGAAGTATCGTATCAGAAACGCCTCCACCGGTCATTATATCCGCTATAGCAGCAAGGATGCCGTTAATGGATTTTCGACAGGCACAACAGCCACCGACATCCAGATGAAAAAGTGCCGTGTGGATGTCAAGGTGGGTTCGCTCACCTATCAGGGTTACTACCTGTTGGACTACGGAAACTCTCAGGCCATGGAAGCCAAAAGGACTGGAGACGTCGGTTCGGTAGCCTTTAGAATCTGGGACGACGCTACCACCCAGCGCTGGGTCATCATTCCCGAAGACGGATTGGCAGCCTATGAAAGCGAAGCAGTTAAGATAGTACCTGACAAATCCATAAAAGATGAACTTGTCAGCAACGGATTCACCCGAATTACAGCACTTCCCACTGACTATAGTTCATACTTCTTCGTCCTCTACGATAGCGATCAAGACCTGGCGATGACCATAAAGGACGGCAATCATCAGGGTAACTTTAAGGCGATGTGGTATGATAAAGACATCAATCCTATGACTGACAAGGAAGCCCTTTGGACTATCGATGGCTATACGCAGGACAACACGGGTTACCAGGTTCTGGCCAACGCTACAAATCCCGACTTTATGTTCCAGACCGAATGGAATGCCTCATGGAATTACCGTTGTAGCGATAATGGTGGAAACGGGTACCTCGGTTGGGGATGTACCTCATTTGCCTACCTGCCCAACGGCTATTGGACCATCCAAAACGGTGTGTATCCCCAAAATGGTTATCTTGGCCCATGGGACGCTGTGTTTACCGATGAAGCTGAGACGGCACTGAACAAGACCGATGACAATGTGGGGCACTTCGATGTCTTCACCATCCTGCGTGGCGATTACGTGAAGCGTTTCGATACAGGTGTACAGAGTGCCAGTTTCGAAAGTCCGCTTGATATCACCTACGTCCTGGAGAATCCCGGAGGTGAACGACGTACAGATGTTGGATGGAAGAAAAATGGCATCGACTGGGAAATACAAAGCAACGATGCCTTGAAAGGTAAGATAGGTACTTTCTATCTGCAGATATGGCGCGCGGACGGTATAGGAAATGCCGAAATATGTCAGACGATTCAAGGCTTGCCTGATGGCTGCTATCGTTTCTCGGCAATCGCCACTCGAAGCTCTGAAGAAACAGGAAAGTTCTATCTCTATGCCAATGGTCGGCATGGTCTCGTGTACGGTGATAATGACGGCAGCCGTACTTCTGTGGTTGTACAGGTGACAGATGGTGTGCTACAAGTCGGTGCCAAAGGAGAAAACCTTACCAAAAGGTGGATTGCCTTCGACGATGCCAAGTTGGAATACCTTGGACAACCCGTCCCAGGAGACGTCAATTACGACGGAAACGTAACCATTGCCGACGTGACGGCACTGGTGAACATTATTCTGGGCAAGGATGCCACTGAACCCTATCAATATAACCACAAAACTGCAGACGTTAACCTCGACGGTAATCTCACCATTGCTGACGTGACGGCATTGGTCAATAAGATATTAGGGAAAAACACATACTAAACCATATGCTATGAAACGGATTTGTACAGTCCTTACTGCTATACTCATTGCTTTGCTGCCTTACACATGGATAGAGGCAGCCGGATATGTCGGTACAACGCCTCTGGCAGGTAATTGTTACTATCTCTATAACGTCTATCAGGCGAAATTCCTATCCTATGGAAACTCCTATGGTACACAGGTATCCTTGGACAATAACAGGCCCCTCCTCTGTACCCTGGAGGCAAGTGGCAGCAAATTCAAGATAAATACCCACTACAGCCTGGAGATTAACGCTTGGAGGAGCGATGTGACGAATTACATTGTCTATACCGATGAGGGTACCTTTGTGAATGCACGTTGGGGTAACTCGGATACGGATTACAACGACCGCGAAGCAACGGTCTTCAGCATCAAGGAAGCTGAGGAGGGCTATTACCTCGATTGTTCTGCTGGTGCCTTGATGTTCGATGTCGGTACGGGGTGTGTAATCGGCAATCGCAGCGAGGGCTTCAATGCTGACAAGTCGCTTTGGCGCTTCATTTCAGAGACCGAGTATGCCGAAATGACCCAGAAGAAACACTTCACTGTGGCTGGTATGAACGTGGACGGTATGCCCCGAAAAATCGATATAAAGGTAAGTAATATAACACTTACAACCATTAATCTGAATCCTGATGGCAAGGAGGCTGCAGGGGCCACGGCCATGGGGCAGAAGATAAGAGATATGGGATATGATTTTATATCCGCCAGTGAAGACTTTAACTTCAACACCGAAATCATGGATCAAATAGGTGACCTGTATAATCAGGGCACACACCGTGGAAGGATTAAAACTTCAGCCGACGTATATTTAAGGTTTGTCGATAAAAAAAGTCCTGTATTTGATACGGACGGATTGAATTTCTTTTGGAAGAAAAGTTTAGGAGCCTCAAATGAATATTGGACAGCATGGAACGAGCACTACGGCTACACCGACAACGAAGCCGACGGACTTATAGCTAAAGGCTATCGTTATTATTTGGCGACGCTTGCGGATGGTGTGCAGGTAGACGTCTACATCCTGCACATGGAGGCTGGTTCTGAAACGGGGGACATTGCTGCACGTGCTACACAATTAGCTCAGCTGGCCAATGCTATCCTTGCCACGAATAATAATCGCCCCATCATCATCATGGGCGACACCAACTGCCGCTACACCCGTGATGCGCTGAAAGCACGTTTCATAGATGTCATCAATGCCGACCCCCGATTCACCATCAAGGATGCATGGGTGGAACACGGACGGCAGGGCATCTACCCCACGGGGACAAGTAGCGTCGTGGCTTCAGAAAAGGGTTACCGTAAGGGTGAGGTGGTGGACAAGGTGTTCTATATCAATAACACCCAGTCTAATATCCGACTGGTGGCAGAGTGCTACAGGCAGGACCTCTCCTTCGTTAATGATGCGGGCGAGCCACTGGCCGACCACTGGCCCTGCGTAGTAGATTTCTCCTATCATACCTACGATCCGGCTGTCGATGATGTACCGGATGTCGTAAGCCTTGAAGACCTGTATCTGCGTAATGTAAGTACGGGAACTTTCTTGAAAGCCGGAGGCTGGTGGGGCACGCATGCCGTGACAGGTAACTATGGCAGTGCACTTACTTTCACACATCTTCCTAATGGTAAATATTTCCTCCAGACACCAATGGGCTTCATTGGTCAAGATGACCCCTATATGGACTCCAACGATGAAAAAACATGGAGTTTACAGCAGCGAAGCGGACATTATATGCTCACCTATACAAGCAATGGTACCACAAAGGCACTCACGGCCAACGATCCAACTACATTTCCCTACGGACCCAACACGCGTTATGTTACTTGTGCTACTTTGAAACAGAGTGACCGCTACCAAATGTGGGATGTTCTGACGCGCGAGGAACTCATGGAAGAAATGCTGGAAGCGAGTGCGAACCATCCATATAACTGCACCTTCCTGTTACCGGGAGCCAATTTTGACCGCAACGACCTAAGCAGTAAAACTACAGATAATGGTGGTGCTTGGTGGTGTAGCATCTCGGCCGGTGCCAGCAAGATGTGGTACAACTTCTCCGACGGACTTCTTGCTCACGAATTCGGGAATCCTGTGGCCGAAGTTTATAATGCTTCATACGATGACCTGGTTAACGACTATGCTACTACATGGGAGATGGGACAGACGCTCTACGGACTGCCTAACGGCCGATACAAAGTGACCTGTCAAGGATTCTATCGCGATGGAGATATGAATCAAAATAATCCAGGTGCCCAACATTCCCGTTTCTATCTTCGTACCAACGGTAGTGCAACGGAGGTAAGTGTGCCCCTCGTATCGATGTATTCGGCTCAGTGTCGTACCAACATAGAGAATGCCATCGAAAACACCGATGGCAACGGCTGCTATATCCCCAACTCCATGACTGAGGCCAGTCACTTCTTTAACTATGGCTATTATAACAACGAACTCGTCATAGATGTTGCCGACGGCTCCCTCAATATCGCCATTGGCAAACCCGAAAAGACAAAGACCACCAGTGGCTGGACTTGCTTCGACAACTTCCAGATTTATTTTTTGGGAACTGGCGTTATGGGGGATGTGAATAGTGACGGAGCCCTCACCATTGCCGATGTGACCGCCCTCGTGAACATCATTCTCGGAAAGGACAACGTCAAGCCTTACCGCTACAACCACAACGCAGCCGATGTGAACAATAACGGTTCCGTCACCATTGCCGACGTTACGGCACTGGTGAACAAACTTTTAGGTAAGTAGGATTACATAGCGAAGGCATTGAATCCGCCGTCCACGACAGCTACAGTGCCTGTGACGAACGATGAGGCTTCGCTGATGAGGTACTGTATGGTGCCGCACAACTCCTCGGGGCGTCCGAAGCGCTTGAAGGGAGTCTGACGGATGACGTCCTGTCCGCGTTCGGTGAGCGAACCATCAGGATTGGTCAGCAGGTCCTTGTTCTGTGTCGTCAGGAAAAAGCCTGGTGCGATGGCATTGACACGAATCTTCGAGGTGAACTTCGTCGCTACTTCGTTAGCCAAGAAGGCCGTAAAGTTGCTGATGCCGGCCTTGGCTGCAGCATAACCCAGCACGCGAGTCATGGGGCGGAAGGCAGCCATTGACGAGAAGTTCACGATTGCCCCTTCGCCTTGTTCCACCATTGGCTTCAGAAATACCTGCGTAGGGATAACCGTACCTGTCAGGTTCAAGTTCAGCACTTGCTGGAAGTCTTCTATCTTCACACCGAAGAAGTTTCCCGTTGGGGGGATGGTGGCCCCGGGCATATTGCCACCGGCAGCATTCAGTAGAGCATCAACGCGACCGTAGCGGCTGAGTACGTCGCTACAGTTCTGCTCCACCTGGGATTGGTTCATTACGTCGGAAACGAGGAACAACGTGTCGCCGCCTTGCTTCCTAATCTCCTTAGCGATGCTTTCGCCCAACTGGGCATTGCGTCCCAGAATGACCACGTGGGCACCTTGTTCAGCCAGATGTTCGGCAATGCAACGGCCCAGTACACCCGTTCCGCCAGTGATGACAACAACTTTGTCTTTAATTGAAAATAAGTCTTTCATAGTTTCTTGGATTCTTCTATTTCTCTTCTGACTACAGCCATCACGCCTTCCATCTGTCCCAGGGCCAGCATGCGGCCGTGGAACGAATAGCCGGCATTGTAGCCCATGCGTTCGTCGCCCAGCATCAGGGGGGCATGGTCTACGCGCATCGGCAGGGTGGGGTTCACCTGCTCAAAGGTGCGGACGAGTGAAATCAAGTTGGCACGACCTGCCAGGTGACTTGCCTCGTGGAAGTCTCCATTAGGCAGCACGTCGCACGAGCGCAGATGTACGAACCATGTCCGCGAGGCATACTTCTTGGCCAGTTCTGGCACATCGTTGTGTGCTCCGGCGCTGAGGCTCCCGGCGCAGAACGTCAGTCCGTTGTGCGGGTCGGGTACCATATCCAGGAAGGCCTGGATGTCGCGGTCGCAAGTGACAATGCGGGGCAACCCCAAGATTTGTAGGGGAGGGTCGTCGGGGTGTACACACATCTTGATGTCCCATTTGTTGCAGACGGGCATGATGGCTTCCAGGAAGTACTTCATGTTGGCACGAAGTTTCTCGGCATCGATGCCCTCATAGAGTGCCAGCAATTGACGGAACTTCTCGACGGGCTGTTTGTCGTCCTCTGTGATGTTTCCGTTGACGAATCCCTGCGTTTTTACGATGATGTTGTCCACCAGCCGATGTTCCCCTTGGGCATCCATCGTCTTGCGCAGTTCGGCCACTCGTTGCAGGGTTTCGGCATTGTAGTCTTCCTCCGCATGTGCGCGCTTCAATATGTAGATATCGAAATAGGCAAATTCTGCCAGGTTGAAGTACAGGCTGCTGGTGCCGTCGCCGTTGGGGTATTCGAGGGTGGTACGCGCCCAGTCGAGCACGGGCATGAAGTTGTAGCACACGGTCTTTATGCCAGCGCGTCCCAAGTTTTCGAGGCTCACGATGTAGTTCTCAATGAGTTTGTCGCGGTCGGAGCCGCCGTATTTGATGCTTTCGCTTACGGGCAGACTCTCTACCACGCTCCATCGTAGGCCACTTTCTTGGATGAAATCGCGCATTTTCTTGACTTCATCCAGCGTCCACACCTCGCCATTGGGGATATGGTGGAGGGCTGTTACGATACCCTCAACACCAATCTGCCTAAGCATTCCAAGGGTTATTTTATCGTTGGGACCGAACCAACGCCATGTTTTTTCCATTCTTCTAATTGATATGATTGATAGTAAGATGCGGATACGGGAATCCGATACCCTGTTTGTTGAACTCGGCATAGATAGTTGCTTGGGTATCGAAGAACACGCCCCAATAGTCAGCGGAATTCACCCATACGCGAGCCGTCAGGTCTACACTGCTGTCATTCATCTTTGCAAGAGCTACGAAGGGAGCAGGGTCGGTGAGGATGCGACTGTCCTTGGCAAATATTTCGAGCAGGGCCTTTTTGGCCACTTCCACATCCTGTCCGTATTCGACACTGACGGTAAAGTCCACACGACGGCTGCCCTCGCGGCTATAGTTGGTGATGGAACCGCTACTGAGGGCACCGTTGGGCAGATATATGACCTTGTTGTCAGGGGTCTTCAGAACAGTATTGAAGATAAGAATTTCGCTCACGGTACCTGCGAACCCCTGTGCCTCAATAAAGTCGCCCACCCTGAAGGGCTTCAGCAGCAATATCAGCAGTCCGCCGGCAAAGTTCGACAGATTGCCGCTTAGTGCCATACCTGCAGCCACACCAAACGATGCCAGCAGGGCAGCAAACGAGGTGGTGTTGACACCCAGTGCGCTGACTACGGCAATGATGAGCAGTACGGTGAGCAGGATGTTGACAAACGATTTCGCGAAGGTCTTGATGGAGGGGTCGAGGTTACGACGGTCGAGGGCATTGCTCACCAGTTTGTTGAGAATGGAGACAATGAAGCGTCCCACAATGTAGATGATGACGGCCACAAGAATAGTCTTACCGGCCTCTATGCAGAACGTCAGCGCCTGTTGCAAGAATTGGGTCAGGTAACTCACGTCGCCATGGGCCAGTCCCGTGACGGCCTCTTTGGTAACTTCCACGGTTTTTTGTACGGCAGCGCTGTCCGTGGGCAGTGCTTGTAATGGATTAATCATAATCTTTTCAGTTTATTTGTTACTACTCATGTGCAAAGGTACGAAAAAAAAGCGTATTTCCATGCCTCAGTTACTATAAAAAGGTGGTTATGCCTCGCTTTCTACTTGCTCCTTTGGCCAGTTGATGAGGTAAACCTGTTCAGTGGCACGGGTCAGTGCGGTGTAGAGCCAGCGGAAATAGTCGGGGCTGAGCATGTCCCGGGTGACGTAGCCCTGGTCGATATAGACGTGCTGCCACTGTCCGCCTTGAGCCTTGTGACACGTGACGGCGTAGGCAAACTTCACTTGTAGGGCGTTGTAGTAGGGGTCTTCCTTTACTTTCTTCATCAGGTCGCGGCGATTGGTGATTTCGGGATAGTCGGCACAAACGGCCTCGAAGAGTGCCCGTTGCTGTTCTTGGCTCAGGGCCGGAGCCTCGCTTTGCAGGGTATCGAGCAGAATGGTAGCCTCGATTTCCATGTCGTCGAAGTCTGGGAAGCATAGCAGTGCATCGGCAAAACGGAATCCGTACATGGGCCGTACGTTACGTAGCCGGCGTACCGTGCAGACATCGCCGTTGGCAATGAAGTCGGTGCTTTCCTTGTCTTTCTCTTCGCTTAACCAATAATAGTTGTTCTTCACCACAATCAGTTGGTCGCCGGAGGTCAGCTCGTCCTCGTGATCCAATATGCGGGCTCGGATGCCGTTGTTGAAGATGTTGGCTCGGCGGTTCGAACGTGTGACCACGATGGTCTGGTCCGTACCGCAACGATAGTAGCTATCCTCCAGGAACTCTATAAGATCCTGCCCCGTCACTGCATGCACATCCGTGAAACCTCCGATGTGTATTCGGGGGAAGTCGTTCATGGCTTCGTCGTAAATCAGTCGGCGTAGCATGGTGGCATTCCATAGGATGCCCGATTCGTCGGCTTGGCGCACCACCTCGGTCAGTGTAGCCTGGCGTATGGTCATCCCATAACTGGCCAGGGCATGAGCATTGAGTGCCGGACTTAGCTCTTCGCCTACGGGTGGCAACTGGGCCGAGTCGCCCACCAACATCAGTCGGCAACCCTCGCCTGCGTAGACGTAGAGAATAAGATCGTCGAGCAGTCGTCCCGTTCCAAATACCCCGCCGGACAGTCCTTCATTGGCTATCATCGATGCCTCGTCGACGATGAAGAGCGTGTGACGGTGGTTGTTGATGTCGGCCTGAAATCCAGTCATGTCGGGCGAAAACGTCTTTTGGCGGTAGATTTTCTTGTGTATGGTGTAGGCTGGACAGCCGGCATGAAGCGAGAAAACTTTTGCCGCTCGACCGGTCGGAGCCAGGAGTACTACGGGGCGGTGAAGAGCCTGCAAGGCGCGTACCAGAGAACCGACGAGTGTTGTCTTGCCCGTTCCTGCAAAGCCTCGCAACAGGAAAATTTCTTCCCGTTGGGTCGATAGTAGGAAATCGCCCCACCGTTGTACCGTCTCGGCCTGCTCTGGAGTCGGTTGCATGGCGAACTTTGCGAGGATAAAACGCACTAAATCATCTTTTATTTGCATATTTCTGTAAAAAGTGGCTCAAATTGTGGGTTATTCCATTTATTCTTGTTATTTTTGCAAGGCTAAAGGTACGAATAAGCTAGTAAAATACAAAATAAATACTAAAATAACATCATGAAAAAGCTAATTAATGTAGTTTTGGGTATTGCTGCGCTGGCAATGTTGTTTATTTGCTATCGCAGTATTGCAGACCAGCAGGACTTCGAGGCCGAGGTCAAGCAGCGTGAAATTGACGTGAAGGCACGTCTGATAGAAATTCGTAAGGCCCAAGAGGCTTACAAGGAGCAGCACAGCGAATACTGTGGAAACTGGGATACACTCATTGCCTTCATCAAGGAGGGCAAGTTGCCCATCGTTGTCAAGCAGGGTGTGCTGACTGAAGATCAGATGGAGAAGGGGCTGACCGAGAGCAAGGCTGCCGCCATCGTCAACCGTGGCAATGCCGCTGAGATTGCCGCCAACGGTTTGCAGGACTTCCGTCGCGACACGACGTGGGTGTCCTTGGTCGACTCGCTTTATCCTGCCGACTATAACGTAGACGATATCCGTTATATTCCCAACTCCGACGTTAAGGACGGAGAGAAGAAGGAATTTGACCTGATAGCCGTATGGATTAAGACCAAGTCCGATGCCATCATTCCTGTTATGGAGTGCGGTGCCGAGGTTGAAAGTTACATCTGCGGCGACAGCAAGCTGTGGAGTCGCGAGGCTGCCAACCGTCGTGAGGTTGCCGAGGGTATGGGTAACTATCCTGGCCTGAAGATTGGCGAGGCCGGTCTGAACTGGAATAACAATGCAGGTAATTGGGAGTAAGAAACTGACGGAACAAGAACTATCCATCCGGATTTTTTCGGATGGATTTTCTTTTTCCACGCCCAACAGCCAGAAGCGAGTTGTCACCCGAGGGGGCGAGTCGCTGCGCGATGCGTTGGAACAGGCTTTCCAGAAGAATGGATTGTTACAGCCCGACTATGACGAGGTGAACGTCTATTCCGAATTCCCTTCTACGCGTATTCCCCTGGACGAGTTCCGGAGCGAAGAGGCCCAGGCACTTTACCGGCTGACGTTTGGCGACGACAGCCTTCCGGGTATGCGCATGCACTACGAGATGCTGCCGGCCCTGGAAATCATCGAGGTCTTTGTGCTGGACGCCGGCATTGAGGACCTCATACTCAGTCATTACCCTCAGGCCACCGTTCACAGTTTCTTCGGACAGCTGATGAATCGCATGTATGTCTATGAAAAGCGTCATCGCGACGAATTGCATCGTCTGTATGCCTATCACAACGGACAGCATCTCTTCCTTTTCTCCTACGAGAAGGGGCGTCTCGCATTTGCTAATTCCTTCGAGGCCAGCGACTTGAATACCCAGGTCTACTATCTGCTCTATGCCTGGAAACAATTGGGGATGCGCCAGCGTCGCGATGTCTGTGTTCTGTTGGACGGTGACGAGGACCTGCGCAACGAGCTTCAGAAATACATAGTCCACATTTCATGCGTGTAATTACCGGTAAATATAAGGGACGTCATTTCGACGTGCCACGCGAGTTCAAGGCTCGTCCCACGACGGACTTTGCCAAGGAGAACCTGTTCAACGTCTTGAACGGCTACATCGACTGGGAGGATAAGTGTGCGCTCGACCTCTTTTCAGGAACGGGCAGCATTACTCTGGAACTGCTTTCGCGTGGGTGTCGTCGGGTGGTATCGGTTGAGCGCGACCCACTGCACTATCGCGTCATCACGGAGTTCATCAACCGCTTGGGCGACGAGAATGCTTTCCCCGTTCGTGGCGACGTGTTCAAGTTCATTAAGAACGCCCGCGAGCAGTACGATTTCATCTTTGCCGATCCTCCTTACACGCTACCCAACATCCCCGAATTGCCCGACCTCATCCTTGGGCGCGACCTGTTGCTGCCCGATGGTGTCTTCGTGCTCGAGCATGGAAAGGGGGACAGCTTCGACAGCCATCCCCGTTTTGTGGAGCACCGTTCATACGGCAGTGTGAATTTCTCTTTCTTTCAGTAAGTATAGCTTAGAACGGTCGTCCGCCTGGGCCGCCGCCTCTGCCGCCGCGTCCGCCACCTGGGCCACCGAATCCACCTGGGCCAGGACCGCCAAAGCCTCCGGCGCGGGCATCCTTGTTGCCCAGCAGGTTCAGGTTATACACCAGGTGCACCATCATATAGCTGTTGATGGCGTTCGTCCACGAGTCGCTGCGCATCGTAGCCGATATGGAGCGGCTGATGTTTGAGCGCTGGCGCAGGATGTCGTACCACTGCACCATGACGATCAGTTCGTGTCCCTTCAACCATTTTTTCAGGTTCTGGCTCAGTTGGGCATTCCATATCAGCTCGTTCGTGTTCATCGACTCGTCCGAGTAGCCTCGACGGCACTGTTCGCTGATGTCCGTGGAGAGCGACATATTCCAGGGAAACGTGATGTTGAAATTACCGCCGTAGCTGAATGTCCAGCTGTCGATGTTGGCATTCGTCTGCAACTTGTTGCGAGCGTGCTGGTAGTTGAAGCCACTGTTCAGTCCTATCTCGTAGGTGCCCGTCTCACCGAAGTCGTTGCGGTAGTTCAGTCGCAGGTTGTCGTTGATAGTCGTGTTCTTGGTGGTAGTCTTCTGCAGGTCCACGTTGCTGAACACCTTGTCCATGTCCACGATACTTGGGTTGTCGTCGCGATAGATGTTGCCCCAGGTCGAGCCGTCCGAGTTGCTGGAGAGGTAGCCCACGTTGTTGGCATAGTTGATGTTGGCAAAGTTCATCAGGTTCAGGTGTTTGCCTTTATCCAGGGCAGTGTTGAACATGATGGAGGTGCCGATGTTCCAGTTTCCGTCGATGTTCATGGGCCGTGTGTATCGCGTACCCGACTTCGTGTCGTAAATCGTGGCCGTGGAGATGCTGTTTTTCGTGTTGTCGTAGCGTGCGTTCACCATCCATCCGCGTTGTTTGTCCACGTTGTAGCCGTTGTAGAAGGCAAAGAAGTTGTTGTTCCACGACGAGCGCAGTCCGGCATTACCGGTCGAGATGTTCAGCGGGTCGCTCGAGTCCACCACCTCCAGCAGGTTTGTCATCGAGGGCTGCGACATTCGGGCGTTGTAGCGCAGTCGCAGTTGGCTGGTGTTCGAAATCTTCCAGCGCATGTCGATGCGTGGAGCCCAGTTGAAGGTGTTGCGCACTATGGTGGTGTCCAGCAGGTTCTTCTTGTAGTCCATGTGGGTGGTTTGGGGCTGGAAGTTCACACCGGCGTTCAGGCGCATTTCCTGTCCGTTCTCGAACTTGCGGTTGTAGCGGGCCATCACTGCTGCATCGTGGTTGTATTCGCGATAGGTGGCATACTGCGAGTTTTGCCAGTTGTAGCAGTAGTTCAAACTGTCCAGTCCTGGCATATAGCCCAGATAGAGCTGTTCGGCTGTATAGTAACCACCGAACTTCGTCAGCAGCGAGTCGATGCTGTACATCGAGCGGTCGTTGTCCGAGTAGCGGTACTGGAACTGGTACGAGGCCTGCAGGTTCAGGTTCTTGGTGATGGGCTCTGTGTAGGAGAATCGACCCTGGGCGTTGTACGAGGTCGAGGGCGACAGATTGTACTGGTTGTTGAACGTAGTCTTGTGTCCTGTCGTGTTGGTAGCATCCGCTTGCTGGAAGTAGTTGATGAACGAGCGGCTCCACGACGTGTTGTCCGAGTTCGAGTAGCGTCCGCCCACGTTCAGTGTCAGGTTGCGTCCGGCCTTGTGCAGTCGGCGGTTCAGCTGCAGGTCAGCGTTGAAGTTGGTCGAGTTTCCCTTGCTCCGTGTTTGGCGGTCATTGTCGTTCACGGTTATCTTGTCGCGTACGGTCACGTTCTCCGCCAGGTTATACTCGTTCAGCGGGTCGGTGAACGACTCGTAGGGGTCCTGGTTGAAGGTGGCGCTCAGGCTGCCCCCGTTGCTGTCGGACCATGAGCGGGAGAAGTTTGGACGGAACATCAGGTTGGTCATCGAGTCCAGCATCCATTCCAGTCGCAGGTCGGCATTCAGGCTCTTGCTGGTACTGATTCTGTTACTGCGCGAGTTTGAGAAGGTGCTGTTGGTATTGTCCAGAAACATCTCGCTGTTCGTGCGTGTCTGTACGTCGTTTTTGTTCTGGCTGTAGCGCACGTTGCCGCCTATTTCCAGGAATCCGGCTTCCGACTCCTTCTTGCCATTCTCCCAGGCGATGTTGGCGCCGTACATATCGCTCGTCGTGATGCCTTGGCCTCCGCCGCCCCACCATCCGCGACCTCCTCCACCGGGGAAGCTGCGGTCGTTGACATTGTTACGGCTGCCGATGATCGTGAACTGCATGTTGTCGGTGAATCGGCTGATGTTGGCCTTGGCCGTGTAGCGGTCTTCGGTGCCGTAGCCCAGGTCCACGTTGATGAGCCATCCCTCCTTCATGCCCTTTTTCACGGTCAGGTCCAGCACGGTTTCCTCCTCTCCGTCGTCGATGCCGGTGATGCGGCTGTAGTCGCTCTTCTTGTCGTACGACTTTATCTTCTCCACCATTTTTGTCGGTATGTTCTTCATGGCCATCTTAGTGTCGTTGCTGAAGAACTCCTTGCCGCCGACCATGATTTTCGACACGGTCTTACCATTAATCTTCACCGTGCCGTCTTCCTCCACCTCGGCACCGGGCAGTTTCTTCACCAGCTCTTCCAGGTTCGACCCCTCGGGTACGCGGAAGGCTCCGGTGTTGTAGACGAACGTGTCCTCCTTCATCTCCACCTGTGCCAGTTGGGCTGTCACCTGGGCTTCCTTCATCACCTTGGCATCTTCCTTCAGCACCACGGTGCCCAGGTCGTGAGTTTTCGTTTTTTTGTCCAGCGTGATGTTTCTGTACTGCGTCACGTAGCCCATGTACGAGATGCGCAGCACGTAGCTGCCGTATTTCGATACGGGCATACTCACCTGTCCGTTCACGTCACTCACCACGCCGGTCACCTGCGTGCTGTCCTTGGGGTTCAGCAACACGGCTGCGGCCCCCGGCAGAGGCTCGTTCAGCGTGCCGTCCATTATGGTTCCTGTCACTGTCGCTTTTTGTGCCATTGCAACCACCGAACACATCACGAGCAACAGCAGACCCATCATTCTTTCTTTCATCTTATTTCTCTTATAGTATTGATTGCTGCATACTATGACGCGCGTCGCCCCCGTTGGTTTAATTGCTTTTTTCTTTTTTTAATTTTTATTTCTTAAATAATTGTAGTATTTTTGTAGCCGATATGCTTAAGAAGATACTTTTACCTCTTGCCTTTTGCCTTTTGTCATCGGTCATGAGCCACGCCGAGAGTGTTGACGACGAGGTCTTCCTCGATACCACGTACAAAACCCTCCAGAATGCCGTTTTGCCCAAGGCCAAGTGGAAGCGCAGCGACATTGCCTCCGTGCCCAAATTCGGTGGTTACGTCATAGGTTCGTACAAATACGACAGCCGCTCTGCCGAGTATGGCGGCGATGGCTTCGGACTGCGCCTTGCACGTGTCTATGTAGACGGAACGGTGATGAAGGATTTCAAATACCGCCTGCAGTTCGAGTTGAATGGTACACCCCACGTGAAGGATGCCTTCATTGCCTGGAGCCATTGGAAGGAGCTGGAGGTCAAGGTGGGTGAGTTCAAGCGCTGCTTCACTTTCGAAAACCCCTATAACCCCTGGGATGTAGGCGTCGGCGACTATAGCCAGTTGACCAAGAAATTCTCTGGCTTCGGCGACCGTTGCGGCGAGAAGACGATGGGCGGGCGCGATCTGGGACTGCAGATTCAGGGCGACGCCTTCTGCAGCAAGCGCGATGGCCACGCACAGTTTCACTACGCCGTAGCCGTCTACAACGGACAGGGCATCAACCAGCGCGACCGGAACCGCAAGAAAGACTTTATCGGCAACATCCAGTGGAGCCCCGTCAAGGACCTTTGGATAGGCGCTTTCGGCTGGTGGGGCAGTTGGGTGGACACCGACACCAAAGTCGCCGTCGACCGCAACCGCTTGGCCGTAGGCCTGAAATATGAGGGACGGGAGAATAACTGGAGCTTCCGTGCCGAGTATGCCCGTTCCTGGGGCTACAAGGCCAGCGACTACGTGGCAGCTACGGAGACCGAGGCTGCTCACTGGAAGGGCGGCGACAAGGCCGATGCCTGGTACCTGACCGTCGGCGCTCCCGTGTGGCGCTGGATAAAGGTGTATGGCAAGTACGATGTCTATCGCGACTATGCCACATGGGACTCCATGCACACCATCTACTCCCTCTCGGCCAACCTGCAGCCCCACAAGAACCTGTTGTTGCAGCTCCAGTACAACTACCATACGCTGGGCACCACCACTGCCGGCTCCTACCACCAGGCCTGGGCCCAGGCCTACTTCCGTTTCTAATCAGGGTCACATAATTTTTCCCCGAAAAGAGGCTATTGGCAAGATACGCATAAC